>CBFHNR010000008.1:0-106178 GCA_965657215.1 uncultured Paracoccaceae bacterium
GCGCCATCAATGGCGTCAAGGCAGCTTTGCGTTAGCTCAACCGCACTCACATCTTTAGAACGAAGCTTGTCGCGGGCATCCGCGATTGTCCATGTGTTTAAATCAGACATTATTCAACCACCTTTGGAACTGCAAAAAATCCTTCGCGGGCATCAGGGGCATTTGTTAGAACTTTGTCCTGTTGATCCCCGTCTGTCACCACATCCTCACGACGCTTAAGCTTTTGAGGCGTCACAGAGGTCATCGGCTCAATGCCGTCAACGTCAACTTCGTTGAGCTGCTCAATAAACCCAAGAATATCGTTAAATTCTTGCGCCAAAGCAGGCAATGCATCGTCTTCTACTTTGATACGGGCCAATTTGGCCACTTTGGCAGCGATCGTGGTATCAATCGACATGGGAGCCTCCGTTTGTCATGTTGCCTATGCCTTTAACGCTCCTGCAATGGACCTGCAAGCAATAGCAAAAGAATGCGCGGCAATTTCATAGCGTTTCTTACAGAATCGGTGCTTTTTAAGCCTGCCGCAAATCCGGTGGTGAAAAATATTGTAACCAAATGCGAAAGCTGCTCTTTAGCTCGTAGTCATTACAAAGGAAAACAGCATGTCAAATATCACGCGTATCGCCACGGGTCAGCGCATGAGCCAAGCCGTGGTTCATGGGTCCACGATTTATCTTGCGGGTCAAGTCGGTGAGCCTGGCACATCCGTGACCGAGCAAACTCAATCTTGTTTGGACAAAGTTGATGCTTTGCTAGAGCAGTGCGGATCAGATAAGACCAATATCCTAAGCACAACAATCTGGCTCAAAGATATGTCCGATTTCGCAGAAATGAATTCTGTGTGGGATGCTTGGGTTCCGACAGGCCACGCGCCAGCCCGCGCCACAGGCGAAGCCGCCCTTGCAACGCCTCAGCATTTGGTCGAAGTGATCGTTGTTGCGGCCAAGCCCTAAGGCTATTGCGCCCAGTCAACAAATTCCGTGAGACCCGCACGTTCGGTTCGAAAACTGTTGGCTGGGTGATCCTGATCACTGTACCCAAAGGAAATAGCGCATAAGATGTGGCGCTCTTTCGGGATATTTAGAAATTCGCGAACAACAGGCGCGCGCCCGGCTATTGAAGCTTGCGGAATAGTTGCGATGCCCAGCGCTTGCGCGGCAAGGGTAAAGCCCGTGATAAAGGCACCGCAATCGAGCGCACCATAGGCGCCCAATTCCTCGGGCGTTGTGACGATTGCAACATGGGGCGCCCCAAAAAAACGATAGTTTTCCATCATTTGCGCAATCGATCCTTCGCGGTCCCCTTTTTGCACACCAACCGCGTCATAGAGCTGCCATCCACAGATGGAACGGCGCCGTTTGTATTCACCTACGTAGGTGTCGGGAAAGGCAACATCTGGCTCCTCAAGCCCATTTGTCCGCGCAGCAAAGAGCAATTTCGATAACTCGATGACCGTCTGACCTGAGGCAATGGTGACTTGCCAAGGTTGGGAATTGCACCATGACGGCACCTTTTGGGCCGTGTGCAACATCTGTTCAATTTGCGCCCGCGTGACCTCGGTATCCAAAAAGGCACGACATGAATGGCGATCTGTCATGATCTGGTTCAAGGTTTCGATCTCGGTCATGTCATGTCCCCGTTTAAGAATTGGTTCAGTTGGGTTTATGGCATAGGCCTAGCGCGCAAGGGAACCAAAACTTACGGCGTATCATTACGTGAGTGCAGAGGTTTTTCTGAGGATTTGTCCGAACATGGATGACCAACGTTCAGTTTTTTGCTTATCTAAGAACAGGAGGCCCCATGTTTAAACCTGATTCCCCCGAAGAAAAGATTGCCAAAGGCGAACATATCTTGAGCAAAGCAACCCAGCTATTGCGTGAGACCGGAGCCGAGGGCTTGTCCATGAACAAGCTTGCCGAGGCCTGTAATGTTGCCAAAGGCACGCTCTATTTATATTTCAAAACACGCGAAGAAATCATTGGGGCCATTTACCTTTCGGTCTTTTGGAATTGGCTGAATGCCTTGCCTCAAGCGTTATCAACCGCCCAAACTTATCAGGACTTTTGTGAGGCCTATTGCAAGTCTCTCACCACTGATCCTTTGTTGGTACCTTTAATGACAGAGGCGCAGACAAGAACCCAATTTAACGTGCCTTTGGAAACCTTTGTCGAATTCAAACGATCGCAAGCTGAGGGGTTGGACACATTGGCGAGTCACTTCGCAACCACGTTAAAGATTGATGACACCAAAGCATCGCAATTGGTTTGGGCCTTTCAAGTCGCAACTCTTGGCGCGGCCCATTACCTCCGCACCCCCGACATTGCTCCAGACGACCTTCCCCAAGACACGCATGCCCTGACTTATGGGTTGAATTTTGAGGCGATGTTTTTGAATTCCGTGACACAGCTAAGCGTTTAAGAAAGGCAAAGCATGAGAATTGATCTAAATGCTGATCTTGGCGAAGGCTTCGGCGCATGGCGCATGGGCGATGACGCTGCCCTCTTGGATATTGTGACATCGGCCAATGTGGCCTGTGGATTTCACGCAGGCGACCCCGATATAATGGCCACCACCATGAGAACGGCCGCAAAAAACGGCGTTGGTATTGGTGCCCATCCTGGATTTGATGACCTCAAAGGGTTCGGACGCCGTCGGTTATCCGTCGCCTATGACACGCTGCAAAACCAAATCCGCTATCAAGTGGGCGCGGCGCAAGCGATGGCACACTCTGTTGGAGCAGAGATGCGCCATGTAAAATTGCACGGGGCTTTGTCCAACATGACGTCCGAGGATCACGAGATGGCTTTGGCCTGTTATGAAGCCGTGCTCTCCGTTGCGCCTGACACGCGCATTATGGTTTTGGCGGCAACCGCGCAAATGGCGGCGGTCGAGGAACTTGGCTGTGCCTATGTTTCGGAAATTTTTGCCGATCGTGCCTACAATGACGACGCAACCCTCGTGGATCGCGCTTTGCCAGGTGCGGTGTTGCATGACGCAACCGTTGCCGCGCCAAGGATCGTCAAAATGATCAAAGAATGTGCCATCATCGCCGAATCTGGCAAGCGAATTGAAACGCAAATCGATACTGTGTGCTTGCACGGCGATACCAGAGATGCCGTTGTCATGGCTCAAAACATCAAGGTGCACCTTGATAATTCAGGTATCGAGGTGAGACATTTTGACTAATGCCTGGCCACAAAATTTTGGAACCGCAACATTCAAAAAGCTGGATTTTTTCATAAAATACAAAATACTTTGCTAAATTCGAGCAGGCGTCTCACTCAATCCTTGCCGAATCGCAGGTATTCCCTAAGCTCAAAATATAAGTTGCTTAGTTGCAAGTGGTAAGTTAATCTTACCAAAGCTTAAGGTAATTGAGCACTATAAAATGCAAACAGGAGGAGTCTATTGCATGGAACGTCGTAAATTTTTGAAAGGTGCCGCGCTTGCCGGTGCTGGTGTCACTACACTAGCCGCACCAGCTGTCGCACAAGGCACACGCACAATGACAATCGTGTCTACATGGCCACGCGATTTCCCAGGCTTGGGAACATCTGCACAGCGTTTTGCTGAGCGTGTAAATGTCTTGTCAAACGGTGCAATCCAAACTGAATATTTCGCAGCTGGCGAACGTGTTGGTGCATTTGACTCTTTTGACGAAGTTTCTTCTGGCAACGCAAATGCCTACATCGGTGCAGACTACTACTGGACTGGTAAGCACCCAGGTTTTGCATATTTCACATCTGTTCCATTCGGAATGTCCACTCAAGAGTGGGATGCTTGGATCAAGTTCGGCGGCGGTCAAGCGCTTTGGGACGAACTATCCGGTGAATTCGGCTTGAAAAAACTTGCTGTTGGTTCAACAGGCACACAAGCGGGTGGCTGGTTCAACAAAGAAATGGAAAGCCCAGACGACTTCAAAGGCCTAAAAATGCGTATGCCAGGCCTAGGTGGTCAGGTTATCACAAAAATGGGCGCGTCTTCTGTATCCCTTCCTGGTGGTCAAATTTATGAAAACCTCGTTTCTGGCGCAATCGACGCGACAGAGTGGGTTGGTCCATATAATGACTACTTCATGAAGTTCTACGAAGCGGCAAAATACTACTACACTGGTGGTATGCACGAGCCAGGTGGCGGACTTGCGCTAGGCTTGAACGCAGAATGGTGGGGAAGCCTCTCTGATTGGGAACGTGCGATCATCACAGCTGCAGCAAACGAAGAGCATGCAAACGCACACAGCGAAGGCATGGCGAAAAACGGCGAATACATGCAGAAGCTTGTCAACGAACAGGGCATCGAAGTGCGCTCGTTCAACGACGACATCTGGGATGCATTTGCTGAAGGTGCGGAAGAAGTGTTTGAAGAAACACGTGCGCACTCTGCGATGGCAACTAAGATCGACGATCACTTCCAAAAGAGCTTGCGCGAAATTGGCGGTACAATCGCGGCATTGGAAGGTACGTTCATTTCGCAACGTAACCGTATCCTAGGCCTCGGCGAGTAATCGTTTCTTACAACAACTTATGAACGGGGCCAAAATTATGGCCCCGTTTTTTTAATAGCACGACTATCCTTTTTCCTGCTATTCAGGATTATTCTAAATTAGGGGGACTTCATGACCGATACCCATGCAACCCACACCATCCCAAGGGAAGGTAGACCCGCATCTATGGTGCGGCTTCTTGGTTGGGGAATGCTTGCCATACTGGCTGCATATTTAATAAACAACATTCTACATGTTGGCTTTGATATGCCGAGTGTCAATCAAGCCCTCAGTGGTCAGGCCGGCGCATTGGCAATTGTTCCAATCGGCGTTTATGTGGCAAGTTTAGCCATTGCTTTGCTCTATGTTCAGCGTAACGCGACGACATCGCTCCGCTTTGATGCCGATCGTATCCATCGATTTAACTGCTATTTAATCCGCGCACTCTTCTTTAGCGTTTTCTTCGTTGGGATCGCTGATGCAATTGTCGCCCTGATGCGAGTTGAAAATGTATTCGAAGCCTTCCTAAGCGAAGATGCCGCCCGCCAATTTGGTCGCGCTGCTTTCGTTGCGCCTTATGTTCATATCCCGCTGGTTATAGTCGGCTTTGTCGTTGCTCTATTCTCTCGAACGCTCGGCTTTACATGGCTCGCTCTCTTGATCGTAGCGGCCGAATTGTTGATCGTGATTACACGCTTCGTATTTTCCTATGAGCAAGCATTCATGGGTGATTTGGTACGCTACTGGTACGCAGCCCTCTTTTTGTTTGCCTCCGCTTACACATTGTTTGACGAAGGTCACGTGCGCGTCGATATCCTCTATGCAGGGTTCACTCACAAGACCAAAGGCTTTGTGAACGCGATTGGATCCCTCACCTTGGGTACGGCGACATGTTGGGTCATCTTGTTGGTCGGAATGTCCGGTCGCCAGTCGATGATCAATGCACCCGTTGTCTCGTTTGAGATTTCGCAATCTGGCGCAGCTGGTATGTTCATCAAATACCAAATGGCGGTCTTTATCGGCCTATTTGCGATCACAATGATGATCCAATTCGTCAGCTATTTCTTTGAAGCCGTCGCGAATTATCGGGAAGAACCCGGTCGTCGCGAAGTTGCTCCTGTTTCTCACTGAGGTCACCTATGGAACTCTTTTTCTTACTCGTTCTCGTGCTGATCATGGCGACTGCCTTGGGATCAGGCTATCCTGTTGCCTTTGCCCTCCCGGGCTCGGCAATTATTACAATTCTACTCGCTGCGGTATCCGGCTATTTCTTTGCTGGCGATACCGATGCCTATTTCCACTCAGGCGGCCCGTCTGAATGGCTCTCTGCTGGGGTGATTAACCTCAGGGGTATCTATTGGGAGGTCGAACGCGACACGCTCATTGCTATTCCTTTGTTCATTTTCATGGGCATTATGTTGCAACGTTCAAAAATCGCCGAAGACCTTTTGGTGACGATGGCCCAGTTGTTTGGACCTGTTCCAGGCGGTTTGGGTATTTCGGTGGTATTTGTTGGCGCGCTTTTGGCGGCGACAACAGGCATCGTTGGTGCAACAGTTGTTGCAATGGGCATGATTTCTTTGCCTGCTATGTTACGCAACAACTATTCACCCTCTTTGGCAACAGGAACGATTGCGGCCTCAGGAACCTTGGGACAAATCATCCCACCGTCGATTGTTTTGATCATCCTTGCGGACCAACTTGCCTCCGCAACAGACCAAGCGGGCACAGCGCGTAAAGCGCTCTACAAAGAGGCGACTGGTGAATTGCAAATGCCAAGCGTCTTTGACGTTAGCTCAACATCTGCAGGTGAAATGTTCCTCGGAGCCTTTGTCCCTGGTCTCCTGTTGGTTGGAATCTACATGCTGTATATTCTCGCCTATGCGATCATCAAACCATCAGCGGCACCAGCCGTACCTTATGAAGGCAAATTTGACGGCGCGTTTTGGCGTCAGGTTGCTCTAACTCTGATCCCACCTTTGGCTTTGATCTTCTTGGTTCTCGGCTCAATCATTACAGGTGTGGCAACAGTGAACCAAGCGGGGGCCATTGGTGCCGCAGGTGCCTTGGTCATGGCGGGCTACCGTCTCGTTGACAAAGATCGCTACACTTTTGTTCCTGCATTGCTCACCATTTTGGGCCTTGTGATTGTCGGTGGCGCTATCAGCGTCTTTGACATGAACCTAAAAGCGGCCTCCTCGTCTCAGGATACTTTGGGCATCACGATTGGTGTCATTGGCACAGTGATCATGCTCACAGGCATCATCTGGAGTGGTCTGCGTGTTATGCGCATTGACGGTACTCTAAATGGCGTAATGATGGAAACCTCCAAGACAACAGCCTTGGTCTTTGTCATCCTTCTTGGTGCCGCAATGCTCACAGCCGCATTCCGTGCCTTTGGTGGTGAAGAGCTTGTTCGCGAATTCTTGGAAACGCTCCCTGGTGGGTTCTGGACACAGTTTATCATCGTTATGTTGGTAATCTTTGTGCTTGGCTTCTTCCTAGACTTCATCGAAATCGCGGTTGTTGTTGTGCCTATCGTTGCGCCTATTCTCTTGGCGGATCCGAGCGCAAACATTACCGCTGTCTGGCTCGGTGTTATGATCGGTTTGAACATTCAAACCTCATTCCTCACCCCGCCCTTTGGCTTTGCGCTCTTCTATCTGCGTGGGGTGGCTCCGGCTGTGGTCAAGACAATTCAGATGTATAAAGGCGTGATTGCCTTTATCACATTGCAGTTGATTGCCCTTACAATCGTAGGTCTCTATCCGCAACTGGTGAACTATTTGCCAAACCGCTCTAGCTACTTGTCGGACTCGGCTCCGCCTCCACGGAACCCGAAGCTTCAATTCTGCTTGGACGATTTCGTGAGCCAAAAAGTGGCACAGGATGGTGGCGCAACAATGGCGGCTGTTCAGGCAGCCAAGTCAATCAACCTCGATGGACTTCCAGAGGACTTCGGCGAACTACTTGATGAGTCGACATCCTTGGCTGAGGCGTCTCTTGCGTCGCTCGCGGATATCGCAGTTCGTGTCGATGCTGTTGCGGAAGCAGAACCAGCCTATCGTCCGCTGCTCAAAGATGTGCGTGCCCTTGAAAAGCAAATTCGCCACATCAAAGAGCAAGAAGAAGAGCTCAAGACGTCCCTGTCTCGCCTCGGTACGGGGTCTGAAAATGACGCGCGTCGTGCAGAGCTTGAAACAGGGATTGCCGTCTTTGAAGCCGAGATTTCTGAGCTCACCTCAGAAATTCCGCTTGAATGGAAGGATGCGCATGACACGTTCAAATTCCTAACGGATGCTGAAACCAAAGCACGCAATGACTATCGCCGTGCAGGTGACAAATCATTCGAAGCGGTTGTTGAACTCCAAGAAATCATTGATGCCTCCGCGACCTATATTGCGGCAGAAGCGGATTTGATGGCCTTACGCAGCGTGGTTGAAACTGCTGACTTCCCAGAGGCAGAAGAAGCCGCGAAAATCGCAGAACGTCAGTTCCGTGAAATTGCCGGGGCGGATGATGTCAAAAAGGCATTGGGCAAAGTCAAAAAGGCGCTCGGCAAACGCAAGAAGGATCGTGAAACAGCCTTGGAGGAATACGAAGAGGCCGTTCAATTGTACACTGCTCAGCTCGCATGGCGTGGCACAATTGAACAACAAATCGGTTCAGACGTTGCGACTTATGCCGCCGCTCTCTCGACAACGATTGGCTCACGGATGCAGCCGAAACTCAGCCGTGAACAGGCTTTGTTCCTTGCCTCCTGTACGGCAGTCCACAAAGACTTGTCGCTCAACTTCTAAAACCATTACAAGGGCCGCTCAATCAGCGGCCCTTTTCTTTTGGCTCCCTATGGCTCCACTGTGATACCATACAATGCCAAAGCTCTGAGAAACGACCTTGATTCTGCGGGCAAATTGACTAATTAGTCTAACACCCCAGAACGAGGCTCAACATGATCCAATATGCGCTTAAATGTGACAACGATCATACATTTGATAGTTGGTTCCAATCGGCGTCTGCCTTCGACAAATTGAAATCTGCAGGTATGATCATTTGTGAAACCTGTGGTTCCTCTCATATCAACAAAGCCATCATGGCGCCCAATGTTGCGCCCTCTCGCAAGCAAGTCACTCTCGCACCCAAAGCCGAAGAGACCCCAGTTGCTGAGATGCAAAAAGCTGTCGAAGCGAATTCCGAATACGTTGGTCAGAATTTTGCCAAAGAAGCCCGGTCCATGCATCTTGGTGAAACTCAAGAGCGCTCAATTTACGGCGAAGCGAAACTCGAAGATGCTAAAAAGCTGATCGACGATGGAATTCCGGTCGTTCCCCTCCCCTTTGTGCCAAAACGCAAAAAGAACTAGCCAATCCGTTCAATGCTGCAGGCTCGGAACGAGCTGAAGGCTTTGAACTTACACTGTGCCACGCGACAGCGTGGCTCATTTTGGGAATACTCCCTTGTACTTATAGTCACAAAATCATAAACCCCCTGCACTATATGACCAAAGGGAACAAAATGCCCGTACTTGTGATGAAATTTGGCGGCACCTCTGTCGCGACATTGGACCGGATCAAACGCGCAGCAAAGCGCGTCGGATTAGAAGTTGCCAAAGGCTACGATGTAATCGTTATCGTTTCTGCCATGTCTGGCAAGACGAATGAACTTGTCGGATGGGTGAATGAAACCTCCCCTCTCTATGATGCGCGCGAATATGACGCCGTTGTGTCCTCGGGCGAAAACGTCACTGCAGGTTTGATGGCTCTCACGTTGCAAGAAATGGATATCCCTGCCCGCAGCTGGCAAGGATGGCAAGTTCCCGTCAAAACGACCTCTGCCCATTCTTCGGCGCGGATTGAGGAAATTCCCTCTGAAAACATCACCACAAAATTCAACGAGGGTATGCGCGTCGCTGTTGTCGCTGGGTTCCAAGGGGTTTCGCCAGAGGGCCGCATTACAACGCTCGGACGTGGTGGATCGGATACAACCGCCGTTGCCTTTGCTGCTGCCTTTGATGCGGAACGCTGTGACATCTACACAGATGTTGACGGGATTTACACAACAGACCCCCGCATCGCAGAAAAAGCACGCAAACTGGACAAAATATCTTTCGAAGAAATGCTAGAATTGGCATCTCTCGGCGCCAAAGTCTTACAGACTCGCTCCGTTGAACTTGCCATGCGCTACAAAGTGAAATTACGGGTTCTTTCAAGCTTTGAAGAACCCTCAGACGAAGCAGGTACCTTAGTGTGTGCCGAGGAGGAAATCATGGAATCTAACGTCGTATCAGGCATTGCATATTCTCGAGACGAAGCAAAAATGACCCTCGTTTCCGTTGAGGACCGTCCAGGTATCGCAGCTGCGATTTTTGGCCCTCTTTCCGATGCAGGTATTAACGTCGACATGATCATCCAGAACATCGGTGACGATGGGCGCACTGACATGACATTCTCTTGCCCAACAGATCAAGTTTTGCGCGCACAAAAAGCATTGGATGCCTCCAAAGCGTCTGGCGATCTCAACTATGTAGATCTCATCTCTGACACAAACGTTGCCAAGGTCTCTGCCGTTGGCATCGGAATGCGGAGCCAATCCGGTGTTGCGGCTAAAATGTTCAAGACGCTCTCCGACGAAGGTATTAATATTAAGGTTATTGCGACATCAGAAATCAAAATTTCTGTGTTAATTGACCGTAAATATATGGAACTTGCCGTTCAGGCGTTGCATGATGCCTTTGAATTAGAGAAAGCATCATAAGGGGCACTTTGCCCATGCCAGAAAGAACAGAGAGCGAAAGCCGCAAACTATTGGGTCGCCTGCGCGACACAATGGCAGAAGAAGGCGAAGGTCAGCAGCGGCTCAATAAAATCACTCATTTGATTGCAGATTCAATCGGATGCGAAGTCTGTTCTATCTATCTGTTCCGCGATGATGAAACTCTTGAACTCTGCGCGACAGAAGGTCTGCGCTCAGAGGCGGTACATGAAACCCGCCTTCGCATGGGCGAAGGTTTGGTGGGTCGTGTCGCCAAGCTCAACTCTGTGATTAATACCGCCGATGCCCCCAGTGAGCGGGGCTTTCGGTTTATGCCGGAAACAGGCGAGGAAATTTATTCCTCCTTCCTCGGTCTTCCAATTCAACGCCTTGGTGAAAAACTGGGCGTCTTAGTCGTCCAATCGAAAGACGCGCGGGAATTTACCGCAGATGAGATCTATGGCCTCGAAGTTGTTGCGATGATCTTGGCGGAAATGGCGGAGCTGGGTGCCTTTGTGGATGAAGGGTCTGCTTTAGGTGGCTTGCACCAACTCCAAAGACTTTTCCGCGCAAGCACGGCCCAAGAAGGGGCAGCCCGTGGGCATGTCTGGCTCCATGAGCCACGCGTTGTCGTCACCAATTTGGTCTGCGAAGATTCCACTGCGGAAAAGATACGGCTCAACGAGGCCGTGGATCAATTGCGCGCCAGCGTCGATGCCATGTTGGCCAATGTTAAATCCGGCGACAAAGAACAATTAGAAGTCTTAGAAGCCTACAAAATGTTCGCCCATTCCCGTGGTTGGATGCGGCGTATTGAGACGGATATCGAAACGGGCCTCTCTGCTGAAGCGGCCGTTGAAAAAGAACAATCTGGCGCCCGAGCGCGTCTATCGCAGGTGTCGGACGCCTATATGCGTGATCGTCTTCATGACCTTGACGATTTATCAAATCGCCTCTTGCGCATCCTCACAGGTCAAGGCCGTGAAACAGGCGCCGAAATGCCCGCCGATCCGATTTTGATTGCCCGCAATATCGGTCCCGCCGAATTGTTAGATTATGGGCGCTCCCTGAAAGGGATCGTCTTGGAAGAAGGTTCTGTTGGCAGCCATGCCACAATCGTAGCCCGTGCTTTGGCTATTCCCTTGATCATTCATGCCAAAAACATCACGACTGAGGCTTTGAATGGGGATGAAATCTTGGTGGATGGCGATCAGGGGATTGTCCATCTTCGTCCCGATGAAACCGTGGCGAATGCCTTCAATGACAAAATCGCGATGGAAGCCAAGGCGCAAGAACGCTACGCCGCTATCCGTGACGTGGAGACCGTAACACGGGATGGCACCCGTATTGACATGGTCATGAATGCAGGTCTTATGGCCGATTTGCCGAGCCTACAAAATTCAGGGGCTGAAGGTGTGGGGCTCTTCCGGACCGAATTACAATTCCTCGTTCGCAATAAAATGCCCAAACGCTCTGAGCTCTCCGAGCTGTATAGCCGTGTTATGGATGCAGCAGACGGCAAGCGAGTTGTGTTTCGAACTCTGGATATTGGCTCGGACAAAGTCCTCTCTTATATGCCCTTGATCAAAGAACCCAATCCCGCATTAGGGTGGCGGGCTATTCGTGTTGGGTTAGACAAACCAGGCGTCTTGCGGATGCAGCTTCAGGCTCTATTGAGGGCTGCAAAGGGGCGTCCCCTCAGTGTGATGTTTCCCTTCATTGCCCAACCCAGTGAATTCGACTTTGCACGCGCAGAAGTTGATAAGGCCCTAATGCGCGAAGAGCGTTTGGGGCATGTCCTGCCTGAGAGTATCGAGATTGGCGTCATGCTGGAAACGCCGTCGCTGGCCTTTGCACCAGATGCGTTTTTTTCCAAAGTGGATTTTATGTCCATTGGTGGGAATGATCTCAAGCAATTCTTCTTTGCAGCCGATCGTGAAAACGAACTTGTGCGCAAACGCTATGACACATTGAACAGTGGCTTCATAAGTTTCTTGGAACTGATCGTGGAAAAGAGCAAACGCACGAATACGAAATTGTCATTCTGCGGCGAAGATGCGGGACGCCCTATCGAAGCCTTGGCTTTGGCCGCGATCGGGATAACGAATCTCTCCATGCGTCCCGCCTCGATTGGACCTGTTAAAAATGTTCTACTCAAATCGGACCTGACAGATATCAAAAAAGCCATGGATCGCGCATGTGAGAGTGGCGACGAATCTCTCCGCCAATCTATTATTGATGCTGTACGAAATAGCTAAGTATCTGAAATAATTACTTATAACCTGAACTTATGGACGAACTACCCCTTTGGGGAATAAGAATTTACGAAAGCTCGTGCTTTATTACCAACATAGAGCAAAGGAGCTAGTACAATGGAATTGATGCAAGTTAAGAACTTAGTTGTGTTTTATGCAACGCTGTCTCACGAGGCCGCTATGTCACCCGCTATTCCCGAAATGGAGCATCTTGGATCATTCGATTCAGAGCAACCGAATGACCGTGCAAATCCCCTCAGCTGTTCCGAAGGATAACGCCAGTGAAGGTGTCGGCACCGAGCCACGCCAACAGCGGGTTCAATTCAACTCGCGCTGTTTGAAGGCCTATATCACATTGGCCAAATGCACCAAAACATCTGACCTGCATCGCATTTAAACACAAAAAATATTACGCAAGTGACTTAGGACGTGATCAAAATTTAAGTTAACTTTGGTGGGCGACCGTCCGTGTCTCGCAAACTTTCCAAGCCCAAGCTCAACCCTCGGCCGATCCGATGGGCCATATGAGACCAGATTTCGCAATCCTGTTCGGTCAATTCTTCTGACAAGACACGATCAAAAAGCCCCAACCAAATCGCAAAGTGCTTCGTCTGAATAGCGGGCACTGTTGCATGCACCATCATCGGATTTCCCTAATACTCGGGCTCATACAGCAAGGCTTTCGCCCAAAAGGCTGTTATCTTTGCTTCGTGTTCAGCCCAAGCATGCGCGTCATCAGAAATCCGTTCATTAAAGATAGGCCCCAAAACGGGATGCCCGCGCACTTGAGCATAGAAGCGTGACACAACACGTGCGATGTCCGCTTGGCTTGCCGCAATTCTAGGGCCATACATTAGGCCATCAATGCCCACATCGCGAATAAGATCACGATGAGATAGATCAACATGTTAAACATGGATCGAATAAGACCCTGATCACTTTCTGGTTCAACGTTGAGATATTCACAGACCTTTGTTCCAGGCCAAAGAATGATTTCTGCAATAGACATGTGTAAACCTCTGCTGTTTCATCACAGAGGTGACATAGCTCATTTAATAGGTATTTAAAATACTTAAATTAAATAGTGAGACAAAATGCCGTTAATCCAGCCCCTAGCCCACCTAATCCCAGCGCCAATGTATGAAAAACTCTTGGCCAATTTTTGGCTCATGCAACGTAAGGGTCGCAACGTTGTCTTTACAAACCAAGCCTGTCGGTGCTGCGGCAAGAGGTGTTGCAGACACCCTGCCCTCCGCCCAAATTTTCGAAGGGATCCTGCTTGGGGGAAAGATGGCCGTTAATTTTGCTTCGGCCGTTGGGTGCAGAATAAGTGAGCTAAAGAAATTTTCGGGATCGTTATATGGGTTTTTGAAATCTATTTCGTAACAAAATTTTGCCTGTTCGCCGTCGGTCAGCGCAGGATCAAACCGTTTTTCGTAATAATCTGTATTTCCACTTGTCTTGACTGGCGTGACCACTTGCCCATCCAGACGACACTCATTGATGTTGCCTGAGGTCATAAACAATTCCTCAAATCGCTCTAATTTCTCCGCAACAGTTGTCAGATCGATCTCTTCTCGCAAGCGCGCCATATCCAGATCTTCGAGAATTTCTACAGAAAAATTGAGCTCGTTGACAAAGTATTCAAAACCCAACCCAAGCGTACTAAAGGTTTCTAGATACTCATGAAACTCAGAGATCCCATCACGCACGCTTGCTGCGTCAAATTTTTCAACGATGTTGCGAATGTGAATTTTTGCCGTTTCATCCGATATGCCCAAGACTTGAGCAATGGCTGTCCGCGTGGCCCCTCTAACCAACAAAGGCAGAACCTCTTTTTCTCGTGGCGTTAGGGACGGTGGACGCCTCATTCTACCCATCTCCAATGGATCGCATAGCGATTTTCAAATTTGGCATCTGGGACAATGACCTGTGCGCACTGACCTTTGATCTCAAAGGTCACATTTGGATCATCCACTGGACGCCCCAAGCGCGTATGCTCAAACCAAACGTGCGCTGGCATCTGCTGTTTAGGGAAATTAAGGGTCATAATCAATTCGCCGATGGGTAGACCAACAGTAACAGCATGCCTTTCCTGATTGGCAAGATACGCATTGACTAAGTCACATTCCAAAAGCCAGTTGAATTCATCGCCTTGCAAGCAGGTATCATCGGTTGAGCTGTTTACGACGTGTCGCCATGCTTCGACAGACGCAGCGTCAGTGGGAGTTCCATTGACTCTTAGGTTTTCTACCTGACCCCAGACGTGCTGAACACTTTGAATAGTGATACTCTCTGGCTTGATCGCAACAACATCCCAATCCTTAACAAGGTGCGCATCCGTTCGGTTCTCGTGCAAAGTGACGGTATTGCGGTTCGTCTTTATAAAATAGTTAAAATTCATTCCCTCAGGCAAATACAAACGCGCGTATTCTTGCATGGCGGTATAGCCTTCGGGCACCGTCTTAACACCGAATTTTTTCAAGAGCTGTCGTGTATGGAATTTAATCGTTTCACTAGAAACGCTCAGGGTTTGGGCAATTTCGATACGTGTCGCCCCACTTAGCAAAAACGGCAACACTTCTTTTTCACGTTCGGTCAAAATCGGCGGCTGTTTCAATGTGCTGTTTCCATCAAACAAATTCACTCGGAATGTAATAATCTTTGGGTCAATAAGAACTCCCCCCTTTGGGGGAGTAGCTAACGCGTACCCTTGCCATATCTGCGGGTTAAAATCCACTGGACCGTTAGGATTCGCTGGACTATAAGGCGCCTATGGAATTCAAATTCGGTATCATTATTCGAATTATATGCCCGGCGCTCTAAACACGAGCCGCCGGGACAAGGCGTTTGACCCATCGCGCCGCCACCCCCAGACATTTAAAACTTATCCAAGGATCACACAAAATGTGCGCCGATACGCCTGAATACAAAGATACCCTTAACCTGCCGAAAACCGATTTCCCAATGCGGGCTGGATTGCCCAAACGCGAACCCGAATGGCTCGCGCGGTGGGAAAACATTGGGGTCTATGACCGCTTGCGCGAAAAGACGAACCGCAAACCCTTTACGCTTCATGATGGCCCTCCCTATGCGAATGGGCATCTTCATATCGGGCATGCCTTGAACAAGGTGCTAAAAGATATGGTTGTGCGCTCCCAACAAATGATGGGCCGCGATGCGCGTTATATCCCTGGATGGGATTGTCACGGTTTGCCGATTGAGTGGAAAATCGAAGAGCAATATCGCAACAAAGGCAAAAACAAAGACGAAGTTGATGTTGTTGATTTCCGCCAAGAGTGTCGCAAATTCGCCGAAGGCTGGGTTGATATCCAGCGCGATGAATTCAAACGTCTTGGGATCACTGGCAAGTGGGATAACCCCTATTTGACGATGAATTTCCATGCGGAGCGCGTCATTGCCGAAGAATTCATGACATTCCTCATGACGGGCACGCTCTATCAAGGGTCCAAGCCTGTGATGTGGTCACCTGTTGAAAAGACCGCTTTGGCCGAGGCTGAAATCGAATATCACGATCATAAATCACACACGATCTGGGTGCCGTTCAAGTTCCGCAGCGCGCCCGACGCCTTAAAAGAAGCGCGTGTTGTAATCTGGACAACGACGCCTTGGACGATCCCGTCAAACAAGGCCATCGCTTACAACCCCAAGATTGCTTATGGTTTGTATCGTGTGGATGAAACAGAAGAAGAAAGCTGGACAACGCCTGGTGATCTCTATCTCTTTGCCGATGCCTTGGCCGAGGATGCCCTGACGAAATCACGCGTTACAAACTTTACACGCATCAGCGATGTTGCCGCCGCCGATCTAGACGGCGCCGTTTGTGCTCACCCATTTGCAGATCAAGACGACTATTGGGCCTATGATGTTCCAATGATTGATGGCGATCACGTGACAGATGATGCGGGAACAGGATTTGTTCACACAGCGCCAAGCCACGGTGCGGATGACTATGAATGCTTTGTCAAACGCAACTGGATGGATCGCATGACCCACAACGTGGGCGAAGAGTCTGAATTTTTGCCACATGTTCCGTTTTTTGCCGGTCTTCAAGTTTTTGATCGCAAAGGCAAAGAAGGCAAAGCAAACACAGCTGTCATCGCCAAATTGGTCGAAGCGGGCGGCATCATCGCGCGTGGGCGCGTGACACACAGCTATCCGCATTCATGGCGCTCCAAAGCGCCCGTGATTTTCCGCAATACTCCCCAGTGGTTCGCAGCCATTGATCGCGAAGTGGGCGATGGTCAGGACACGCACGGCAAAACCATTCGTGAACGCGCATTGACCTCGATTGACACGTTGGTCAAATGGACACCACAAACGGGCCGCAATCGCCTCTATTCCATGATCGAAGCCCGTCCTGATTGGGTTCTCTCCCGCCAACGGGCTTGGGGTGTTCCACTTACGTGTTTCACTAAAAAAGGCGTGCTGCCAACGGATCCTGATTTCTTGCTACGCAATACTGACGTGAATGCGCGCATTGCCGAAGCGTTCGAAAAAGACGGCGCGGATGTGTGGTATATGGATGGCGCCAAAGAGCGGTTCTTGAATGGGATAGTTGATCCAAAAGACTATGATCAAGTCTTTGATATCTTGGATGTTTGGTTTGACTCTGGATCAACCCATGCCTTTGTATTGCGCGACCGAGAAGATGGGTCCGAGGATGGGATCGCGGATCTGTATCTAGAAGGAACAGATCAACACCGTGGCTGGTTCCACTCCTCAATGCTTCAGGCATGCGGAACAAAGGGACGCGCGCCTTATCGAGGTGTTCTGACGCATGGGTTTACCTTGGATGAAAAGGGCATGAAAATGTCCAAGTCCTTGGGCAATACCATCGCGCCCGAACAAGTGATCAAACAATACGGCGCAGATATCTTGCGCCTTTGGGTCGCACAGTCCGATTACACGGCCGACCTTCGGATCGGTCAAGAAATCCTAAAAGGTGTCGCCGACAGCTATCGCCGTTTGCGCAACACGATGCGGTTTATGTTGGGATCCCTCGCTGATTTCTCAGAGGCCGATCGCGTGGATGCGGCTGACTTGCCTGAGTTGGAACAATGGGTTCTCCACCGTTTGTCAGAACTGGATGAAAAGGTGCGCACAGGGTTTGACGCTTATGATTTCCAAGGCGTCTTCCAAGCGATCTTTACCTTTGCAACGGTGGATTTGTCGTCCTTCTATTTTGATGTGCGCAAGGATGCCTTATATTGTGACGGAGATACATTAGAGCGGCGCGCAACGCGTACGGTTTTGGATATCTTGTTCCATCGCCTGACAACATGGCTTGCGCCCATCTTGGTCTTTACCATGGAAGAAGTCTGGCTCGAACGCTTTGACGGCGCAGACAGCTCTGTTCACTTGACGGATATTCCTGAAACCCCCGTGGCATGGCGCAACGATGCTTTGGCCGCGAAATGGTCAAACATCCGCGCAGCCCGTCGTGTTGTGACCGCCGCTTTGGAAATCCAACGGACGGAAAAAGTCATCGGCGCAAGCCTTGAGGCGGCACCGACGGTTTTTGTGGCGGATGCGGAGCTGGCCGAGGTGCTAAAATCAATCCCGTTCAACGATATCTGCATCACCTCAACCATTACCATCACCACAGAAGCCGCCCCAAGCGAGGCGTTTACTTTGGCCGATGTGGACGGCATCGCGGTTCAATTTGCCAAGGCAGAGGGCGCTAAATGTGGGCGGTGTTGGAAAATTCTACCGGATGTGGGCCAACACAGCCACGCACAAACCTGTGGTCGTTGTAACGACGCACTGGGCTAATAATAACGAGGGCGGACTTAGCGGTCCGCCCTTTTTCTTTGGATTTCCCAAATGCACCCTGTTAACGTCACAAAAAAGGGAGACGGAAATGCCAAAATTTGTAATGTTTTATCACATGGGAAATACACCACCCGCCGATGGCGCCGCTATGATGGAGCGGTGGCAAGTTTGGTTGGCTGAAAACAGTGGATCATTGCTTGAGCCTGAAAACCCTATTGGCCCTGCCAAGATGGTTGCCAAAGACGGAGTCACGGATGCCGGCAACAAGGGCTTGATGGGCTATGGTGTTTTGGACTGTGCTGATCTTGATGCAGCCGTTGCCTTGGCCCAATCCTGCCCATTTCTCGATATGGGCACATTGGAAGTCGCGGAAATTAAATCACGCTCTTAAAACGGAGCCTTGGCGCGAAATTTCATGCCCCGGCCATGTTCTGGGTGATTGAGCCGTAATTCTTCGGAGTGTAGCATCATGCGCGTAAATTCTGCAGCCTCGCCTTCAGCATAAAAGGGATCCCCTAATATCGGGTGTCCCATCGCCAAGCAATGCACACGAAGCTGATGGCTGCGGCCCGTCTTGGGATGCAACCTTAGTCTGCTCTCAGTGTCATCTGATTTGACACGTTTCCAATCGGTCACAGCAGATTTGCCTGTCTCATGGCAAATCTTTTGCTTTGGGCGATTTGGCCAATCCACAATCATTGGCAAATCAACGGTTCCAGAAGGATCATTCACACGTCCCCACACACGAGCCACATAGGTTTTCTTGGTCTGGCGTTGCTCAAACTGCATGGAAATGTGTCGTTGCGCATGGGGCGTTAGGGCAAAGACCATGACCCCCGAGGTATCCCGATCCAGACGATGCACAACCAAAGCTGTCGGAAAGACCGCCTGAACACGCGAAATAAGGCAATCCGCCAAATGCTCACCCCGTCCAGGGACGGACAATAAGCCCGCGGGTTTATCGACAACGACGATATCACTGTCTTCGTGCAAAATGACCAAAGGGTCTTGGGGGGGCGCGTAGGTCGTATCCATAGGGGCGCGATACGCCTTTGCTCTACGTTTGTCTATATTTTGTGATTTCAAAGCATGAAATTTTTCTTGCATTTTTCATTGAATCAGCTCAGCGTGAAAAAAATGATGAAAATTTCACGGACCCAGTCGTATGACCAATATCGATCACGCCCAAAATAACAGCTTTGGTGCTGATATTCGTAGTTTGCGAAAACTGCGGGGCATGACGCTGAGCGATGTCGCGAAACGTTTGAACAAATCGGTTGGCTGGGTGTCCCAGATAGAGCGCGATTTATCGGAACCGAAACAATCTGATCTGGAACAACTATCCGACATATTTGATGTGGCGCTCACAACGCTTGTGCATAAACCCCAAGAACATGACCGTGAAACAGGTCGCATTGTGCGCCAAGGCCATGGTCGCAAAATAGGCAAGCGTGCGGATGGGTTGTTGGAACAGCTTTTGTCGCCTGATTTAACCGATGACTTCGAAGTGGTGCATTCCGTCTTTGAACCAAAATCAAAGATCCCAAGCCCTATGCGCCGACCAACCCAAGAATTGGCTTATTTGGTTTCTGGAAAATTAGACATCTCAATAGACGGAGAAACCTATACAATCCAAAAAGGGGACAGTTTTCGCATCCGTGGCGAAGTCTACACTTGGTCCAATCCATACGATGATCCCGCTGTTGCGATTTGGATCATTTCCCCGCCGGTGTATTGATGAGCTGGGAGGCGTGGCAAATATTTGCTCTGTTCTGGGTCTTGTTTGTGACGACACCGGGACCGAATGCTGTGAACTGTATCAGCACGGCAATGACGTATGGATTTAAGACCTCCCTCATTACCGTTTGCGCAATTTTGGTTCAGGCGAGCTTGTTTTTGGGCTTGTCTGCGGTTGGCATTTCAGCGCTTTTGCTCGCCTCGCCCGTGCTGTTTCAGGTCGCGAGCTATATAGGAGCGGGCTTCTTGATCTATTTGGGGGTGCGCGCTTGGATTATGGCGAACCGCCCAATCACGCAAACTGATGTAGCAAAGTCATCCATATTCACGCAGGCCTTTATGATTGCCACGATCAATCCTAAATCCATTGCGGGATACTTTGCGGCCTTTACGCAGTTCATTCAACCCAATGTCCCGATTGTTCAACAAATGTGGGTGATTACCCCAACAGCTTTGACCCTCACAAGTCTGAGTTACATGTCCTATTGCGCGTTGGGGGCGGGCCTTGGACGCTTGGCGCTTGGGGCGATTATGAATATCTGGTTACGCCGTGGTTTGGCGGCCTGTTTCGTGATCTACGGTGTCTTATTGGCGGTGCTGATATGATGATCGACTTTGCAACCCTCCTTCCTTTTGATGTGCTCATAGGCTTTGCTTTGGCTGCGATGGCCTTGAACCTGATGCCTGGAAGCGATGTGATGTTTGCGACCGCCTGCGGCATGACAGGTGGCCCGAAATTGGGCATCGCAGCGGCCTTTGGAATATCGATGGGCAGCTTGGGCCATGTTTTATTAACAGCCTTTGGGCTGAGCGCCTTTTTGATGGCTCTGCCGTGGGCGTTTGAAACCATTAAATGGCTTGGCGTGGGGTATTTGATCTATCTCGCTATTCACATGTGGCGCTCGGGTCAAACAACCGCGAACGGCCATATGCATATGTCCGTTCAGGACGCCATCAAGCGTGGCATGCTCACGAACCTTCTCAACCCCAAGGTCGCCCTGTTTATTTTGGCATTGCTGCCTCAATTCAGCGATCCTGATCGCGGCCCCCTCTGGTTACAGTTGTTGCTCTTGGGGTTGTTTTTCACCATTTCAGGTTTTGTCATCACAGCCATTTATGGTGCCTCTGCGGGGGCATTAGGCAAATACCTAAAAGCACACACAAACACACTCAACACGTTATCAGCCATCATAATCGGCGCACTGGCTGTGCGTCTTGCATGGAATTAAGGGAGAAATACCATGTCTGATTTTCCAACAAAAGCACGGGTCGTCATCATCGGCGGTGGCGCTGTCGGGACAAGCACCTTGTACCACTTGGCCAAAAAGGGGTGGAGCGATTGCGTTCTCCTTGAAAAGAATGAATTGACCGCTGGGTCCACATGGCACGCGGCAGGGAACGTCCCGACGTTTTCGACCAGCTGGTCAATCATGAATATGCAGCGTTATTCCACCGAACTCTATGCCCGTCTTGGCGATGAGGTGGATTACCCGATGAACTATCATCAGACGGGTTCAATCCGCATTGCACACACCAAAGAGCGCATGCAAGAATTTCAGCGTGCTTGTTCGATGGGGCGCTATCAAGGGATTGATATGAAGATCATGACCCCTGATGAGGCCAAGGCGAAATATCCTTTCCTTGAAACACACGACATGGCCGGCGCTTTGTGGGATCCGACAGATGGTGACATTGATCCTGCGCAATTGACCCAAGCCCTTGCCAAAGGTGCGCGTGATCTGGGCGCAAAGATTGTTCGCTTTTGTCCTGTCACAGGTGTGACACAAAACGAGGATGACACATGGATTGTGCATAGTGAAAAAGGTAACATTCACTGTGACTATGTTGTGAATGCCGCTGGATATTACGCACAGCAAGTGGGCGAATGGTTTAAACCCTATGGTGGCCGCACTGTGCCCATGATGGTGATGGAGCATCAATATGTTTTGACCGAACAGGTGCCCGAGATCATGGAATGGTCCAAGGAACATGGTGGCAAGCTGCCTTTGGTACGTGATGTGGATGTGTCCTATTATTTGCGTCAGGAAAAACACGGGTTTAACATTGGCCCCTATGAGCCAAACTGCAAAGCGCATTGGGAAAAAGAGGGCGACCCTGTGCCTGATGATTTCTCTTTTCAGCTTTATCCCGATGACCTTGATCGGATTGAGGATATTGTTGCCGATGCGATGGAACGCGTGCCGCTTGCTGGTCAAGCAGGGATTGAGCGTATCATAAACGGCCCGATCCCTTATGCCCCAGATGGATTGCCTTTGATTGGTCCGATGCCCGGTGTCAAAAACGCGTTTGAGGCCTGTGTGTTCACTTTTGGCATTGCCCAAGGTGGCGGCGCTGGCAAAGTCATGGCGGAATGGATCGTTGACGGTCAAACCGAATGGGATATGTGGTCCTGCGATCCTCGCCGTTACACGGATTACACGGATCACGACTATTGCGTCGCCAAAGGCATGGAAGTCTATGGAAACGAATATGCCATGCATTTCCCTTGGCATGAATGGCCTGCTGCGCGGAACCAAAAGCTATCCCCTGCGCATGATCAAGTGATTGCAAAGGGCGGTCAAATGGGCGCCTATAACGGATGGGAACGTGCGAATTGGTTTGCCAAAGAGGGCGATGATACATCCGAAGACGCAACAAAAACATGGGCCCGCTCTGGTCCTTGGGAACAACGCATTCGCGAGGAATGCGAGGCGGTGCGTGACGCTGTCGGCGTGTTAGATTTGCCGGGATTTAGCCGATTTAATCTATCTGGGGATGGCGCGGCGGAATGGCTGCGTGGGATGATCACAGGTGGTTTGCCTAAAATCGGTCGGATGAACCTTGCCTATTTTGCCGATGATCGGGGTCGGATCCTAACAGAAATGTCCGTGATGCGTCATGGCGAAGATCACTTTACCCTAATCACTGCGGCGACGGCGCAATGGCATGATTTCGAAGTGCTACGGAATGCTTTGCCTGATGGATTATCCTTGAGCGATCACACAACTGAATACAGCACATTGATCGTCTCTGGCCCTCAATCGCGCGATCTGTTTAACCGCCTTGGCACGGATGCTGATCTAAATGCACCGTGGCTCTCGCAGCAGCGGGCAACAGTGGCAGGCATTGAGTGCGCTTTGGCACGCGTTAGCTTTGCGGGTGAATTGGGTTGGGAAATCCACGCCAGCATGGATAACATCGCCGCACTCTACACAGCCGTCACAGAGGCAGGAGCAACACCCTTTGGCATGTGGGCACTCAATAGCCTACGGATTGAAAAAGGGTATCGCGCGTGGAAAGGCGATCTCTCAACGGATTATTCCCTCTTCGAAGGTGGGCTAGATCGTTTTGTCAAACTCGACAAACCCCAAGACTTCCCTGGGAAATCTGCATTGATGAGCGAAAAACAACAAGGCAGCGCAAAACGATTTGTCATGATGACCGTGGATGCAGGCGAGTGTGACGCGCCTTACATGTCCACTCTTTGGCACAATGGCGAAATCGTCGGGGAAACCACATCAGGTGCTTGGGGCTATCGCGTCAACGCATCCGTTGCATTGGGCATGATCCGGTCTGATTTGGCGGTCGCTGGTACCGAAATCGAAGTGGAAATCTATGGCGAACGCTGCAAAGCCGTCGTGCAAGAGGATCGCCCCCTCTGGGATCCAGAAAACGAAAGGCTTCGCGCATGATCACGATTCTAGACGGCGGCATGGGACAAGAGCTGGTTGCGCGCTCAACCCAAGAGCCCAGCGAAATGTGGTCCGCCCGCGTTTTGATGAACGAAGCTGATTTGGTCACCGAGGTCCATGCCGATTACATTCGCGCAGGGGCCAAAGTCATCACGATAAACGCCTATTCAGCAACGCCTGAGCGGTTGATCAAATATGGGCACGGCGACAAGTTCGCGCAATTACAGCAAACCGCAATTAATTGCGCAACAAAAGCCCGAGATCAAAGCGGCAAGGACGTTAAAATCACAGGGTGCCTGCCACCATTGTTTTCAAGCTATAATCCAGAGCTGAACAACAACTACGACGAGGCCTTAGCGATCTATCGACAAATCGTTGACGTGCAAAAGGACGGCGTCGATATCTTGTTGGCGGAAACATTGGGCTCCTTGTTAGAGGTCCGTGCGGCAGCAACCGCTATGCAAGGATGCGGGAAACCCATCTGGATCAGCATGTCCCTCTCTGAGGACGCCGACACACCATCCTTGCGCTCTGGTGAACCCTTGCAAGAGGCCTTGGACCTGATCTCTCAGATTGGCACAGATGCAATTTTGTTGAACTGCTCCTTGCCTGAAACAATCAGCGGCGCAATGGAAACACTCCAACAGTCAAGCGTCCCTTTTGGCGCCTATGCCAATGGGTTTACAGCAATCCAAAAGCTTGAAATGGGGGATATTGTTGCCGAAAAATTCAGCAAACGCACGGATTTGACGCCTGCGGGCTATGCCGATTTTGCGCAAAGCTGGGTGGACATGGGCGCAACCCTTATCGGCGGGTGTTGTGAAGTTGGGCCAGACCACATCGCCGAACTATCGCGCCGGTTTTCATACGAGGACACAAAATGACAAATCTTCCAAACAAAGCACGCGTCGTCATCATTGGCGGCGGAGTTATCGGCTGCTCGGTTGCCTATCATTTAACGAAATTGGGCTGGAAAGATGTGGTCTTGCTAGAACGCAAGCAACTCACATCAGGCACAACATGGCATGCGGCGGGCCTGATCGCACAGTTACGCGCAACGGCGAATATGACCAAATTGGCAAAATACTCCCAAGAACTCTATGGCGCATTAGAGGCAGAAACAGGCGTCGCAACGGGCTTTAAACGGGTTGGGTCCATCACAGTGGCCTTGACCGATGAACGGATGGAAGAACTCAAGCGTTCCGCTGCAATGGCACGCGCCTTTGGCGTGGACATTGATGAAATTTCACCGACAGAAGTTGGCGAGAAATATGCACACCTCAATCTCGACGATGTTGTCGGTGGTGTGTTCTTGGACAAAGACGGCCAAGGCGATCCAGCAAACATCGCGCTTGCGCTTGCCAAGGGCGCTCGGATGCGCGGTGCTGTCATTGCCGAACGCACCAAGGCCACCAGCATTGCAAAAAATGGCCGTCGTGTGACAGGCGTTGATTGGACCAATGAACATGGCGAAAGCGGCCACATCGCCTGTGACATGGTCGTGAACTGTGCCGGAATGTGGGGGCATGAGGTTGGGCGTATGGCTGGCGTAAATGTCCCGCTTCATGCTTGTGAGCATTTCTATATCGTGTCTGAACCGGTGGCGGGCCTCACACAACTACCAGTCCTACGCGTCCCAGATGAATGTGCCTATTACAAAGAAGACGCCGGTAAAATGATGCTTGGCGCGTTTGAGCCCGTTTCCAAACCTTGGGGCATGAACGGCATCTCGGATGATTTCGAATTTGATCAACTACCCGAGGATTTCGATCACTTTGAACCGATCTTGGAAATGGCAGTTAACCGTATGCCCATGTTAGGCGAGGCCGGAATTCACACGTTTTTCAATGGCCCTGAAAGTTTTACCCCTGATGATGCCTATCACCTTGGCCTTGCCCCCGAGATGGACAATGTCTGGGTCGCAGCTGGGTTCAATTCAATCGGAATTCAATCCGCAGGGGGCGCAGGCATGGCGTTGTCGCAGTGGATGGACAGCGGGGAAAAACCCTTTGATCTCGGCGATGTTGATATATCACGTATGCAACCGTTCCAAGGTAACAAACACTATCTCTTTGAACGGTCCAAGGAAACGCTCGGCCTACTTTATGCCGATCACTATCCCTATCGCCAAAAAGCCACCGCACGCGGAGTTCGCCGCACGCCATTTCACGAACATCTCAAACAAAACAACGCGGTCTTTGGCGAAATCGCAGGATGGGAGCGCGCAAACTGGTTCGCCGATCAGGGGCAAACACCCGAATATCAGTACACATGGAAACGGCAAAACTGGTTTGAAAACTCCAAACGCGAACATATGGCCGTGCGTGAAAACGTCGGCATGTATGACATGTCCTCCTTTGGCAAAATCCGTGTCGAGGGGCGTGATGCCGAACAATTTCTCAACTTTGTGTGTGGCGCAGATATGTCAGTGCCCGTCGGGAAAATCGTCTATACGCAGTTCCTCAATGCAACAGCAGGCATCGAAGCAGACGTCACGGTGACCCGCCTGAGTGAAACCGCCTATTTGGTTGTGACACCCGCCGCGACCCGCCTCGCGGATGAAACATGGATGCGGCGTCACCTCGGCGACATGAATGTGGTCATCACGGATGTCACGGCCGCTGAGGGTGTCCTTGCCATCATGGGTCCAAATGCACGCAAAGTTTTGCAATCCGTTAGCCCGAATGATTTCAGCAATACCACCAACCCCTTCGGCACAGCACAAGAGATCGAACTTGGTATGGGCCTCGCCCGTGCGCATCGTGTCTCCTATGTGGGTGAATTGGGATGGGAACTTTACATCAGTTCGGATATGGCCGCCCATGCCTTTGAAACGCTCTGGGAGGCGGGCCAATCCCACGGGTTAAAACTCTGCGGTATGCATATGATGGACAGTTGCCGCATCGAAAAAGGTTTCCGCCATTTTGGCCATGACATAACAGCCGAAGATCACGTCCTTGAAGCCGGGCTCGGCTTCGCCGTCAGCAAAGCCAAAACCGATTTCATCGGACGCGATGCGGTCAATCGCAAACGTGATGAAGGCCTGACATCCCGTATGGTGCAGTTCAAACTCACCGATCCAGACCCCTTGCTCTATCACAATGAACCCATCCTGCGGGATGGCGACATCGTCGGCTATCTTAGCTCTGGAAACTATGGCCATGCTTTGGGCGGCGCAATTGGTTTAGGCTATGTTCCCTGCCCAGGCGAAACACCGGCGCAACTTCTGGCATCCAACTTTGAAATTGACGTTGCTGGAACAAAAGTCAAAGCCGAAGCATCGCTGAAACCAATGTACGACCCAACAGGAGAGCGGACCAAAGCCTGAGCCGACTTCTTCTTTTGACAAATATCCGCGGGGGTCAGGGGGCAGCGAGCCCCCTGCTCATCGCTTAGAAGCAAAAAAATCCTTTAACATGTCTTCACAGACCGCTTCATCTAGACCGCCAATGACCTCTGGCTTATGATGACACTGTGTATGCTCAAAGACGCGCGCGCCAACTTCGACGCCACCTGATTTGGGATCACTGGCCCCAAAATATAGCCTGCGAAGCCGTGCATGCGCAATCGCGCCTGCACACATCGCGCATGGCTCTAACGTCACGTATAAATCACACCCACTCAATCGCTCTTGTCCCAAAACGGCACAGGCCGCGCGGATGGCCAAAATTTCGGCATGGGCGGACGGGTCGTTCAGTTCGCGTGTCATATTTCCCGCCTGCGCGAGGACGTTCCCTTGATCCGACACCACGACGGCACCAACAGGCACTTCGCCGCGACCTTCGGCTGCTTTTGCCTCTTTGAGGGCAAGGGACATGAAACTTTTAAAGACCATACCCCTTTTTGCGCGATTAAATCCCCTTTCGCAATTCAAGAAAGTAACCTATTGCAAGGCACATGGAACAAAACACACCAAAAGGCGATCGCATCGCCAAAGTTATTGCCCGCGCAGGCCTCGCATCTCGGCGCGACGCAGAACGTATGATCGAAGCTGGACGGGTCACCGTTAACGGCAAAAAGATTTCGTCTCCTGCCCTGAACGTCACCGAAAAAGATCGCATCACTGTTGATGGCGCCCAAGTCGGGGAACCAGAACAGGCGCGCCTATGGCTCTATCACAAGCCGACGGGCTTGGTGACGACCAACCGTGACGAGCAAGGCCGCCCAACAATTTTTGACAATCTACCGCCTGAATTGCCGCGCGTGATGAGCGTCGGGAGATTGGACCTCAATTCTGAAGGGCTCTTGCTCTTGACCAACGATGGCGGAATTAAGCGTCAGCTTGAATTGCCCTCAACGGGATGGTTGCGCCGATATCGTGTCCGCGTCAACGGACGCCCCACTCCAGAGACATTAGCCCCATTGGAACAAGGGATCACGCTCAACCGTGAACATTTTCAACCCATGGAAGTCGCGATTGACCGCCAACAAGGGGCGAATGCATGGCTTACTATTGGTATTCGCGAAGGCAAGAACCGTGAAATTCGCCGCGCGATGGAGGCCATTGGTCTCTCTGTGAACCGCCTTATCCGCGTCAGCTATGGCCCGTTTCAATTGGGCAATATAAAATCGGGCGACGTCGAAGAAATCCGGCGCAAGGTGATGCGTGATCAGCTTGGTCTTGCCTCAGAGGAACCCCCGAGTCCCAAGCCAAAACCAAAACGGAGACGCAAACCCTAGTTTTCCCCATATTATCAATTTGCAATCCACGATAGTTGCGTTAAGCAATACTAAAGTGGAGGGTATTGATCATGATGGATATAATCACAGTTGAAAATGTGGGAAATTTGCTTGTTTTATATTTTTTACAAGCTGTTTTGGGGTTCGATAACCTCTTATATATTTCGATAGAAAGCCAACGCGCGCCTGTCGCGCAGCAATCGCAAGTGCGGTTCTGGGGCATCATTATCGCCGTCGCGTTGCGCGTGATCTTGCTCTTTACGATGATCCGTCTCATAGATGCGATGGCTGAGCCCTTCTATGTCTTTGATTGGGTTGGTGTGCTTGAAGGCGGAGTCAACTTTGCCACCTGCGTATTTATCATCGGTGGTGTCTTTATCATTTATACCGCCGTCAAAGAAATCGGCCATATGCTAAGCATTGATCACCTCGATACAGATGTGGACAATAAAAAAGGCAAACCTGCGTTTCAGGTGATTATGCTGATTGTCACAATGAACCTTATTTTCTCGTTTGACTCTGTTCTCTCTGCATTGGCGATTACAGATGTGTTCCCTGTTCTGGCAACTGCAATTATTCTCTCTGGCATTGCGATGCTTGTTTTGGCGGATGGAGTCACGCGGTTTTTGGAAAAGAACCGTATGTACGAAGTCTTGGGCCTCTTTATCCTTTTGATCGTAGGTATTGTTTTGCTTGGCGAAAGCGGTCAAGCAGCGGCGCATGCCATGCATGATCCCTCTCTTGCGCTCAAATTCTTTGGGTACGAAGTGGTGCCTATGTCAAAGACAACCTTCTATTTCTCAGTCGTTGTTTTGGTCATCGTTGAAGTCATTCAATCCGGCTACAGCCGCAAACTAAATGCCGAACGCCGCACAGCTTCGCGCCACTAAAGACTAGAAAACAACTTCAAGAGTTCCCATTTATAACGTGGGAATTCATTTTAAAGGAAACGACGGGGCCAATGCCTGACCATAAAATCGGAAAATTTGCTTATATCGCGCTCATCATTCTTTTGTTTGGTGTCGCCTCTGGATTTATGGGGGGGCTGTAACATGGCACAGAAGTTTGGCGGAGAATATAGTCCCAATGGGTCTCAGGGACACAAGGGCGATACTCCACAATCGTCGCAGTCCTACAAAGGACCCAGCAAAGATCCCGTTGGTGCGCGGAGCAACGTTATGTTTGTTCCTGCAATCATTATCATGGCGACATCATTATGGGATGGCGCGACAGCCTTAGCTTTGGGATTGATCAGCGCGCTTTTGTGGACACTGGGCGCATGGCTTTTGCGCGATGGTATTCGGGCCCAAGCTGAATATGACGAGCGCAAAGTTGCAAGACGCCCTGCAATTCCACGCAAAATTTTTTCTGCGGTCTTAGTTGCTCTCGGAGTGGGGCTAGCAGCATATAAGAACGATGGCCAAGCTGTTGCTGCCATTATTTTTGCACTCTGCGCCCTTGGCCTGCATATTGCCGCCTTTGGCCTTGACCCCTTGTCAGACAAAGGCATGGAAGGGATCGACACCTTTCAACAAGATCGTGTCGCAAAAGCCATCGACACCGCCGAGCGTCATGTTCAGGCCATGAAGGATGCAATCAAGCGCACACGTACGCCCTCACTAGAGGCCCGCGTTGATCGCTTTGCTGAAACTGCGCGCAGATTGTTTCGAACCGTCGAAGAGGATCCACGTGATCTCACATCGGCGCGTAAATATCTCTCTGTCTATTTAGAGGGCGCGCGCGATGCCACGATCCGCTTTGCCGACATTTTTTCGCGCTCGTCCGATACGGCTGCACAATCAGATTATTTGGCGCTGTTGGATGATTTAGAAGAGAACTTTGCCGCGCGGACAGAAAAACTTTTACAAGATGATCGTACAGATCTGACAGTAGAAATCGAAGTATTGAAAGACCGCCTAAATCGCGAAAGCAAACGGCATTCATAATAGAGTAATTTAGTTTCAAGTAAGGGGAAACCACATGACAAGTACACTCACACAGGCACAGGCGGTCGTTCAAGACGTCGAAGATGTGGCCAATGTTGTTCTCGCAGAACCAACAGACGCAAATGCAATCATCACATTAGATCAAGCTGATCAAGCAATGGGCACAGAAATTCGCCGCCGCATTGATGAAATCGACATGGAAGACACAAATTCCATAATCGGCTTTGGATCCGCCGCTCAAGAAGAGCTTCAGGAAATTTCACAATCCATGTTGCAGGGTGTTCGCAACAAAGATGTTGGTCCTGCAGGTGACTCATTGCGTGACATGGTCACAACAATCCGCGGATTTTCTGTGTCAGAACTTGATCTCCGCCGTGACCGCAGCTGGTGGGAAAAGCTGATCGGCCGCGCCGCACCGATTGCTAAGTTTACCGCACGCTTTGAAACCATCCAAAGCCAAATCGACAAAATTACCGAGAACCTGTTGGGCCATGAAACAACATTGCTCAAGGATATCAAATCTCTTGATCTCTTGTATGATAAAACGCTCCAATTCTATGACGAACTTGCGCTTTATATTGCAGCCGGTGAAGAAAAGCTCCGCGATCTAGATGCAACGATCATTCCGGCCAAAGAAGCCGAGGTTGAGGCAGCCGCTGAAGCTGATAAAGTGATGAAAGCGCAGGAATTGCGTGATCTACGTGCAGCGCGTGATGATTTGGAACGCCGTGTGCATGACCTTAAACTCACACGCCAAGTGACCATGCAGTCTTTGCCAAGCATCCGTTTGGTGCAAGAGAACGACAAATCTTTGGTTACGAAAATCAACTCAACATTGGTGAACACGGTTCCTTTGTGGGAAACACAATTGGCCCAAGCGGTCACGATCCAACGCTCTGCTGATGCGGCCAAAGCCGTGCGCGAAGCAAATGATTTGACCAATGAATTGTTAACCTCGAATGCAGCGAATTTGCGCGAGTCTAACAAAATCATCCGTGAGGAAATGGAACGCGGTGTCTTTGATATCGAAGCGATCAAAAAGGCCAATGCCGACTTGATCGGCACAATCGAAGAGAGCCTTCAAATTGCCGACGAAGGCAAAGCAAAACGCCAAGCCGCCGAAGCCGACCTTCAGCAAATGGAAAAGGATTTGCGCGATACTTTGGCTGCGGCCAAATCCCGCAAAAACGCAACACTCGACGAAGTTGCCGACGCAGGCGACGACGTATAAGTTTGCTTTGGGCGGCGCAGAATCCGCGCGGTCCAAACGCATCTTTCTTTCGACTGAACAAGGAGCCACCCCATGGGTATATTTGATTTTCTGACTGGTGAATTTATTGACGTCATCCACTGGGTAGACGACACACGAGACACCATGGTCTGGCGCTTTGAACGGGAAGGTCATGAAATTAAATATGGCGCCAAGCTAACAGTACGCGAAGGACAAGCCGCCGTCTTTGTTCACGAAGGCCAGTTAGCTGATGTCTTTACGCCAGGTCTTTACATGTTGGAAACGAACAACATGCCAATCATGACGACCCTAAACCATTGGGACCACGGTTTCAGAAGCCCCTTCAAATCAGAGATTTATTACGTCAACACGACCCGTTTCAATAATCTCAAATGGGGGACCAAAAATCCAATCATGGTGCGTGATCCTGAATTTGGCCCTCTTCGTTTACGATCCTATGGAACCTATTCAATCCGCATTTCGGACCCTGCACGTTTCTTAACCGAAATCGTGGGAACCGATGGCGAATTCACCATGGATGAAATCTCATTCCAAATCCGCAATATTATCGTCCAAGAATTTTCTCGCGTGATTGCCTCTTGTGGCATTCCTGTCTTGGATATGGCAGCCAATACAGCTGAGCTTGGAAAACTCGTGGCCAGCCAGATTTCCGCGACCCTCACCGACTATGGCCTCTCCATGCCAGAGCTTTATATCGAAAATATTTCACTCCCCTCTGCCGTCGAAGAGGTCCTGGACAAACGCACAAGCATGGGCATCGCAGGTGATTTGGGCAAATACACAACCTTTGCCGCAGCCGAAGCCATGACCGCTGCCGCAAGCCAGACAAATGGCGCAATGGGTGCTGGAATTGGGGCTGGAATGGGCATGGCGATGGCTCAAAACATGGCACCAGCGGCCCCGAGCCATCACACACCACCGCCACCTCCTGTCGAACATGTTTGGTACATCGCCGAAAATGGCGCCACGAAAGGTCCCTTTTCCAAGGCTGCGATCGGACGAATGACAACCGAAGGCACACTGACCCGCGACAGCTTGGTATGGACCGCCGGACAGGATGGCTGGATGCGTGCAGAGGACGTGGCAGAACTTGCCCAGCTCTTTACAATTCTTCCGCCACCTCCCCCTGTAGCCTAGCATCGCATCCTTTGAGGGAAACGTGACACAAGACGATAGCCTAACAGTCACCTCAGAACATGTCTTTCCCTGCGATCAATGCGGGGCAGACTATCGTTTCGCTCCAGACGGCGGCAAAATGATCTGTGACCACTGTGGTCATAGCGAAAATGTCTCTCAACCTGGCCCTTGGGCCTCAAGCATCCATGAGCTTGACTACATGGCGGCCCTCAGCGGTGGGTTATCCTCCTCTGAAATGGAAACAATTCGACACTCAACTTGTTCGAACTGTGCCGCTGAAATTGAATTTCTGAATGCAGAGCATGCAGTTGAATGCCCCTATTGCGCAACCCCAATCGTTGTAGACACAGGAAGCCATCGCCAAATCAAACCCAAGGCACTTCTTCCTTTCGCCTTAGATGAAAAAGACGCCAAAGCCGCAATGACCACTTGGTTGGGCAAGCTATGGTTTGCACCGAACGGGTTACAGGAATACGCGCGTAAGGGTCGAAAAATGACGGGAATCTATGTCCCGTTCTGGACCTTTGATGCAGATACCAGATCAGCCTATCGCGGTGAACGTGGCAAAATATATTACCAAACCCGCACCGTCATGCGCGATGGCAAACCCACACAACAGCGCGTTCAAAAAATTCGATGGTTTCCTGCCTCTGGCCGCGTTGCACGATTTTTTGATGATGTCTTGGTGCTTGCCTCGACGTCACTTCCCAAGGCATTTACAGACGCTCTTGAACCGTGGGATTTAGCCGAGCTAACGCCCTATACCCCTGAATATTTAGCGGGATTTCAAGCCGAAGGATATAGCGTTCCTCTTGAAGACGGGTTCAGCGAAGCCCGCCAAAAAATGGACAAAGTCATCGCGCGTGATGTTCGATTTGATATCGGTGGTGACCGCCAACGCATTCATTCGATTTCAACTCAAGTCCAAGATGTGACCTTTAAACATGTCCTTTTGCCTGTCTGGGTGGCTGCCTATAAATACAAGGGTAAAACCTATCGTTTTGTTGTCAACGGGCGCACTGGCCGTGTCCAAGGGGAACGCCCCTACTCAGCCATAAAAATTACACTCGCCATACTACTAGGCCTACTCGTGGCCGCAGGCGTTGGCTATGTCATGGCGCAACAACAAGGTGCGATATAATTGCTCTCATGCTCCAGCCACGCCAGTCCGCCCTAATGAAAAAGATCGAAAAAAATGGCGAAGGGGAAATAGTAAGTTTCTTTAAGACCTTCTTCTTTTTAAAAATATCCCCGCCGGAGGCATCCGACGGGGGCAATGGGTACAAAACTCACTCATGACAGCGACCACAGATACAATTAACCTTTTCTCATCGCACGAACGCTAAACGCGAGACAAATAAGATCGGCGACAAGAAAACCAATCAACATTGGCACCATCTCTGTATTGCCTGTTCCAAATGCACCAAGGACATCACCGATTTCACGGCACAAGCTTCCAATAAAGACGATCACATAAGCAGAGGCCGTACGCATCCATAGCGCCACGCCCATGGCTACGGCCAAGCCTAAATTCCGCCCTGCCCAGCTCAGCGCCATAAAGTCCGCGCCTTCAATATATCCGATGGCCGCAGAGGGGTCCATCAATGCAGAAACGCCAAAGATCGTTCCCATCACCGCAATCAGTGCCCCAAAAGCAGTGACAAAGATTGGTATGCCCTGAGGCTTCAAGTTCTCTAAATTCATGTGCTTTTCCCTTTTTACAAACACAAATCCGATTTGGTAGACATGGTTTTGAAAGTTTAACCCACTCATGCCCAAACCTTCTTCCAGCCTAAAGGCAATGTGATAATTAAACCATTGGGTATAATAATATTTAATTAGTCTGTATAATCGAACAATGATCGATTACTTAAAACATATGGCCCTCTTCGCGCGCGTCGTTGAAGAAGGCTCCTTTCGCGCTGCGGCTTCGGCCTCGGGTCTCGCCCCATCTCGAATAAGCGATACAATTTCCCAACTTGAAACCCATCTTGGAACAACCCTCTTGTATCGCACAACGCGAAAGATGTCTTTGACCCATGAAGGACGGGTTTTATACGGGCATGTTAAATCTATGCTTCTAAACGCAGAAACTGGATTAAACGAAATCAATGCTCTTCTCGAGGCACCAGCAGGCACGCTCAAAATATCTGCACCGGCATTTTTAGCCGACTCAACCTTTACCGCGGTTATCGCTCGCTATGCCGCCCAAAACTCCAGTGTAAAACTGTCGATTACCTATACGGATCGTCAAATCGACCTCATTGAAAACGGCTATGACCTCGCTATCCGAGCAGGCTGGCTCAAAGATAGTTCGTTCATGTCTCTAAAGCTTGGCGAACAAGATAGACTACTTGTGGCATCACCTGCCTTTTTAGAAACGCGCGCGCCTATAGAAACCCCACAGGACATTACGGAGTGCCCTTGGCTGAGCTATGAACAGCGTCCAGATACAATTGAGCTTAGATCTCAGGGAAATGTCTCAGAGGCGGTCAAAGGCAACTCCATCATCTCTGTGGATAGTATTCATGCGCTCTATCATCTGACCTGTCAAAGCCTAGGAGTTACAATTTTACCCCGAGCGATTGCCCAAGACGCGCTCGCATCAGGGAGATTGCAACATGTCCTCCCTGATTGGCAGTTGTCTCCTTTAGGTTTTTATGCCGTTTGGCCCGATCGCTCGCGCCGTGAAAGCCTGACAGTGCAATTCGCACGCTTCTTGGCCAACGAACTTAAACCAAACGGCCTTTGACCTTACGCGACTGAATTGGAATACTTTTTCAATTCTGCGCGCGCGACTTGACGTCTATGCACGGCATCTGGACCATCTGCAAACCGCAGCGTGCGCACATGCGTCCACATATGAGCAAGGTCAAAGTCTTGGCTAATACCCGCTGCACCATGAAGCTGCATCGCCTCGTCGATGACTTTACCCGCCATCAGCGGAGCCACAACTTTGATCTTGGATATCCAAGGTTGGGCCGCTTTGACGCCAGCGGTATCCATCATATAAGCCGCCTTAAGACACAAAAGGCGCGCCATTTCGATCTCCATCCGTGCATTCGCGATGATATCGAAATTACCACCAAGTTCGGTCAAAGGTTTACCAAAAGCCGAGCGGGATAACCCCCGAACACACATCATTTCTAGGGCTTTCTCCGCCTGTCCAATGGCGCGCATACAATGATGGATGCGTCCCGGTCCAAGGCGACCCTGAGCAACTTCAAATCCACGCCCTTCGCCCAAAACAACAGCGGACGCGGGGATGCGCACGTTTGTAAATCGAATATGCATATGACCATGGGGCGCATCGTCATTTCCGAACACTTCCATAGGGCGCAAAACCTCAATACCATGGGTTTTTGGATCCAAAACAAACATCGTATGGCGGCTATGCTTGGCCGCATGTGGATCCGTACAGGCCATGAGGATGTAAAGCCCACAGCGCGGATCACCCGCGCCAGAAATCCACCATTTCTCACCATTGAGAACCCATTCATCGCCATCTTTCGTGGCCTCAAACGCCAATTGCGCCGCATCCGAAGAGGCTAAATTCGGCTCTGTCATGACATAGGCCGAGCGGATTTTTCCCTCTAAGAGATCATAGAGCCAACGGTCTTTGTGCTCTTGCGTGCCATAGCGTTCTAGGACTTCCATGTTGCCAGTATCGGGCGCGTTGCAGTTGAACACTTCGGCGGCGATGGACACTTTGCCCATTTCTTCCGCCAAATAAGCGTATTCAACTGTGCTGAGGCCGTAGCCCTTTTCACTATCGGTGAGCCAAAAATTCCAGAGCCCTCGCTCTTTGGCTTTGGCCTTGAGGCCGTCCAAAATGTCGAGCTGTCGCTTCGTGTGTTTGAACCGATCTCCGGAAGGATGCTTGCCGACTTCACTGTGAAACTCAGCATCAAGAGGGGCGATATCTGTTTGCACCATGTCCCGCACAGCTGCAATCAGCGGTGCCACTTTATCCGAAATTCCTAAATCCATTCATTCATCCCCACTTGGAAGTTGGTACTCAGCAAACTGCTGGCGCAGCGTTAGTTTCGATACTTTCCCTGTTGCCGTGAGCGGCAAAGCGTCAACAAATTCAATCGCATCGGGCAATTGCCACTTGGCGACATGTTTCAACAGCATCTCGTCGATCTCAGGTTTGGTGACATGCTTGTCCCCCTTTGGAACAATCACCAGCAAGGGTCGTTCGTCCCATTTCGGATGCGCAATCGCAATGACCGCACAGCTTTCGACATCGGGATGCGCCATGACAACATTTTCCAGATCAATCGAGCTAATCCATTCCCCACCTGACTTGATCAAGTCTTTGGCACGGTCTTGGATCATCAAGAACCCGTCATCCGTGATGGACGCCACATCCCCTGTTGAAAACCAACCCTCTGCATCAATGACGGATTTGGTGGCCTCTTCGTTGTTGAAATAACCGCTGACAATGGCATTTCCGCGCACGAATAATTCACCCACGGCTTTACCGTCGTGAGGAAGAGGCGTTCCCGCCTCATCTACGATTTTCAAATCAACGCCAAAGACCCGCCGCCCCTGCATACTCTGTAAATCCAAACAGTCTTCAAAGCTTTTCTCGTCCCGATAGGATTGTGGCAAAATTCCTTGGGTTCCAACGGGGCTCATTTCCGTCATGCCCCATGCGTGACAGACGGACACGCCTGAGCGTTCAAAATTTTCGATCATCACGCGCGGGGCCGCAGAACCGCCAATCACCACATCCTTGAACCCGTTTGGGTTTTTGCCCCTGTTGGTGATTTCACCCTGTAGCCCTTGCCAAACAGTCGGAACACCCCAAGCCGATGTCACCGCTTCGCGATCCATGAGGTCATAGAGTGAGGCCCCGTCCAGAGCTGGTCCAGGAAATATCAAAGATGCCCCTGTTAACGGGGCTGTATAAGGAAGCCCCCATGCGTTCACATGAAACAAAGGCACCACAGGGAGGACGCGCGCATTTTCATTGACACTACTCCCCAAGCTGATCCCCGTAGAATAGGCATGAAGGACAGTCGAGCGATGGGAATAGAGCGCCCCTTTGGGGTTTCCTGTTGTGCCAGATGTGTAACACAAACCCGCTGCAGTTTCCTCTGGCAATTCCGGCCAATCAAATGTTGTAGCGTGAGGTGCGAGCAAATCCTCATAACAGAGCATTCCCTCTGATCCATCGGGCATATGGTCTGCATCTGTCATGACGACATAGATCATATCTTTGGGAAGCTGGTCTTTGACCGCTGTAATGAGCGGTACAAACGTCACATCCAAAAACAGAACGCGGTCATTGGCATGATGGGTGATATAGGTGAGCTGTTCGACACTAAGCCTTGGATTGATGGTGTGGCACACCGCCCCCATCCCAGAAATCGCGTAATAGAGTTCAAAATGGCGATACCCATTCCACGCTAACGTCGCAACGCGATCCCCATTTTCCACCCCAAGCGCACGTAAAGCATGTGCCAGTTGACCAACACGCGCATAGGCCTCTCGGTATCCGTAACGGTGGATGTCGCCTTCGGTGCGAACGGACACAATTTCGGCTTGTCTGTGAATTTCACTGGCAAAGCGCAATAATTCGATAATCGACAATGGGCGATGCATCATCTGGCCAAGCATTGAAAATCCTCCCTTTTTTCTCAGTATGGGGAGGGAATGCTTTTTTTGGCAAGTCATCTTGTTAGAATTAAGATGAAACGCTGCGTCTCAATCATTCAGGATTTGGGGATTCTAAGGTAAAAGGCACAGGAGCCGTTGCGCGAAGATCATCAATCCTAAGCCCTTCAGACGGTTTTGAGAGCCGATTGCGCACGACCCAAATCAATCTTTCTTGTGCTCGTGTAATCGCTACATAAGCTAGCCGTTTCCACAATGGTTGCCCCGCTTCGCTACGCCCCATTTGTGCAGCGGCATAGAGGTCGGGACCGAACACTTGGACCGTGTCCCATTGCGACCCTTGTGCCTTGTGGATTGTCACAGCAGCCCCATGCAAGAACGTGGCCCCCATACGAGCAGCAAAGGGGATAAAGGGCTCTTCTTCGTCTGGTTTTTCAATCTTCACAATGGAGGCCGCCGAGACCTGCGGATCCTCAGCCCCAATTACATGAAGCCGTGAAAACCCCGGCTTGCGCCCTGGTCCCAAATAAACGACTTGCGCCCCTTTGATCAGGCCTCGTGCCTCAAGATCGATCCGCTTTTTGCGATGTTTTAGAGGCAATTCCAACCCATCACAAATAAGCGGTTCCCCTTCCATCAATTCGGTTTCAGGAGCTCCGTAAACTGAGCGAAAGGCATTTATCAACCTGATCCGCGTAGCGTTGCGCCACACTAAGACAGGGCTACGCGCCATCAAATCAACCTCAACCCTTTGACCCCAGACCACACGCTCGTCGCGTTGAGCGGCCTCTTGGATCATCGTTTCGAATTGATAAAAATCAAGCTGTGGATCGGCCAAAGCATGGGCCAAATCCAAAATCGGATTATCCGCCTCTTGGCGGTGGACCCGATTGAGGGACATTTTTTGCAATTCCGACAATTTATCAAACACCATGCCGCCCGATTGGTTCACTGGGGCAAGTTGTGCTGGATCGCCGAATAACAAAAGAGAGGGAAAGATGTCTTTTAAATCTTCGAATTGACGATCATCCAACATAGAGGCCTCGTCAACGAACCCAATATCCAACGGATGTTCGCGTCGCTTCCAACCCGTGATAAAATCTGACCCTCGCAAGCCTGCCGCTGCCAAAGCCCCAGGGATTGATTTATTAAGCTGATAGAAATCAAACGCCCTTTGCAGGGCTTCGTCAGTCAAACCTTCAACATCAGGTTTTTCGTCATTGCCCGCGAGCCACTCCGCAATTTTCTCATACTCAGGATCATACATTGGTGTGTATAATATCCTGTGAATGGTCGTCGCAGGAACTCCGCGCATCCGCAAAACAAAAGCCGCCTTATTCGTTGGGGCCAAGATCGCAAGCGTGCGTTTATCTCGCATTTTGCGGCTTTCGTAATCGCCCGAGACGATTTCAACGCCTGCACCTTGCAAGGCCTTGGTCAACTCAGCCAATAGCAGCGTTTTCCCCGATCCCGCTTTGCCCATCAACGCCATAACCTGAGATTTTCCATCTCTCGGCGGCATCAAAAGGCTATCGTCCAAATCAATACCTGCACCGCGCAACATTTGGGTCACGCGGTCGTAGGCTTCGGCTTGATCTGATGAATATTCAATCGGGGCTAGCGTCATGCGCGCGACCCTATACGCGCGCCTCAAAAATGGCTAGAGCCGATCAAACCTGCGCAACTCTTTGTTCTGCACCAAACACTTTATCAAACCAGATCTTGGAATCTTGGGGGCTGACACCTGCGTTTTTAGACACTTTTAAGCGCGCCTCGTTGCTAAATGACCAAAGACCCACGGCGACATAGTCTTTGCCCGCTCCTTGTTCGCCTAAGATCTCCGGAGAAGCGCCGATCATCCGATAGATGCGGATCATGCGTTGATCAAACACGCCGATGCATTGTTCTATCCCAAATCCAACCATGGCTTCGCCACCTGCTAGCATCAACAAGGAGGCAACATTACGCGCCGCGTGTCGGGACAAACAAAATCGTGTACATTCCCAGATAAGAGGGCTTTTAACGGCGACCCCTTTCATAAGGTCGAGAAAGTGATCATTCACCATGCAGTTTTGCGTCGTTGGCAAAAGCCGCATGGATCCTGCATGGCATCCATGCTCATCTTCGACAATCACATAGAGCGGATTGAGGTCGTCATATTCATCCCGTTCAAATCCGTGACTATCGACTGTGACATCCCAGTTTAAGCGCGTTTTAAATTGATCCGCGCGGTCCTTAAACATTGTATCGCGCAAAAGTGGATAGGTGTCTAAATCATTTCCGTAAATAAATCGTAGCATCATCGGCCCCTCTGATATGGTGACCGAAACGCTAGGGAACATCCCTTAAAGAAGTGTCGACGACGCGCCCGTTGCGCCTAAATGACAATCAACCCACGATTTAAAGCCGTCGCAACCGCGTGTGTTGTATTCATCGCACCAAGCTTAAATCGTGCACTTTCCACATAGACCCTGAGAGTATGTTCCGAAATGCTCAGCGTCTGGGCCACTTGAGCACGGTTATATCCGATGGCCAACAAGGTCAGCGTTTCAAGTTCGCGCGGGGATAAAGGTTGCGAGGGTTCTTGGACTTTGTCAGGTTCTAGATCCAAGGCCTTTTCATTGAAATAATGTGCCAATAAAATGAGATCGCGCCGCCTCTCTTCGATGAAATCGGCCCATGTCTCATCATCGCAATGATGGCTCGCCGAGAATAACGCGTATTGCCCATGCGGGCCACGAATAGGAATAGACAAACCTTGGTTGCCAACCCCATGTGCAATCGCATCCTTTTGAAAGGCGCGGCTTGCCTTGCTTGACCAATCTAAGAATTTCCAATCGACGGGGTGAAATTTTTGGAAACACCCTGAGACAACAGGGTCAATAGTGAGATACCCTTTGTCGATGTAACGCTGTACCCAAACAGGGGAATAGGTTCCAACACCAAGGCGGGCGCCCTTGGCATTCACCCAATGATAAATCATGTGATCTACTGCAAACGCGTCTCGCAGGCTTTCAATCACATCTTGCAGTTCAGATAGCCCTTTTGACCTCTCCAATTCCTGAAGAATGTGCTCCAATCGCGATATCCGCATGGGTCGGTTCAAAGGTGGCGTCCTCGTTTTGCGATGCAATCTCGATTGCGGCAATCAGCTGAGTATCTTGCAGCTGAGATGCCAAAGACTTCATCCCGTTTTCATAAGCAAAGGTATGAAGATCGGTCAGTACATCAATTATCCAGTCGTTTTTCATAACAACGTCTCTCTTAGAATGATTGTTTATCGATTATTTCAACCATAGCAAGATTAATTCTGTGTCATATTCACTGTTTTACACTCCCCATTTGTGGCGAGGTTGAAAATTTTAAGCTGTTGTTTCCATTAGCCCGTCACAAAAGAAAACCCGCGAGCCAATGGCTCGCGGGCTATGTCACCCTGAGGGAAAAGGGGACAGGATTAAGTCAAAGCATCTTCAAAGGTTCTGAGACCTGTGCGAGGTGATTGAACCAACACAGACATATTGCCCGGTTTGTGTTCATTTCTAAGCATTTTCATATGCGCTTCGGGAATATCATTCCACTCAAACACCTCAGACATACAAGGATCCAAGCGACGCTCGATCATCAATTTGTTGGCCGCAGAGGCTTGTTTAAGGTGCGCAAAGTGCGATCCTTGCAAACGCTTTTGGTGCATCCACATGTAACGCACGTCGAACGTACAGTTAAATCCAGATGTTCCCGCGCAAATCACGACCATGCCGCCTTTTTTACAGACAAAGGTCGAGACCGGGAACGTTGCTTCGCCTGGGTGTTCAAAGACGATGTCAACATTGTTGCCTTTGCCAGTGAATTCCCAAATTGCTTTGCCAAACTTGCGAACTTCTTTGAACCATTCATTGTATTCAGGTGTGTTCACTGTCGGCAATTGGCCCCAGCAGTTGAAATCTTTGCGGTTAATGACACCCTTTGCACCAAGACCCATCACGAATTCGCGTTTGTCTTCATCTGAGATAACGGCAATGGCATTGGCGCCTGCGGCATTAATCAACTGGATCGCATAGGTTCCCAAGCCGCCTGATGCGCCCCAAACCAAAACGTTTTGACCTGGCTTTAGCTCATGCGGATGGTGTCCAAACAGCATGCGGTAAGCCGTTGCCAAGGTCAAAGTATAGCATGCGCTCTCTTCCCAAGTTAAATGCTTGGGGCGTGGCATCAATTGCTGCGCTTGCACATTGGTGAACTGAGCAAATGATCCGTCGGGGGTTTCATATCCCCAAATCCGTTGGCTCGGTGAATACATTGGGTCGCCGCCATTGCATTCTTCGTCGTCACCGTCATCTTGGTTACAGTGGATGACAACTTCGTCGCCCACTTTCCAGTTTTTCACACGATCACCAACGGCCCAAACGATGCCAGACGCGTCCGACCCCGCAATGTGGTAATCCGCACCGTGGCTGTCAAATGGGCTAATTGGAACACCTAAACCGGCCCAAACACCGTTGTAATTCACACCTGCGGCCATCACCAAAACCAAGACTTCGTGGCTATCTAGTTTGGGTGTGTCAACAACTTCGACCTGAAACGATTTGTCAGGCTCACCATGACGTTCCCGACGGATCGCCCATGCATACATCTTGGAAGGGACATGTCCGAGAGGTGGCATTTCGCCGACTTCGTACAGGTCTTTTTCTGGTGCGTCATAGGGGGCAATTCCGCCGTTTGTATCTAGTGCCATTAGTCTCTCCATTAGCATCAGTTGCCGCGATGCAGAATCGCGAATTCCTTTATCGCTACAATTCAGCTCGCAATAATGCAATAACTTTTGGTCATTTTTTGTAATTTTATAACCAAGCAAACGCAGAAATTTTATGAAATCACAGTAAAAATTGTTAATTTAACCAACATTAACAACAACTTGCGCATTGAAATAAAATTCTCCACAAGCCCTCACTGCCGCAACGCAGCGAATTGACAGCGCATCAAAATTTCATGTATACAACAAAAAACGTAATTTAGTTACCACCCGACGAGGCTCACATGTCAAACGCCACCAAAGATCGCCCTTGGCTCATTCGGACCTATGCAGGTCACTCAACTGCAAAAGCATCGAATGCGCTTTACCGCAGCAACTTGGAAAAAGGGCAAACTGGTCTTTCTGTCGCTTTCGACCTGCCCACGCAAACTGGCTATGACAGCGATCACGTCTTAGCCCGCGGCGAAGTTGGCAAAGTGGGTGTCCCCGTGAGCCATCTCGGGGACATGCGCGCATTATTTGACCAAATACCGCTCGAAAAAATGAACACGTCCATGACGATCAACGCAACGGCACCTTGGGTTCTCGCGCTCTATATAGCCGTTGCCGAAGAACAGGGCGCGGAAGTTTCCAAACTTCAGGGCACGGTTCAAAACGATCTTATCAAGGAATACCTCAGCCGAGGCACTTATATTTGTCCGCCAAAGCCGTCTTTGAAACTGATCGGGGATGTCGCAGAATATTGCTACACGAACGTTCCAAAATGGAACCCGATGAATGTCTGTTCTTACCACCTGCAAGAGGCAGGTGCGACACCTGAGCAAGAGCTTGCCTTTGCCTTGGCGACAGCAACAGCCGTTTTGGATGAGCTGAAAACACGGGTTCCCGCAGAGGACTTCCCACAGTTATGCGGTCGTATTTCATTCTTTGTGAATGCTGGCATCCGTTTTGTAACCGAAATGTGCAAGATGCGGGCTTTCGTGGATTTGTGGGATGAAATCCTAGAAACACGATATGGTGTTCAAGACCCTAAATTCCGCCGTTTCCGTTATGGTGTTCAAGTGAACTCGCTTGGCCTTACAGAACAACAGCCCGAAAATAACGTCTATCGCATTTTGATCGAAATGCTCGCCGTTACTCTGTCTAAAAACGCCCGCGCCCGTGCAGTTCAGCTTCCAGCTTGGAACGAAGCTTTGGGATTGCCGCGCCCATGGGATCAACAATGGTCCATGCGGATGCAGCAAATCATGGCCTTTGAAACGGATCTTTTGGAATTTGACGACCTCTTTGACGGAAACCCTGCGGTGGATGCCAAAGTTGAAGCGCTCAAAGACGGCGCACGTCATGAGCTTGAAACCATTGACGGTATGGGCGGTGCGATCAGTTCAATTGAGTATATGAAATCCCGCCTTGTCGATAGCAACGCTGAACGTCTCAACAAAATAGAACGCGAAGAAACAATTGTTGTTGGCGTGAACAAATTTACCAATGGCGAGCCCTCACCCCTTACCGCCGGGGATGGTGGTATCATGGTCGTTGATCCAGCCGTTGAGCAAGATCAAATCGATCGTCTGAATACATGGCGTGAAACCAGAAACGCAGACGAGGTCAGCCTCGCCCTTGCCGAGTTACGTGCAGCTGCGCAGGCCGGCAAAAACATTATGGCCCCCTCAATCCGCGCCGCCAAAGCAGGCGTCACAACGGGTGAATGGGCCGAACAAATGCGCGCCGTTTTCGGCGAATATCGTGGACCCACAGGCGTCTCACGCGCCGTGAGCAACAAGACCGAAGGGTTGGACGATATTCGTGACGCCGTGGACGCCGTGAGCGATAAATTAGGCAGACGTCTAAAATTCTTGGTTGGAAAACCAGGCTTGGACGGACATTCTAACGGAGCCGAGCAAATCGCCTTCCGCGCCCGTGATTGTGGCATGGACATAGAATATGACGGTATTCGCCTAACCCCCGAAGAAATCGTCAACAATGCCCGAGACACAGATGCGCATGTGATCGGATTGTCGATCCTGTCTGGGTCACACATTCCCCTTCTTGAGGATGTCATGCACCGTCTCAAAGCGGAAAACCTGATGCATATCCCCGTTATTGTCGGTGGCATCATTCCCGATGAGGATGCCCAGCGCCTTCGGGCAATCGGAGTTGCACGGGTCTATACTCCCAAAGACTTTGAACTCAATACAATCATGATGGACATCGTCACCCTCGCTGATCCTGAGCAAATCGCAGCTCAGTAGCAAAGCGCCTCAACGAAAATCCTTGATAGAGATGAAGCGCTAAAAACTTTGCGCTTCAGCCTCTGGTCATTCATATGGCTCACGTCTATCCTGTCGCCAAAGAGGGGAAAAGATGTCGATAATTATTCGTGACCTAGACGCCGAGGACCGGAGCGAATGGGCGTCACTCTGGCGCGCCTATCTAGCCTTTTATGAAACCACATTACCGGAAACCGTCTTTGACACGACGTTCAAACGGCTTCTCTCGGATGACCATAAAAACCAAAATTGCATGATCGCATTGATTGGGCCAAAACCTGTAGGTCTGGTTCACTATATTTACCATCCCCACAATTGGAATTTAAACGAGGTCACATATCTTCAAGATTTATATGCCGACCCCGATCACCGTGGCCAAGGCATAGGTCGCGCTCTCATCCAAGCCGTTTATGACAAGGCAGATGCCAACGGGACACCCAACGTGTACTGGCTCACCCAAGAGTTCAATCACACGGCGCGCCACCTCTATGATCGCGTGGCCAAAGTAACCCCCTTTATCAAATATAACCGATAGGAGTTTTTCCAAATGACTGTTCACATTGGCGCAGAGCCCGGCGATATCGCAGAAACTGTTCTTCTTCCGGGTGATCCCCTTCGCGCAAAATGGGCGGCAGAAACCTTTCTTGAGGATGCACGTTTGGTCAATGACGTGCGTGGCATGCTCGGTTACACAGGGACCTACAAAGGAAACGCGGTCACCATTCACGGCTCTGGCATGGGGATGCCGTCCCTCTCGATCTATGTGAACGAGCTCATTCGGGACTTTGGAGCAAAAACACTTATCCGCATTGGATCATGCGGTGGGATGCAGCCTCATGTCGGCATTCGCGATGTGATATTGGCCATGACTGCTTCAACGCTTTCCACACCCTCCTCTGGTATCTTCAAAGAGCTGAATTTTGCTCCATGTGCAGATTACAGCCTCCTCCAAGCTGCAGAACAAGCTGCTCATAACAAAGACTGCACAACACATGTTGGCGGAATTTATTCGTCTGATGTCTTTTACGATGAGCGTCCCGACCTAAACGAGCAAATGACACGGCATGGAATTTTGGCCGTCGAAATGGAAGCCGCGGAATTATATAATCTTGCGGCCCGTTATGGATGCCGTGCTCTGGCCGTCTTAACGGTCTCAGACCACCTCCAAACAGGGGAAGCCTTGCCATCAGATGAACGCCAGTCGTCCTTTGGGGATATGGTTGAAATTGCCCTTGAGGCCGCCTTTACCCAAAGGTGAGTAACGTCACCTTACCGATCCTATTGTCAGACTTGTCTCAGGCCGATATGACAGTCTGGTGCAAGACTATATGAGTTCAAATGTGGTGAGATGGGGGCTGATAGCTGTGGTAACGACATGGCTGTCTGCCTGTAGTCGTTCCGAACCAACCATCGCACCCGTTTCAATTGACGATTTAGAGATCACACACTCAACCTTTTCTGATGTTCCAGAGGGGGTGTTCTCCAACCCACCTGTTGGATGCAACCCATCACCTTGTACGGAAACGCTCTCTGATGTGAACGGAAATATCGTGAGCTTTGCCGCTGGCGTCGATCCAGATAGCTCTACTAGGTTTATAGCAATGGCAGGTCGGTCTTTTGAGCCCACCAATCTGCAACCCATTCAGCTGTCCGCCTCCTTCATTGGTCAATATAGCGTCCGAGCGGTCGAAGCTATTTCAACAGAAGAAACATCGCCAAATGTATTCCAACTCGTAGGAACGCCGACCGCTGAGACACAAGAGATCACCGTCGTCGCCGATTTCGCAAATAGCTCACTCTCTGCGACGACGGACACTCTCACCCTTGATGCAAGCTTCGAAGACACTGGAATTACTGGACACGTCACCTACAAAGGCGCCGACGGTGCAATAGCGGGCGATATATTCGCAGACCAACTCATCGCTGGGTTTCACGGCGCGACACGAGACATAGTCTACGCAGGCGGCATTATCGCCTATCCTGCCCCTTAACGCCCATGTGAGCCATCATATCCGTTCTTCTCAGGACCAGTCCATCCATCCAAACGCCCAGCAAGCGGCTCGAATACTTCTATAAGCAAGGGAAAACACTTTGCCGTATCGCTTGTATGTTCACTCGAACAATCCCCACCCGGACAGGCAGACAAGGCACCTAGCAAATCAATTTCCGCGAAAAATTCCAAGTAATCCCCGGGACGCACAGGGCTCGCTTTCATGAAATACTGACCAGTGTCCCGTGTGAACCCCGTACACATAAACACATTCAAGACATCATGAACATGTGGTTCAGCCTCTTGCAACGAGACCCCCAAGTGATCCGCAAGAGCGCGGGCCAAGTTGGAATGACAACAGTGGTGATACTGCACATCTGAGAGCAAATTTCCCGTATAGGGATCACAGCGCGTCCCAATGACATCATGAACAGAGCCGCCAAATGTGTCGATGCCATACCACTCTAAACTGTCATGAACAATTGTGGCCATGGGCCTCAAATAAGGAAAGCTTGACCACATCCGCTCCCCTGTTGTGATATGCGTCCCATGAAGAGCTCGGGTTTTCCCAGAATAAAACCGCTCGTTCAAATCATTCGCATTCCAAAGGTTCAAGTCACCAACCTGTGGCCCCTCTACCGACGATATCCGAAAAAACTGCCCCGCCTTCACCTCAAAACAGGCTGCATCCCGCGGATGCGCAAGGACTTCAGCAATCTTCGTCGCCTCCGCCCGTGCATGGCGATACAACTCCAAATCTACCTTTGGCAACGTATCATTGGGATAACAAATGACGGGCTCAACGGCGCGGCGCGCCTCTGCATCGGTCGGTATATCAGTCATAGCTCAGCCTCTCAAAATTTGGTCTCAACTTTGTATGACACTTAATCTCATCTCAACACATAAAAAAGTGGCCGCAGCCACTCATTTTTTGTCTCAAAATATCCCGGGGGAATTGGCCCAAGGCCAAGGGGGCAGAGCCCCCTAATCCTTAAACAGTCCGCTCCACCATCATCTTTTTGATTTCCGCAATCGCCTTTGCAGGGTTCAAACCCTTCGGGCACGTCTTTGCGCAATTCATAATCGTATGGCAGCGATATAGCTTGAACGGATCTTCCAATTCGTCCAAACGCTCTCCGGTCGCTTCATCGCGGCTATCGATGATCCAGCGATAGGCATGCAAGAGGGCTGCTGGTCCAAGATACCGATCGCCATTCCACCAATAGGACGGGCAAGATGTAGAACAGGACGCACACATCACGCATTCATAGAGCCCATCCAGCTTTTTGCGGTCTTCAATGGATTGCTTCCACTCTTTGGCAGGACGGTTTGTTTTTGTTTCAAGCCACGGCATGATAGACGCGTGCTGTGCATAGAAATGGGTCAAATCCGGAATGAGGTCGCGCACAACAGGCATATGCGGAAGCGGGTAAATCTTCACATCCCCTTTGATCTCATCCATACCATAGATACAGGCAAGCGTGTTGATCCCATCAATATTCATCGCGCAAGATCCACATATCCCTTCACGACATGAGCGGCGGAACGTTAATGTTGGATCAATTTCATTCTTGATTTTGATCAAGGCGTCCAAAACCATCGGACCGCATGTATCCATATCAACGAAATATGTATCCACTGTTGGATTTTCACCATCATCTGGGGACCAACGATATATTTGGAACTTGCGAAGGTTGGTCGCCCCTGCAGGCTTTGGCCACGTTTTACCAGTCTTGATGCGTGAATTCTTAGGAAGCGTCAGTTGAACCATATCGTTACCTGCCTAGCGTGTCAGTGTACTGTAACATTCGCGGCACCAGAGGGTGTCTTGATTGCGAATGGAGTTGAAGTTTTGGGTAGTTTCTCTACCCATGAAGTATCTTTTTCATAGCCAAGATCAATCAAATCTTGACCAAAATGTTCCGCATATTTCTCGCCAACGGAACGCGGCATTTCGCGCATCCATCTATTTTGCGAGCCAGATTGAACATGCTGCGCAACCCGTTGATTTGTATCAGCGGCCCCACCAAATAAGCTATTTGAATAAAACGCCGCTGCCGCATCGAGTGTTGAGGTTTCATCCAATTGCCAAACCTTGATTCCGTGGGAAAACAACCGAGCCTCTGTGTCACCCATCAAATCTTCGTAGCGCAGGGTGACAGAGGATGGACCATCAACAGGCCATGCGCGCATTTCTGCGACGGTATCCGCATGCTTGCCCTCCATTTCAAACAAGAGCTTGTCGTCGTAGAGGTCAATAGAATTCAGCTTTTCTTGGTAGGTTAACCCATCAAACCGATCCAAAGGCGTGTGCAAAAACCTTTCGCCTTTCGGACCTGCATAGTGATGATACTGGCACCCAGACAAAAGGATATCTCTTGGGTCACGGATTACATGAACAAAGGCCGCATCAGGATTATCCCAAACTTGCTTCGGGAAATATCCGTTCCAATTCACCAAAAGCGCGGCCCCTTGATCTGGGATCGCACCGAGCTGTCGTTCAGACCAAATTCCAATCCACGGTATGTTCCAAGCAGTCGACAAAGACTTTACGATTTGCTTCATCCAAATCGTGCCCCCCTTGTGATGAGTGGCAAGACACATCAACCGCACAGATGTACGCGTCGAAGTGTCAATATGTGCCGTTGCTTGGGTCATTCCTATCCTTACAGACCGATCAAAGATGTGCTTTTTTCAGTAAAGCACTGAATTGTTGCAGGACGAGCTGCAATTTCGGATACGAGGGTCAGCGTTTCCGCACTTGGCGTGGTTACGGTATCACGTGCGATCATGAAGACTTCGTTCATGGACGCGTTGTCAATGATACAGTCCGTCACCCTCGTCGCATCCAATCCGGGGAATTGGCTCGCGACCGCACTGTTTACCACACCTTTTGCTGCATCACGCGCAACATCCTCTGCGGCTCCTGTTGCGGCTGTACAGCCTGCAACAAAAACCAATCCAAAAATCGCACCCCATTTACCCATACCTAGAAAGTCCTTGTTTTAGGAGCGATCCTCTCAAGTGAGATACCGCCCTCTCCTTCGGTTGTCAGCGGATCCACGACGACCGGACGATAGCTAAGGTCAACTGTGTTGCCCTCAACGCGACCAATTGTGTGAACACGCCAGTTATCATCATCACGCGTCGTGAAATCCTCATGCGCATGTGCGCCACGGCTTTCTTTACGCGCCTCTGCGCCAACAATCGTTGCCAAAGCGTTTGGCATCAAGTTGGTCAATTCTAATGTTTCCATCAAATCTGAGTTCCAGACAAGGCTGCGATCCGTGACCTTGATGTCATCCATTTTGCCTGCGATGGCTTTCATCTTGTCTTTGCCTTCGGACATTGTTTTTGACGTCCGGAACACGGCGGCGTCCGCTTGCATTGTCTTTTGCATTTCAAGACGAAGCTCAGCAGTCGACATCGTTCCGGTTGCATGACGTAGACCATCAAAACGATCCATCGCTTTGTCAACTTCGGCTTGGTTTGTAGATGGAACAGCTGTCGCGGGATCAACCACTTGGCCTGCACGAATTGCGGCCGCGCGGCCAAAGACCACCAAGTCGATCAAAGAGTTTGATCCAAGACGGTTTGCCCCATGCACAGAAGCACATCCAGCTTCGCCCACAGCCATCAGGCCTGGTACGATTGCATTTGGATCATCCGCACTTGGGTCGAGGACCTCGCCCCAATAGTTGGTCGGAATACCGCCCATATTGTAGTGAACCGTCGGGATAACAGGGATCGGCTCTTTGGTGACATCTACACCTGCAAAAATTTTCGCAGATTCAGAAATACCAGGAAGCCGTTCTGCTAATGCGTCCGCAGGAAGGTGGCTTAGGTTGAGGTGGATATGATCCCCGCCTTCACCAACACCACGACCTTCGCGGACCTCCATTGTCATACACCGTGAGACGTAATCTCTTGGCGCAAGGTCTTTATAGTGGGGCGCATAGCGTTCCATGAACCGCTCGCCTTCTGAGTTGGTCAAATATCCACCTTCGCCACGCGCACCTTCAGTAATCAAACACCCTGAGCCATAAATGCCTGTTGGGTGGAACTGAACGAATTCCATGTCCTGCAAAGGAAGACCTGCACGCGCGACCATGCCGCCGCCGTCACCTGTACAGGTATGCGCAGATGTTGCGCTGAAATAGGCACGACCGTATCCACCCGTCGCCAAAACAACCATTTTTGCGTTAAAGATGTGCATTGTTCCGTCATCAAGCTTCCAACAGACAACGCCTGTGCATTTGCCGTCGGTCATGATCAAATCAATGGCGAAATATTCAATGTAGAATTCCGCATTGTTTTTTAGGGATTGGCCATAAAGCGTGTGCAAAATCGCGTGACCTGTTCGGTCGGCTGCTGCACAGGTTCGCTGAACGGCTGGGCCTTCGCCAAATTCAGTTGTGTGTCCGCCAAAGGGACGTTGATAAATCTTGCCCTCTTCTGTGCGGCTAAAGGGAACGCCGTAGTGTTCCAATTCATAGACCGCCTTGGGGGCTTCGCGTGCGAGGTATTCCATCGCATCGGTGTCACCTAGCCAGTCAGAGCCTTTGACGGTGTCATACATGTGCCATTGCCAATGATCTGGCCCCATGTTCGACAAAGATGCCGCAATACCGCCCTGTGCCGCAACTGTGTGCGAGCGTGTTGGGAAAACCTTGGTCACACAGGCAGTGCGCAGGCCTTGTTCCGCCATGCCAAGGGTCGCACGGAGACCAGCGCCGCCAGCGCCAACAACAACGACGTCGTAATCATGAGTTTCGTAAGTGTAAGCTGCCATTATCTTTGCCTCTTAGAGTGCCATCTTCGCGATTGCGAATAAGCCAGTTGCCATTGCGCCATAGGCCAAGCATTTGACGAGAATGATTGTGATTTTTTGGGCCAAGCCGTGAACGTAATCTTCGATCAAAACCTGAGCGCCAGATTGGAAGTGCTCGAGCCCAGCGATGATTGTCAAAGCGGCAATGATTGCAGGAAACGGCCGTGCAAAATAAGCGGTGACTGTGTCGTGGCTTTCGCCAACAACGGATCCGAATGTGAAGACAAAGAGCGGGATCAAGATCAAAAGCGCTACTGAGCTAACTTTCATAGCCCAAAAGTGTGCAGTCCCTGACTTGGCACTGCCCATACCTACGGCGCGTTTGCGGTCTGTTAAATAACGCATTGCAGCCTCCTTATAAAACGATGACAGTCAAAGCTGTCAAAACAAAGGACCCGATCACGACGGCCCACCCCAATTTATAGGCCGTTGGCAAATCAAGTCCAACAGCATTGTCCCAGATCAAGTGACGCACGCCGCCAAGGGTGTGATACCAAATCGCCCAAATGGTTCCGAGCATGACAAGCTTACCAAACCAGCTGGTCATGACCGCATCAGCAACTGCAAAGTATTCAGGCGAGGTCGCCGCAGAGAGCAACCACCAGATCGACAAAAGAGCGCCAACAATCAAAGCATTGCCTGTGATGCGCACAAAGATCGACGTCATAGAGGTAAGTTGGGGACGATAAATCGTCAAATGGGGGGACAGCGGGCGATTGCCACGGTTCACGTCAGCCATTAAGTCCAGCCTTTCGGTTCACATGTGTTGTGTACAATTGTACACTTCAGATAATCATCTATACTACGTCTTACTTCGTTTTAACGACAAGACCAGTGGCATTGATAGAGTTAGCGCTAAAAAATATCATATATCACTCTTTGTGATCACATAAATATATCAAGTGATCACAAAATTTTATCTTCAAATTTTGCAATTAAAATTTGATTCATTTTAACCCCAAACGCCACCGTGGATTACGTCAAAAACTGCTAAATTGCTCTCTTAGATGGCCTTCGAACTCTGAACACAGAGTGATGGATTGATCTTGCAGATCATAATAGGCATTTGCCTCGCCGCAGTCCTCTAGTTTTACGTCTATATCAATTGGAAAACGGAACTGATCGGCTAAAAAGTCCACCTCTTGGGACAGAAATTCGGCATAGAAGCCAGTTTCCGGTCCTTTGTAAACCAACTGCCCTTTGAGCTCTGCCATCTCATCGAGAACAGGACCCCAGCTATCGTTGGCAATTTCGAATTCTTCTTCGCAACTGATCGCTCTCTCTTCGGGCAATCCAAGCTCTTGAGCCAAGTCATCACGCTCATCAGGATTTGCACCATAGAATAGGCAAATCAAGTTGAAATAACGTTGTTCATCTGGACCATGTGTGTCCCAAAAAATGGGCTGGCTCTGCGCTTCTGCGTCAAATCCAAAGGCTGCATCATAGGCAACGGCTTGCGCGTTTTCCTCTTGATACAGCCTATCAATCAGGAGAACCGACAAAACATCCGCGGCATCCTCTTCTTGGCCAAAAATAGGGAGCTGCATTTGATCAATGATTGCATGCCCCAATTCGTGATAGAGGACAGAGGCCAAATTCGAGATGACAAACTCATTCTCTTCAGCCGCGACACCCTACCCAACAGATGCCGCCATAACAAGGCCTAAAATAGACTGCTTCATAATCCCTCACTTCGGGCAGAGCGCCCAATAATCTAAATCTAACAATACCGCAGGGTTATATTTGCCATTCTCGTCTTTTAAATCAACAACTGACTTGTCTTTGCGCGCAACCAATCGCAAGCGAAGCGCCCCAACACCCTCGGCGGCTGTATCGGCCTTATCCAAAACTTCGGACCATGCGGTGATTGTGTCGCCGGCAAAACAGGGGTTCGCATGAGCGCCAGAATTCAATCCCACAATCATTTGGGCATTCGCGAGACCGTTAAACGCTAAGGCCCGCGCCATTGAAATGACATGCCCACCATAAATCAACCGCTGACCATCGGGGCGGAATGTGGCGTCGAAATGCACCTTGGCCGTGTTTTGCCACAGCCGTGTGGCCATCATATGCTCTGCTTCTTCGATCGTGACGCCATCGACGTGATCAATTTTTTCACCAACCTCATAATCGCCCCAGCGATGCGCTTCGCCAGATTGTCCAAAATCGTAGTTGGCGAAATTCAAACCATCGGCCAAAACCAAATCTTCTGGGTCCAGCGCAGATTTCAAATCAGGAATGACAGTTTCGGGTGCAGGCGCGTCCAAGTCGTTTTTGCGCACCATGACCCAGCGGACATATTCCATAACGACGTCATCGTGTTGGTTCATGCCACGGGTGCGCACATAGACAACCCCAGTTTTGCCATTTGAATTTTGCTTTAGACCAATGACCTCTGAGGACGATCGCAATGTATCCCCCTCATATACTGGCTTGAGCCAGCGTCCTTCACCGTAGCCAAGGTTTGCAACTGCGTTAAGCGAAATATCAGGGACTGACTTTCCAAAAATAACGTGAAAGGCCGCGAGATCATCTATAGGAGAGCGCGGCAAACCACAGTTGCGGGCAAATTCATCCGAAGAATACAAAGCATGCCGCATCGGATAAAGAGCGTGATAAAGCGCACGCTCCCCTCCTGATACGGTTCTTGGAACCGCATGATCAATGACTTGACCAATTGTATAATCTTCAAAAAATCGGCCCGCATTGGTTTTTGCCATTACTGCTCTCCTAGTTTCATGTCTTTTGAATACTCTGCATCCACTGTTTTTATAACAGCTTGCGCACAGCGCATTTTGCCATTGTTCTGATCAAAGGCGTAGGATGGGTCACCATAAAGCTCCCACCCTTTCGACAAGGCCAAGGTTACTTTGTGGCAAAACGCAGATGTATCCTCTTCTGTCAGAAGACGGTATAACTGTGCCATGCGATCACCCGGGGAATGGGTTGACGCCAAGCGCCATGTGAATGCCAACGATTACGGCAAACACGCCTACGGTGATTGCAACGAATAACCAGTCGCGACCTTTATCACCTGGGGCTGGACGATCCCAAGTGGTTTGCTTGTTGATCAAAATGACACTCACAACAGCCCAAGCCAACATGCCACCGAACAAGATGATGGACGCTAAATCTCCATTGACTAACAAATGAGCAAAGGCCCAAAGCTTCACCGACGCCAGCATGGGATGCCGCATCCGACCGCGCAAGCGACCCTTGGTATGCGCCATCGCAAAAACTGCGACTGCGACAACCATAAGAAGGTTATTGATGTGAACGAAAAAGGCGGGGGGCGACCAAACTAGGATGGTGTCTGCCATCCGATAGCCAACTATGATCATAACGAGCCCAACACCCAATAAAAGGGCAATCACGCCACGACCCTTGTCGCCCAATGAGGCGCGAAAATCTGGTGTGACTCGTTTCAACAAATGGGGCACGATCCAAAGGATCATCCCTAAAATTAGTAGTGTCATGTTTTACTCCGCTGTTAATGCGGCAATAGCCTCGGCTTTTGCCAACGTTTTCTTTGCCGTTTCAACATGCAGGTTTTCAACAATTTTACCATCGACAACTGCAACCCCTTGGCCAGAAGCTTCAGTTTCTTCAAAAGCAGCGATTTGCCGCCGAGCGGTTTCTAGTTCAATTTCTGAGGGCGCAAAGGACGTATTGGCGATCTCAATCTGAGCTGGATGGATTAACGTCTTGCCATCAAAGCCCAAGTCACGGCCCTGCTCGCATTCAAAGTTAAGGCCCTCGTCGTCCTTGAATTGGTTATAAACGCCGTCTATCGCGACGACATTATGGGCCCGCGCCGCAAGCAAAATGGTTTGAAGCGACATCTGCATGGGCAAGCGATCCCCACGGGTGCGGCAATTCAATTCCTTAGCCAAATCATTCGTGCCCGCCACAAAACCCGTCAGCTGCGGATGCGCCGCAATCTCCAAGGCGTTCAAGATGCCCAAAGGCGTTTCCATCATGGCCCAAATCGGGGTGTCATTGCCCAATCTATCCACAACATCCTGAACATCGCTCGCAGAATTCACTTTGGGCACTAGAATTGCATCCACCTCAACATCCTTGAGGGCGGCAATGTCCCCTTCGCCCCATTCCGTATCCAGACCGTTGATCCGAATAATTCTAAAACGATTCCCATAACTACCTTGGGCAAGCGCCGCCTTCAATGTGTCGCGCGCGGCGATCTTGGCGTCAGGCGTGACAGCATCCTCTAGATCAAAAATAATAGCATCAACAGGCAAACCGCGCGCTTTGTCTAAGGCCCGATCTTTTGACCCTGGAATATATAGAACTGAACGAAACGGGCGATTTGAGTGATCCATTTTTCTTCTCCGCAATAAAGTTGCGCCAAAATAGGCATTTTAAGAATAAAACTTCAAGCACATTTTTGCCGCAGCGCAGCAAATTACACAACGGCAATCCAGATGAGGCGGACACCTGTGAGCGCAAGCAAAACATAAGTCAGCCCAAAAAAGAGCCGATCTGATATGATTTTATGCCCGATGACCCCAAGCCAAACACCCAAAAAGGCAAAAGGGGCCAAGAGCAAATCTAAGGTCAACGTCTCAAGACTAAATAATCCAAGAAAGGCATAAGGAACCGCCTTGATCATGTTTATAACCCAAAAGATCACGACTGTTGACGCTTGATATTCGGTTTTGGTGGGATTTTTGGACAACAAATAGATCGCCGCAGGGGGGCCTCCTGCGTGACTGATAAAGCTGGTAAATCCAGAGGCACCCCCTGCTATCAAACCGACCCAATCTGGGGGATCATGTTTAAGCCGACCAATTAAACCAGCGCGCTGCATCCACTGCCAAATCACAAAAGCAAGTGCCATGATCCCTAACATTATCCGAAAGACATCTGCATTCACTTGATTATAAACGAATGCGCCGAGGGCAATTCCAGGAAGGGCACCGATAACCATCAACAACGATTCGCGTGTTTGCCACTTGCCCCAATAGGGTTTTAGGCTCGTGACATCCATCAGCATTAAAAGCGGCAACATTATTCCAATTGCTTGCCCAGGATCAATCACTGTGGCGAGAATCGCCCCTGCGGCAAACGCCGCACCAGAGCCAAATCCTCCTTTGGAAATGCCTGCAAAGACAACGGCAAGCGCAGCAATCGCAAAAAATACTGGGTCCGTTATCACGTTTTGTTTTCCAAAAATTCTATGCCGTTGCTCGTATTTACGGCAACCGAGATCGCTAACACAAGGGAATTGTCCTTTTGCGCCGCAACGCAGCACTCTTGCGTCAGAGCTCGGAAAGGACTACCCAGTGCGCGAGTAAATCAAAGGACCGGAGAATTTCCATGGCCAAAGCAAAAATCGCCCTTATCGGCGCAGGACAAATTGGTGGCACATTAGCCCACCTCGCAGCGATCAAAGAATTGGGCGATGTCGTTCTTTTCGATATCGCAGAAGGCACACCGCAGGGCAAAGCCCTCGACATCGCCGAGTCCGGCCCCGCCGAAGGGTTTGATGGGTCGTTCAAGGGAACAAACGACTATGCCGATATCGCAGGCGCGGATGTTTGTATCGTAACAGCAGGTGTTGCCCGCAAGCCAGGCATGAGCCGTGACGACCTTTTGGGCATCAACCTAAAAGTCATGAAATCTGTTGGCGAAGGCATCGCAGCCCATGCGCCAAACGCATTTGTAATTTGTATCACAAACCCGCTTGATGCGATGGTATGGGCGCTTCGTGAATTCTCAGGCTTGCCACACCACAAAGTCTGCGGCATGGCGGGTGTCCTAGATTCAGCACGCTTCCGTCACTTCTTGTCAGAAGAATTCAACGTCTCAATGCGCGATGTGACTGCATTCGTTTTGGGCGGCCACGGTGATACCATGGTGCCATTGGCGCGCTATTCCACGGTTGCGGGTATTCCATTGCCTGACCTTGTGGAAATGGGCTGGACAACTCAGGACAAATTGGATGCAATCATCCAACGCACCCGTGATGGCGGTGCCGAGATCGTTGGTTTGTTGAAAACAGGATCCGCATTCTACGCTCCTGCAACGTCTGCAATCGAAATGGCCGAAGCCTATTTGAAAGACCAAAAACGCCTCTTGCCCTGTGCTGCATATTGCGATGGTGAATTGGGTCTCAAAGGCATGTATGTTGGTGTTCCGACAATAATCGGTGCCGGTGGTATCGAGAAAATCGTCAACATCAAAATGAACAAAGACGAACAAGCCATGTTCGACAAATCCGTTGACGCAGTCAAAGGTTTGGTCGACGCATGCAAAGGCATCGACGGCTCACTCGCGTAAGCCAATTAAGTCTAGAGAAAAGCCCACGGAATTAGCGTGGGCTTTTTTCATTTCAAGTTCGCGGTTCACAAGAATCGACTATTCTCTGTTACAACACGACTATTGTAAGGCGAGAATATACTAACGCATTTTTGTGATCACACGCAAAAATCATGTGATCACAAAATACCTAAATCATACTAAATTTCCATGTTTTACTAAAAAAATAGTTCCGAAGCCCGTTGAAGTAAGAGTACACGCATCTAAACGAAGCAAAACGGGACCAGTTTCATGAACATCCATGAATATCAGGCGAAGGCACTTCTTCGCACTTATGGCGCCCCTGTGTCTGATGGACGTATTGTCCTCAAGGCAGAGGACGCAAAAACAGCAGCCGGCGAAATGGACGGACCTCTTTGGGTCGTCAAAGCGCAGATCCACGCAGGTGGACGCGGCAAAGGGTCGTTCAAAGAAGCTGACGCTGGTGAAAAAGGCGGTGTCCGCCTAGCCAAGTCCGTGGAAGAAGCCGCCCAAGAGGCCAAGAAAATGCTCGGTCGCACTTTGGTCACACATCAAACTGGACCAGCGGGCAAGCAAGTCAACCGCGTCTATATCGAAGCAGGTTCTGGCATCGAACGCGAACTTTACCTTGCGCTCTTGGTAGATCGCCAAACGTCTCGTATTTCTTTTGTCTGCTCCACAGAAGGTGGCATGGACATCGAAGAAGTGGCCGCAGCCACACCAGAGAAAATCCTATCCTTCTCAGTCGATCCAGCAACGGGCTATCAAGCCTACCATGGTCGCCGCATCGCGTTTTCACTCGGCCTTGAAGGGGCGCAAGTGAAACAATGTGTAAAGCTGATGGGTCAGTTGTACCAAGCGTTCACTGAAAAAGACATGGAAATGCTCGAAATCAACCCATTGATCGTGTCTGATAGCGGCGATCTCAAGGTGCTTGATGCGAAGGTTGGTTTTGACGGTAACGCCGTTTATCGCCATGCCGATATCGCCGAATTGCGCGACACGACCGAAGAAGACCCCAAAGAGCTTGAAGCGTCAAAATATGACCTCAACTACATAGCCCTTGATGGTGAAATTGGCTGCATGGTCAATGGTGCTGGTCTTGCGATGGCGACAATGGACATCATTAAGCTGTACGGTGCTGAACCTGCGAACTTCCTCGATGTGGGTGGCGGCGCGACCAAAGAAAAGGTCACGGAAGCCTTCAAAATCATTACCTCTGATCCAAACGTCAAAGGCATTCTCGTGAACATCTTCGGCGGCATCATGCGCTGTGACGTCATCGCCGAGGGCGTTGTGGCCGCGGTCAAAGAAGTTGGCCTTCAGGTTCCACTCGTTGTTCGTCTAGAAGGCACAAACGTCGAGCAGGGTAAAGAGATCATCAACACCTCTGGCCTAGACGTTATCGCAGCCGACAACCTCAAAGACGGCGCCGAAAAAATCGTAAAAGCGGTGAAGGGATAAGAAAATGGCAGTTCTCGTAAACGAAAATACCAAAGTCATCTGCCAAGGTTTCACAGGATCCCAAGGTACATTCCACTCCGAGCAAGCGATTGCCTATGGCACCAAAATGGTCGGCGGTGTGACACCAGGCAAGGGCGGTCAAACGCATCTTGATTTGCCTGTGTTCAACTCTGTCCACGAAGCCAAACACGTCACCGAAGCTAACGCATCTGTGATTTATGTGCCTCCTCCATTTGCCGCGGACTCAATCCTTGAAGCGATTGACGCTGAAATGGAATTGATCGTGTGTATCACCGAAGGCATTCCTGTTTTGGACATGGCCAAGGTAAAACGCGCTTTGGAAAATTCAAAATCAACTTTGATTGGGCCGAACTGCCCGGGCGTTATCACACCTGATGCCTGCAAAATCGGTATTATGCCAGGTCACATCCACCGTCGTGGTTCTGTGGGCGTTGTGTCCCGTTCTGGCACATTGACATACGAAGCGGTGAAACAGACATCTGATGTGGGCTTAGGCCAATCAACCTGTGTTGGTATCGGTGGTGATCCTATCAAAGGTACCGAGCACATTGATGTGTTGGAATGGTTCTTGGCCGATGATGAAACTGAAAGCATCATCATGATCGGTGAAATCGGCGGATCCGCCGAAGAAGAAGCCGCACAGTTCCTAGCCGATGAAAAGAAAAAAGGCCGTTGGAAACCAACAGCTGGCTTCATCGCGGGTCGCACGGCCCCTCCTGGTCGTCGCATGGGTCACGCAGGCGCGATTGTTGCCGGCGGCAAAGGTGGCGCAGAGGACAAAATCGAAGCGATGCAATCCGCTGGCATCATCGTTGCAGATAGCCCCGCAGGTTTGGGCGAAGCCGTCCTAAAGGCCATCGGTTAAGTATATCATAAACCTCGCCTGCTACAGGCGGGGTTTGCCCCATAAGTGAAACCCCATCCGGGATATCTAACATGAACGACCATTCTCCAAACGACCAACTTCATGCCTCAAGCTTTATGCAGGGCCATAATGCGGAATATCTGGAACAGATGTATGCGCAATATGCGAATGACCCAAATGCCGTCGATGCGGCCTGGCAGGAATTCTTCCGCGCAATGGGCGACGATGACGTCAGCGTAAAACGCGAAGCAGCTGGTCCCTCTTGGGCGCGCGCCGATTGGCCGCCGCAGCCCAATGACGATTGGACCGCCGCTATAACAGGTGAATGGGCGCCCGCCCCCGCTGAGGCAAATTCAGCAGGCAAAAAGATCAAAGAAAAAGCGACCGAAAAAGGCGTAGAAGTTTCAGACGAAGCCATCAAACGCGCAGTTTTGGATAGCATCCGGGCCATCATGATCATTCGCGCGCACCGTATTCGGGGTCACCTCGTTGCTGATCTTGATCCATTAGGCATGCGGGATCAGACACCGCATCCTGAGCTTGATCCGAAATCCTACGGCTTTACCGAAGCTGACATGGATCGCCCGATTTTCATCGACAATGTTTTGGGGCTTCAGATTGCCTCAATGCGTCAAATCATTGATATTGTACGTCGCACCTATTGTGGCACATTTGCGCTTCAGTACATGCATATCTCTGACCCAGAACAAGCAAGCTGGCTCAAAGAGCGGATCGAAGGTTTGGGCAAAGAAATCACATTCACCCGTGAAGGCCGCAAAGCCATTCTGAATAAATTGGTTGAGGCCGAAGGTTTTGAGAAATTCCTGCATGTGAAATACATGGGCACGAAACGGTTTGGTCTAGACGGTGGTGAAAGCCTTATTCCCGCGATGGAGCAAATCATTAAGCGTGGCGGCGCTCTTGGTGTCAAAGATATCGTGATTGGTATGCCGCACCGTGGACGTTTGTCTGTATTGGCAAACGTTATGAGCAAACCCTATCGTGCCATTTTCAACGAATTCCAAGGTGGGTCATTTAAGCCTGAGGATGTAGATGGCTCAGGGGACGTGAAATACCACCTTGGCGCCTCGTCTGATCGTGAATTTGACGGAAATACGGTACACTTGTCGTTGACAGCGAACCCATCCCACCTTGAGGCGGTTAATCCTGTTGTTCTCGGCAAGGTGCGCGCAAAACAAGAACAATTAGGCGATAAAGATCGCACCTCTGTTCTACCTCTTTTGTTGCATGGTGACGCGGCCTTTGCCGGTCAAGGTGTTGTTGCGGAATGTTTCGGCTTGTCTGGCTTGGTTGGACATAAAACCGGCGGAACAATGCATATCGTTGTGAACAACCAAATCGGGTTTACAACTGCGCCACACTTCTCACGCAGCTCGCCCTATCCAACAGATATCGCCTTGATGGTTGAAGCGCCGATTTTCCATGTGAATGGCGACGACCCAGAAGCGGTTGTTCATGCGGCGAAAGTGGCCACTGAATTCCGTCAGAAATTCCAAAAAGACGTTGTTCTCGATATTTTCTGTTATCGCCGGTTTGGTCACAACGAAGGCGACGAGCCGATGTTCACCAACCCGCTCATGTACAACAAAATCAAAAAGCAAAAGACAACGCTTGCGCTTTATACAGATCGCTTGGTCAAAGACGGCCTCATCCCAGAAGGTGAGATTGAGGATATGAAAGCCTCCTTCCAAGCCTTCCTAAGTGATGAATTCGAAGCTGGGAAAGAATATAAGCCGAACAAAGCGGATTGGTTGGATGGCCGTTGGTCGCACCTTGATCGCAACAAAGAAGAATATCAGCGCGGCCAAACCTCTATTTCTGCGGAAACGCTCAGCGATGTTGGCCGTGCGCTCAGCACCGCGCCAGATGGGTTTCCTCTGCATAAAACTGTGGGCCGTTTGCTTGAGAGCAAAAAGAAAATGTTCGAAAGCGGCAAAGGTTTTGACTGGGCCACGGCAGAAGCCTTAGCCTTTGGTTCACTGGCAACAGAAGGCTATCCTGTACGCCTTTCTGGTCAGGATGCAACACGCGGCACCTTTAGCCAGCGGCATTCTGGACTTGTGAACCAAGAAACAGAAGAGCGTTACTATCCCCTCAACAATATCCGCCCGGGCCAAGCCAAGTACGAAGTCATCGACTCCATGTTGTCCGAATATGCGGTTTTGGGATTTGAATATGGTTATTCTCTGTCTGAACCCAATGCGCTCGTGCTTTGGGAAGCTCAGTTTGGCGATTTTGCCAATGGCGCTCAAATCATGTTCGACCAATTCATCAGCTCTGGTGAAAGCAAATGGTTGCGGATGTCAGGTCTGACGGTCCTCTTGCCACATGGCTTCGAAGGCCAAGGCCCAGAGCATTCCTCTGCGCGCCTAGAGCGGTTCTTGCAAATGTGTGGTCAGGACAACTGGATCGTTGCGAATTGTTCAACGCCTGCGAACTATTTCCACATCTTGCGCCGTCAATTGCATCGCTCCTTCCGCAAACCATTGATCTTGGTGACGCCGAAATCATTGCTACGACACAAAATGTGTATTTCGAATGCCGAAGATTTTACAGATGGATCCTCGTTCCACCGTGTTCTTTGGGATGATGCACAAAAAGGCAACTCGGATCTCGAATTGGTCGCAGACGATAAAATCAAACGCGTCGTGATGTGTTCTGGCAAGGTGTACTATGACCTTCTCGAGGAACGGGATGCACGCGGTCTTGATGATGTTTATCTCTTGCGGTTCGAACAATTCTACCCCTTCCCAGCGATCTCAGCCATGAAAGAGCTGGAGCGTTTCCCACAAGCGGAAATGGTATGGTGTCAAGAAGAGCCCAAAAACCAAGGTGCCTGGACCTTTATGGAGCCTAATATTGAATGGGTGCTCTCCCGCATCAAAGCTCAACACACACGCCCAACCTATGTCGGCCGCTCAACAAGCGCGTCTCCGGCAACAGGCTTGGCCTCTCAACACAAAATACAACAAACCGCGCTTATTGACGAAGCGCTGACAGTAAAAGGGAAATAACCCATGACCGAAGTACGCGTTCCAACACTCGGTGAATCTGTAACAGAGGCGACTGTCGCCACATGGTTCAAGAAGCCTGGCGATCAAATTGCTGCGGATGAAATGCTCTGCGAACTCGAAACCGACAAAGTCACGGTTGAGGTTCCTGCTCCTGCTGCTGGTGTTCTTACGGATATCATCGCCGCCGAAGGCACAACAGTCGGCGTCGATGCGCTCTTAGCCAACATCACAGAAGGCGGCGTTGCAACAGCAACCGCTTCCGCACCAGCTCCTGCCGCCAAAGCCGCCTCAAGTGATGCGGTTGACGTCATGGTTCCAACACTTGGCGAATCTGTATCTGAGGCAACTGTCTCATCTTGGTTCAAAAAAGTTGGCGATACTGTCGAACAAGACGAAATGCTTTGTGAACTCGAAACAGACAAGGTCTCTGTCGAAGTCCCCTCTCCTGCCGCTGGCGTTCTCTCTGAGATTGTCGCCAACGAAGGCGACACAGTCTCTGCAAATGCCAAAATCGCTGTCATTGGTGGCGCTGTGCAATCAAGCGCGGCTCCAACTGTTTCCGCACCTGCACCCACTGCAGCAGCAGGCAAAGACATCGAAGATGCCCCATCGGCCAAAAAAGCAATGGCAGAAGCAGGTCTTTCTCGCGATGCGGTCACTGGCACTGGCAAAGACGGTCGCGTGATGAAAGATGACGTCGCGCGAGCTGTTGCAACGGCTGCGGCTCCTGCGGCCCCAACACCAGCCGCCCCTCGCGCAGCCTCTTCCGCAGATGATGCATCTCGCGAAGAGCGCGTTAAAATGACCCGTTTGCGTCAAACAATCGCCAAGCGCCTCAAAGACAGCCAAAACACGGCAGCGATGTTGACTACCTATAACGAAGTCGACATGACCGAGGTGATGGCCCTTCGCAAAGAATACAAAGACATCTTTGAAAAGAAACACGGAGCCCGTCTTGGCTTTATGTCCTTCTTTACCAAAGCCTGCTGTCATGCCTTGAAAGAGGTGCCAGAAGTGAACGCAGAAATCGACGGAACCGACATCGTTTACAAAAACTTCGTCCATATGGGCGTCGCCGCTGGAACGCCAACAGGTCTTGTTGTTCCTGTGATCCGCGATGCTGACAAAATGTCCTTTTCTGAAATTGAAAAAGCGATCGCCGAAAAAGGCAAGCGCGCGCGCGACGGCAAACTCTCCATGGCTGAAATGCAAGGCGGCACATTCACGATTTCAAACGGCGGTGTTTACGGCTCTTTGATGTCCTCGCCCATTTTGAACCCCCCTCAATCTGGCATTTTGGGCATGCACAAAATCCAAGATCGACCAATGGCGATCAACGGCCAAGTTGTCATTCGTCCGATGATGTATCTCGCGCTGAGCTACGATCACCGGATTGTTGATGGCAAAGGCGCGGTAACCTTCCTTGTCCGCGTCAAAGAGGCGCTTGAGGATCCTCGCCGTCTCCTGATGGATTTGTAAAACACGTCTCCCACGCAAGAGATCTCCCCTTGCGTGGGGCCAATTCTAGGATTTGATATGTCAACTGAGCTAACAGTACTCGCGCTCGCCGGATTACTTCAGGTCGGACAAATCGCTCTGATGGCAATACCTGCAAATATCGAATTGGGTGTTGGGAAAACACTGTCACCGCGCGACCCTCAACGTTTGGGAACCCCCTTGATCGAACAGGCCTCCGTTAAAACAGGCCGCACCTTCCGTGCGATGAACAACCATTTCGAAGCGCTTATCCTCTTCACCATAGCGGCGCTCACGGTCACGCTCTTAGACAAATCAACTCCCCTCACACAGCTCTGCGCATGGGCCTATCTAATCGCTCGGATTTTATACATTCCTGCCTATGTGTTTGGCTGGGTTCCTTGGCGCAGCTTTATTTGGGCCATCGGTTTAGGCGCGACAACCCTCATGCTTATCTCCTCACTTCTATGACTTCTTCTTTTTCACAAATATCCCGGGGTGAATTGGTCCAAAATGCAATGACGGACCAAGAGGGGCAGAGCCCCATACCGAACCACACGACCTTGAAAGGACATTCAAATGGCATCTTATGACGTGATCGTAATCGGCGGTGGCCCAGGTGGCTATGTTGCCGCAATTCGCTGTGCTCAGCTGGGCTTAAAAACAGCCTGTGTTGAAGGCCGCGAGACACTTGGCGGCACTTGCCTGAATGTCGGCTGCATTCCTTCCAAAGCGCTACTGCACGCCTCTCATATGCTCCATGAGGCGGAACACAACTTCACCAAAATGGGGTTGATGGGAAAATCTCCCTCAGTGGACTGGAAACAGATGCAAGCCTACAAGGCGGAAACGATCGACGGGAACACCAAAGGTATTGAGTTCTTGTTCAAAAAGAACAAGATCGACTGGCTCAAGGGCTGGGGATCAATTCCCGCAGCTGGCCAAGTGAAAGTCGGTGACGACCTCCACACTGCAAAGAATATCATCATCGCCTCTGGCTCTGAGCCATCCTCGCTTCCCGGAATAGAGATCGACGAAGAAGTCGTTGTGACATCTACAGGCGCTCTTAGCCTTCCAAAAATCCCCAAGAAACTCGCCGTTATTGGTGCGGGCGTCATTGGGCTTGAACTCGGCTCGGTTTACGCGCGCCTTGGCTCAGAAGTGACGGTTATCGAATTCCTCGACAAGATCACCCCCAGTATGGATAGCGAAGTCCAAAAAACCTTCCAACGCATTCTTGCGAAACAAGGCATGAATTTCGTCATGGGTGCCGCCGTGCAATCTGTTGACGCCAAAAAGACCAAAGCAAGCGTGAATTATAAACTCCGCAAGGATGACTCAGATCACAAACTTGACGCGGATGTGGTGTTGGTTGCAACAGGCCGCAAGCCCTTTACCGATGGGCTTGGGCTAGAGGCGCTTGGGATAGAAATGACCCAACGCGGTCAGATCAAAACAGATGCGCATTGGCAGACTGCCGTTCCTGGCATTTACGCGATTGGTGACGCGATCGAAGGCCCAATGTTGGCCCACAAAGCCGAAGATGAAGGCATGGCAGCGGCCGAAGTCATCGCTGGCAAACATGGACATGTGAACTATGATGTCATTCCAGGCGTTATCTATACAAACCCTGAAGTCGGCAGCGTCGGCCTGACTGAGGATCAACTCAAGGAACAGGGTCGTGCCTATAAGGTCGGTAAATTCAACTTCATGGGCAATGGCCGCGCCAAAGCCAATTTTGCCGCAGACGGGTTTGTTAAAATTCTAGCGGATAAGACCACCGATCGCATTTTGGGTGCACACATTATCGGCCCAGCCGCTGGCGACCTGATCCACGAAATTTGTGTTGCAATGGAATTTGGAGCCTCAGCTCAGGATCTGGCCTTAACCTGCCATGCGCACCCGACCTATTCCGAAGCAGTCCGAGAAGCCGCACTCGCCTGCGGCGACGGCGCAATCCACGCATAACACAAAAGGGCGCCCATCGAGGCGCCCTTTTCAATTGCGTATAACTAATTCGTTAGAAAAGCATTTCTAACCCAAGCTCATCCTGCATTTCGTCTTCGAGCTCTTCATCTGACATTGGAATGAACAAATCGCTCATTGGATTGGCCTCTTCCAATTCCTGAGCCGTTACACCGACGAAGGTAATTGAATCGCCAAATCCAAAATTTAGAACTGCATGTCCATCCTCATTATCAACAAGGCTTTGATCGTCAGCCAGCTGGCTAAATTCAACAACTGTTTCGTCTATATAAAGGGTCTCAGACGCCGCTTCAAAGTCGGTAATGGTTACATCAGACACCTTCTCTTCATTCATTCGCACAACGACAAAAGTGTCTACTCCCTCGCCACCTGTCATAGTGTGATCTGCACCTTTGGAAAGATCGCCGCCAAGGATATCATCCCCTGCTCCACCATCTAACGAAGATGTATGGCGGAGTGCGACGAGAGCATCATCCCCCTCTTCTCCCTAGAGTTCATTAGACCCTCGCAGTGACCCAATATAGTCATTTCCTGCGCCACCATAGACTATGTCATTTCCACGATCTGTGATGACTTCATCATCACCAGCACCAGCCATGATCGTATCATCACCATCGGTAAGTATGTCACCTTCGTAATCGCTAAAGGTCTCATCGATTATGTCGATACCTGACGTTCCGTCTACAATTCCGACGGTACCAGGTTCTGGCAATTCAATACCTAAATCGCTGAGACCCACACCTTGTAACGTTACGGTGTCATCGTCATTAAAGCTAAGAACCGCATGGCCGTCCTCATTTTCAGACAGGCTCCATCCGCTCATGAGGTTATCGAATTCTACAACGGTGTCGTCGATAACAAGTGTATCTTGTTCTGGATCGAAATCACTCACGACAACAGCTGATAATTTTTTATCAGAGGCGTCATCGAGGTACAGTCTATCATACCCCGTCCCCCCAGTCAGCGTATGATCCCCACCAGACCCGATATCGGCCAAGAGCATATCATCGCCATGCCCTCCATTTAGCAGAGAAGTATGCTTACCTGAGCTTATCGTATCATCGCCGGTTTCCCCATACAGCTCATTTTGACCTTTCAAGCCGTCTATTTCGTCATGACCTGATCCGCCATAAATTGTATCAGCCCCTCTGTATCCATAAACCGTGTCTTGCCCGCTTCCTGCGTAAACTAGGTCATCTGTGTTACCGACCATTTCGCCTTCGCCATCGACAAAGTCAAAATTTATCACGTCTGCATAATCTGTTCCGTCCACCTGTTCGTTTGGTTCTACAATACCGAGTAGGTCATTGGTTGTGATATTTTCAAATTCAACTGTGTCGCCAGTTGCAAGGGTCAATACCGCGTTATCATCCTCATTGTTTGCCAATGTGGCACCCTCTGGTAAATTTGATAAATCAAGAAGCTCATCGCCCAATTTTAGGGTATCTTGGTCTGGGTTGAAATCTTGGATCACAATATTGGATATTTTTGAGGCCTCATGGTAGCGCAATTCAACAGTATCAAACCCCTCGCCCCCGCTCAGAACGTGATCACCACCTTTATGCATTGAGGCAATGAGATAGTCATTACCATCGCCGCCCTCTAGGATGGAACTATGCCGTCCAGAGTCAAGCGTATCGTCGCCGTCTTCTCCGAATAATGCATTATTCCCACGATCCCCATAAACAGCATCATCCCCAGAACCACCATAAAGTGTGTCAGCGCCATTGTATCCTTTGACAATGTCATTGCCATCACCAGCGTTCACCAAATCGTCGCCATCGCCAACGGATTCCCCATCGCGATCCGAATAGTCCGAGGTGATTAAATCATCCCCATTGGTTCCATTCACGCCTTCTTGGTATTCATGTAGAAAATTGAAATCTGAACCATAGAGTACGATACAGACAGGATTGTCACTATCGTAATTTTCGAGGTAAACGCTATCGTAATAATAATCTTCACTGACGTTAATATCTAGGTCTGCTAGCAGATCTAGGGTCACATCTTGACCATTCAGCTGCAAAGTATCGTCATCAGAAAAACTATAAATTTGGATATATCCGATGTAGCTATTATCGAGAGTGACATTAATCGTATCTGAGCCATCTTCTAAATTGATGGCTAAATAGTCTTCAGCGGACACTTCAACATAGTCATTCCCTGCACCAGGGTTGATTTCGTTAACAGTTTGTAGAGTGTCATAATCCGCATCCACATACGCGGCGTCCATCCAATCATCGCCATCTGTCCCTGACAAAACATAATCGGAATACGTTCCAATCAAATCACGAAGTGACACATTTTCAAAAGTTAGCGTATCATCATCGCCAAACGACAAAACAGCATCTGAATCTTCGTTCTGCGAGAGTGTCATCCCATCTGATAAATCTTCAAAAGCGACACTGCTCTCGCCTATGTAAAGTTGATCATCGTAGGTATTCCACCCCTTAACGGTCACATGACTTGCGCGGTCGAGCGATACATTTTCTAGATGCAGCTCGTCCTGATCCCAATCGTATTCTCCTAAATCAACGACGTGATCGGCACCCTTTGATAAATCTGTATAAATTATATCGCTGCCATAGCCAGCATCGATTTCCGAGGTATGGCGGCCCGTATGAATTTCATCATCCCCTTCGCCACCATCGATCACATTATTGCCGCTAATTCCGTAGATCGTGTCATCACCAGACCCAGCAATGACAGTGTCATTACCTTGCCCTGCGATAACCTCATTTCCACCATCAAACAGAACGTCTCCGTCCACGTCAACGAATGCGCTGTCGATGAGGTCCGCCTCTGACGTGCCGTCTACAGCTCCCCGCTCGCCGAGGACCGCATCAAGAGTGGTGTCGTGAAAAAATATGTCGACTTGACCATTCCATAAAGCAAATTCGCTGCCGAACTCATCATATGTAAAGTCCAATTCATTAAACGTGCTCCAATTCAGAGTGACCCCGTTAAGCTGGATTGTATCCTCGGCTTTGAAATCAAAAATATCAATATTTTCATGATCTTGTTCCGGTACGAAGTTGAGGGTATCCGCGCCCTCTCCAAGCCATATATTTCGGCCATAATAGCCGCCCTGTAGGATACCATCCACTTCGATGTAATCATCACCTGCACCTGCGTAGATATCATAACTTTGTGACATCGTGTCGCCGTCACTATCGACGAAATTGCTATCAATGGTGTCGTCACCATCCGTGCCATTCAATACGGTATAGTTTGATTGTTCCAATTCAGTGTTAGCTGGCAATGCAACTTGGTCTTCTAATTCATTTAATTCAAATAAACTGGTCATAACAACTATCCTTGGCACTCATGTCCCTTAAGGGTATCAGATTCTACCTATAGTATATACGATATAACCAAAGACAGTTTTTTCCAGATTGGAAACAAAAAACCCCGCACGAGGCGGGGTCTTTGTTGTAAGCTTTAAAAGTTTGTTTAGGTCGTTTCCGGAGCCAGACCTGGATCGCCGGACGGCTTGGCCTTGGGTTTCGCCTTTGGGACGGCTGTTAACGATGGGCTGCTGCCTTCGTCGTCGTCTTTTTCCTCTTTGGGCGGTTGGCCGTTCATGACGCGTTTGATTTCTTCGCCTGTCAGAGTTTCATACTCCAACAAGCCTTGCGCTAACCGTTCCCATTCCTCTTGCTTTTCGGTCAAGATTTCATAGGCGCGATCATATCCGCGCTGAACAAAACCTTTCACTTCATCCTCGATAAGCTCTTTCGTGCTTGCGGACACAGACAACCCTGCTGTGTTGCCAGAATAGCCTTCATGCGCTTCGGAATAGTCGATGTTGCCGACCTTGTCAGACATACCCCAACGGAGCACCATAGCGCGTGCAAGACCAGACGCCTGTTGAATATCACCCGCAGGACCGTTCGAAACGTTCTCTTCGCCATATTTGATGATTTCAGCGGCCTTGCCCGCCATAGTCATCGCAAGCTTTTCTTCGCACTCAGATTTATGCCAATTCAGGCGATCAATTTCCGGCAAAGACACAACCATGCCCAATGCACCACCGCGTGGAATGATCGTCGCTTTGTAAACAGGATCGCATTGCGGCAAGGTTAGGCCGACGACTGCATGTCCTGCTTCGTGGTAGGCGGTCTTTTCTTTTTGATCGTCGGTCAACACCATTGAGCGGCGTTCTGCGCCCATCATGACTTTGTCTTTGGCATTTTCGAAATCGGTCATCATGACAACAGAGCGGCCCACACGCGCGGCCATTAGTGCCGCTTCGTTCACGAGGTTCGCAAGATCCGCACCTGAAAAGCCAGGTGTTCCGCGAGCGATGAGGCGTAGATCTACATCAGGGCCCAGCGGTGTTTTGCGCGCATGCACGTTCAGGATTTTCTCACGACCTTTGATGTCTGGGTTCGGCACTGTGACCTGACGGTCAAAACGACCCGGACGTAACAAAGCGGGATCCAAAACATCACGACGGTTTGTCGCCGCCAAGATGATCACACCTTCGTTTGCTTCAAAGCCGTCCATTTCAACCAAAAGCTGGTTCAAGGTCTGTTCACGCTCATCGTTTCCACCGCCGTATCCGGCACCACGGTTGCGGCCAACCGCATCGATTTCGTCGATAAACACAATACAAGGCGCGTTCTTTTTGGCTTGTTCAAACATGTCGCGTACACGAGAGGCACCAACGCCGACGAACATTTCCACAAAGTCAGATCCAGAAATCGTAAAGAAAGGCACGCCTGCTTCGCCTGCAATCGCACGCGCAAGCAATGTTTTACCTGTACCGGGAGGGCCCACCAAAAGCGCCCCTTTGGGGATTTGACCACCGAGACGGCTGAATTTCTGGGGATGACGCAAGAATTCAACGATCTCTTCTAGCTCTTCTTTGGCTTCGTCGATACCTGCAACATCGTCAAAGGTGACGCGTCCTTGTTTTTCAGTCAACAGCTTGGCGCGACTTTTGCCAAAGCCCATAGCCCCGCCTTTGCCGCCACCTTGCATTCGGTTCATAAAGAAAATCCAAACACCGATGAGCAAAATGAACGGGAAGAGGGTCATCAAGAATGACTGCAATCCTGATTGCTGTTGCTTTTCGGCTTTGACCGCAACGCCGTTGGCCAACAAGAGCTGTGTCACGTCAGCATCGAGAGGACGCACAGTAACATATTGTTTGCCGTCGGAATGAACGAACGTGACATTCTCGCCGTCGATCGTCGCTGAGGACACATCTCCATTTGTCACAAAGGCGACGAAGTCCGAATAGCTTGTACTACGACTTTGAACCGTGGTGGCGCCTGTGCTGAACAAATTGAACAGTACAACGACCAAAAGGAACAAGACGACCCAAAAGGCGATATTACGATTGTTGCCCAAGGAAACTCTCCTGAAATAAGATTTCACTGCGTGTAACACACAGTCATTTTAAGTTAAATAGACATCCCGTCCCAAGGTTCAATGCCTGAGGTGCGAAACAAAGATATCTTGGCCACAAATTGTCGCGCCTTTTTGTGAAGTTGGCTCCAAACTGGGGACAGATTTCAATTCATTGCCCTCAAAGATAGCAGGTTGCACGATCAGAGTCCTATGCGGAATCAGTTTTCGGGTGGTTTTATCCAACGTCACGGCCATTTCAGGCCCCAAAGCACGGATGACTTCGGTCGGGCCACAGGCAATTGACCATCTTTGATCGAAATGACTGTGCGCTTGGAGCAATTTAATCGCCTCATATTCCCGCGTGATCCTCAAATTGCCTTTGTGTTGAAAGACGACTGTTCCCGCGACATTCACCGCTTTGCCGTGCTCGACAACCTGACGCGCGGTTTCTAGCGCTGAAAACCGTGGTTTGTATGTGTTTGAGCCAACCCAAGAAATTGCCTGTGCCAAGAGGCGAAATTGAATGTCTTCGGGGGCCGTTTGAAAAATGTGAGGGTCAACAATCACATCCCCATATTCAATGCTGACGGATGTCTTGGCCAACTCGCGGGTATAATGATCTAATGCCTGCTGAGCGCGCCGCATCCGATCAGCCGTTTTAACGATTGTCTGAGACGTAATGCCGTAGTCATGCAGCTGCGGAATGAGACGTCGCATTTGAACACGGTCAAAGATGTCGTTATCGTTTGAGGGATCGTCAATCCATGACTGACCCTGCTGACTAAGGAAGTCCCGCAAAACCGAGCGTTCGACTGTTAGGTTCGGTCGTAACAGGCTCCAATCCCCGTTTTCACCTTGCATGACTCGGTGATTGCTCATGCCTGACAAGCCATCAACACCAGAGCCTCGTTTGAGCCTGAGAAGAACTGTTTCAACTTGATCGTCATATGTATGTCCTGTGACCACATATTTGATCTTGCCACGCCAGTTATCAATCAGCTGATACCGCGCTGTGCGAGCTTGGGCTTGGATATTGGATGAAACACCATCATGAGACCAAACCATGACGGAACACGGCACGCCCAAGTCTTTGGCGGTTTGAACAACCCACTTGGCTTCTGCACTGCTTTGATCGCGCAGAGCATGGTCAATTACCACTGCTCGACAATCGATCCTAAGGTCACGACACCACTGGGCTGTTAGGAATAACGTGGCAAGGCTATCGCTTCCCCCTGAGACAGCGACGCCAATGCAATCCGGGAAATCTTGTGCAAAATAGGCGCGCATAGATTGGTCAAAATGCGATGCCAATTGATCGAGTGTTACAGACACGACAGAGTGCTGAGCTCTTGTTTTGCAGATTGGACAAATTCCGAGCTTGGGAATCTGATTTCAACTTGAGACAGGATTTGGCATCCCTCATCTGATTTCCCCAATTGCCCCAAAGTTTTCCCCAATTGGAACAAGGCTTCAGGAGCAACGTTTGATGTTGGATAATTGCTAAAGCTATCCAAAAATGACGTCGCGGCTTGGCGCAAGTCCGCCGCCAATACCAAGGCTTTACCACGCTCTAGATGCGCGGACGCACTTAGGGGGCTGCTTGGGTAATTTTGGTTAAAGCGTGCAAATAACTCAGCTGCCTGCTGATAATTGCCATCTGTAACGGAGGCCATGGCAAAATCAAAATCTGCGCGCTCACCAACGGCAAGTTCAGCTTCTTGTGCTGAGGAGCTTTCCTCCATAGGCGGTGACATAACACCACCAAGCGTCGAAGTTTGCCCAAGGGATGACACATCCCCACCTTCAAGCTCGACCAACCTAAATTCGAGATCGCCGATACGATTTGTGCCGTCTTTAACAATTTGGTTTATTTTGAAATCCAACTGTTCAATCAACCCTGTCAGGCGTTGCAATTCGCTTTCAATTGAATTGATCCGATCCAATGCAGACCCACCAGAGACCGTCGCAGAGGGTGCCGACGTCGTGGATAATTCCCGTTTAAGCCGCTGAACATCCACAAACAAAAGGGATAAGTCCTGTCGCACATCCGCAAGGGTTTTGTCCCTGTCTTGTGCATGCACAACAGGAGCCATGACAAGGACGGCACAAAAGAATGCTGCGACAGTCTTTATCATCTTAGAACCCTAGGTTTTTCAACACGGTTACCGCGCGACGATTTTGCGCGTAGCAGGATTCTTGGGAACAGATTTCGATAGGACGCTCTTTCCCAAAGCTTACAGTTTGAATGCGGCCTGCATCGATCCCGATAGCTGTTAAGTATTCTTTGACAGAATTTGCCCGACGCGCACCCAAAGCAAGGTTGTATTCCCGCGTGCCTTGCTCATCCGCATGGCCTTCGATGACAACTTGATAGTCTGGATTTGAAGCAAGCCATTCTGCTTGGCTGTCCAAAACCATTTGACCTTGCTGATTTACAGATGACTGATCAACTGTGAACAACACCCGATCCCCAATAGTTTGCTGGAAATATGCGGGGGACTTAGGATCTTGTGCACCCATAGCATCAGAGGGCTGAAGAGTGACACTCTCACCGCCGCCCGCGCCCAAATTATTGTCCGGTTTGAAATTGCTACAGGCGGCCAAAGCAACCAGCGACGCAATCATGCATGCTTTTTGAATTTGTTTCATTTTCTGCCTCATTTTGTTTTTTGTTAACACTATCACATTTTTAACCAACTGGGAATGCACTGTCATCACCGACCAAGGGGCGACCATGCTGGATCAGATGCACCGCCTGGAGTGCGCACCTGTTTGAGGTTTCGCCCAGATATATCGACTGAATAAAGGCTCGCGGCACCCGAGGTGCCTTGGGTTTCTCGTGTGAACATTATGACCCGTCCGTTTGGCGACCACGTTGGACCCTCGTCCAAAAACGAGGCCGTCAATAGCCGCTCCTCTGAGCCATCGACACGCATCACACCGATATGAAACCGTCCTTTGTTTTGCTTGGTAAAGGCGATCATATCACCGCGCGGTGACCACACGGGCGTCCCGTAGCGACCCTGACCAAAACTTATCCGCTGAGGAGCATCCCCATTTGCCGACATGACATAGAGCTGCTGCGTTCCTGAACGGTCACTCTCAAACACAATGCGCGATCCATCTGGTGAAAAGCTAGGCGCTGTTTCAATTGATGGCGCATTCGTCAATCGACGGGTCTCCCCACTGAGCAGTGACATCGCATAGATATCTGTATTCCCACCCTGCTCTAAGGAATAGACAACCGTATTCCCATCAGGTGAAAAGCGAGGGGCAAAGCTCATTGTGCCCTCGCTGTTTTGCAACACGCGACGGTTTGCCGATCCAACATCCATAAGATAGATGCGGGGGAAACCTGTTTCATAGCTCGTATACAGCACGCGATCCCCTGTGGGTGAAAACCTCGGCGCCAAAACAATATCATTTGATCCAGTAAGGTACTGAACATTGGCACCATCATAATCCATGATAGCCAATTGTTTGCGACGCGCAGCTTTGGACCCTGTTTCGGCGACAAACACAACACGGCTGTCAAAATAAGCTCCTTCGCCTGTGATACGACTATAGACAACATCCGCCACTTTGTGGGCAATGCGGCGCCATCCATCGCGCGTTCCGCTGAGGCGCAACCCCGATCCAAGCTCTTGGTTTGCGAAAACATCGTAGAGACGGAATTTTACTGTGACTGTGTCCCCCTCAACACTCACTGCACCACTGATGAGCGCTTGGGTGTTGATCGCCTTCCAGTCAGAATATTGGATGGGCGATGAAAAGGACGTGATTTGTGAAATAAAGGCGCTTTGTGGAATTTGGCGAAACAAGCCTGTTCCAGTCAAATCCGCAGAAATCACCTCGGCCAATTGATTGGAAAACTCAACAGCACCCGTCGTTTCAGGAATAAAGGCAGGCGCTGCGAAAGGGATTGGCTCGATAACGCCATCTGTAATTTCAATCCTAAGAGGTTGCGCAAGGGCCGTACCAGCCATGACCAGCCATGCTATGACGGTTAATAAATGTTTCATTATCGTGTCCTCATATTCTCAGGATTAAATACCATTTCAATATTTCGCCACTGGTCATATTTATCCAGCGGTAATTCAAATCCGTCTTTTTGACAGCGTAATATCGCGCGTCTTGCGGCCTGGAATGCGATTTCGACGGCATTCGCGCTTCCGCTAGATGCCTCAATCAAGTTGATGCTACCTTGTTCAACGCGGCCCTCTTGATCAAGTGCCATTCCAACTGTGACTGTGATGTTGGCGGCTTCGCTCCCAACATCCACGACCCAGCATTGCTGAACCGCCAATCGCAACCCGCTCATTTCATTTGCGGTGAGCGACGGCGCTGATGGCACAGATGCGGCTAATGCCGCCTCTAATGCCGCCATAACGGCCGCATCATCCTCTGCTGCCTTGGGTTCTGGATCCGCTGTCTCAGCAACCTCTGCAGGCTTTGGAGTGTCTGGTTCAAGCTCGGGAGCCTCTGGACGTTTCGGGCGTGATGGCGGCCGAAGCGAAGCCGTTGGTGCGCCGGTGCCCGTTTCCACGGCTTCTGTAATAATGGCGCTGCTTGCCGCCTCGGGGGCAGTTGCCTTTTCTTCGGCTTGAACAAGCTCAGTCGTATCCGGTGTCGCGATCGCTTGGTCTTGAACAATATCCGCAACATCAGAAGCAGGCGCCTCAGGGGCAATTGGAACAGGGGCAACGCGATTTGCATCAATTGGCTTATCATCGCCTGCAGTTGGCATCGTTTGAGGAATGTCCTCAGCCGGAACAGGCATTTCAACAGCTTGATCGGCCACATCTGGAATTGGAATATCAAGTGGTTCAGGCGCAATAGGAGCAATCGGATCGTCAGGTTGCTCAATAGCCTCTGGAACAGGGGGCGGATCGAGTGACGCATCCTGCGCAAGTGTAACATCAGGGGCCTCATCGCTTGGCGCGCTGTCTGGTTGCTGAGGCATATCATCCATAGCAAGGGGCGGCGCAAATTGCGCTTGCATCATTTCGAAATCACTGGCGGAAATAATTGAGACCTGCGCCACCGTCATATCCTGTGGCTTTGGTGAAAACATCCCACCAAATAGGGCCCAGCCAAGCAATCCAATATGCGCCCCGCCCGAGATATAATGCCCAATGTGCATGCTCACGCCTAATTGCCTTGCCCATTCAAAGCAGGGCCACCAACGTCCGTCACAAGGCCAATATTGGAAAACCCTCCAGCATTCAAAGCCCCCATAACTTGGACAACTTGCTCATAAGCAATCGCGCCATCCGCTCTTAGGAACACGCGGTCATTGCTACGCTCCGCAGCGATTGCCCGCAATTTGGACACCAATTCATCGCGCGCGATTTGTGTTTCCTGAATAGAAATCATGCCATCACTGGTAATCGAAATTGTCAGCGGCTCTTCGGCATCCGTTGGCAAAGCATTCGCCGCCGTCTTGGGCAATTCAAGCGGCACGCCAACCGTCAGCATAGGCGCGGACACCATAAAGATAATCAACAGAACCAGCATCACGTCAACAAACGGTGTGACGTTTATTTCGGCCATTGGACGGTTGCGCGATCGCCTCCGCCCTTTTCCTGTTTTCTGCGGTAATGACGCCCCCATCTTAGCTATCCAACTGACGGCTCAGGATGGTGGAAAATTCATCCGCAAAGCTTTCGTATCCTGCGATAATGCGATCACTATCATTGCTCAGCTTGTTATAGAAAATCACAGCTGGAATCGCGGCCAACAATCCTAATCCAGTGGCGAGCAAAGCCTCCGCAATCCCTGGGGCAACCACGGCTAAATTTGTGTTCTGTTGTTCAGCAATTTCGATAAAGGCATTCATGATACCCCAAACGGTTCCGAACAATCCAATAAACGGCGTCGTCGAACCAATTGTTGCCAAAACCGTTAAACCAGACTGAAGGCTATCGGCTTCTTTGGTTACCGCCACATCCATGGACCGCTCAATGCGCGACTGTGCACCTGCGATTAATCCGCCATCCTGACGGTGGCTACGATCCCACTCGAACATACCGGCCGCAAAAACGCGCTCAGATCGTCCCGAGGGTTCCGGGCCGAGTTGTCGATAGAGCTCATCCAACGGCTCTCCTGACCAAAAGGCGCGATCAAAATCAGCGGCTTCTTTGCGTGCATTGCGCAAGGCAATGGATCGCTGAACAATAATGGACCATGACCAAAATGAGGCCACGATCAACATGATCATAACGAGTTTAACGGTAAATGTCGCACGTGCGAATAAGGCCCAGAAAGAGAAATCAATCTCTTGTGCCATGGCCAGCGTCTCTGCTTCCATAATAACTGCTCTTTGTTTGGCCGATCATCGGCTCTTGTTTTCTTATTCCTTAACTCAGATTCACAAAAAAACCAAGGAATATAGAAATCACGAAGACTTGAGCCGCCGCTTCACGCAAGAAATTGCCGAAAAACTGAAGGAAGCCGCGTTGGTTTCCCGTTTTCCGTCATCGCAACAAGCGTCACATCCGCCTGAAACACAACATCACTGTCGCGACGAACGACCTGCTCTAGGATGATCCGAGCAGGTGAGAGCGATTTCATTTCCGTTGTTATTGTGAGCTCATCATCAAAGACCGCAGAGCGCAAATAATCGGCCTCAATGCGACGCACAGCAAAAACAATTCCGTCCTCTTCCTTGAGCTTGCCTTGATCCACACCGAGGCTACGGACCCATTCACTGCGCGCGCGCTCAATGAATTTCAAATAATTGGCGTAATAGACAATGCCCGCCATATCGGTGTCTTCGTAATAAACGCGACATGTGAAACTATGCATCTCTAGTTCTCTCGCTTTACTGCGACGCGCGCGGCCAATCGCAAGGCATGCGAGGCATCATTTGCAACGGCGGGCATCACGGGATCATAGGCTGCTTGAATAAGGTTGGACACGTCTGGGCGCAACAAGACTGCGCCACTTTCCGTTTGCCCCAATGGCGATTGTCCCCGAAAAGCCGTGTCGGACCAAAGCAGCACTGATTGAACGATTTGCGACAAAGCAAGTGTCTCAGCAGGCACATCGGATAAATGCTGATCCATCCGTAAAAACACGAAACAGGCCTTTATCGCCCCCTGCTCATCAAAGCGGAAAATTCGGTATTGATTGGCATCCGCCTCTTTCAACCTTGCAACCAAAGGCGCCAAATCTGGAACCAAACGATCCAAATCTGGAACGTCCAATAACTCATCCCAGTCCAAAAAGAAAAACATCATGAGGTTCGATCCCAATTCGGGATCCGTCTCAGCCAATTGATGACCACTCAACACCATCACAGCCTCAAGCGCCCCTTTGACAACGCCGATCGTGTCATCGGTCACACCAAACACAATAGGCGCAATCGGTCGACCCCAACGGGCAAAGGCATATTCCCCAGAGCTTCGGGTAAATAGGGATGTGATTTCGTCAGCTGTCATCAAAGCACCTCGTTGTTGAGGATCTCGTATCAAGGAACAGACTGATTTTCAAACCCCTGACATCATCTTTGCCCAAAATACTCCCGCCGGAGGCTTCCGCGATTAATCGAACAAGCCGCCTTGGGTTTTGGGCGGCGTCATACCCAGATGATCCCAAGCACGCTGAGACAACATGCGACCACGTGGGGTCCGTTGAACCATCCCTTGTTGCAATAAAAACGGCTCAATCACCTCTTCCAAGGCATCGCGGCTTTCCGACAGGGCCGCGCTCATTGTTTCTATCCCAACAGGACCACCTGCATAATGCTCGGCAATGAGGCGCAAATACCGTCGATCCGCGCCATCAAGCCCCAGCTTATCGACCCCCAAACGGGTCAAAGCATGATCTGCCAAGGCTTGCGTCACGACGCCATCCCCTTCGACAACCGCAAAATCCACCACACGCCGCAAAAGCCGTCCTGCAATGCGCGGGGTCCCTCTAGCCCTTTTGGCGATCTCACGCGCACCGCCTTCGTCCGCAGGCGCCCCTAGTTTTCGAGCATTTCGCGACACAATCTCGAAAAGCTCAGACTCTGTGTAAAATTGCAATCGCGTCGGAATGCCAAACCGATCACGAAGTGGCGTCGTCAAAAGCCCAAGCCGTGTCGTCGCGCCGACAAGGGTAAAGGGCTGTAGTTCAATACGGACCGTCCGCGCAGCTGGCCCTTCGCCAATGACCAAATCCAGCTCGAAATCCTCGAGCGCAGGATAGAGCACTTCTTCAACGACGGGATTCAAGCGATGTATTTCGTCGATAAACAACACATCACGCGCCTCAAGGTTGGTCAAAATCGCCGCCAAATCCCCAGCTTTTGCAAGAACGGGACCAGAAGTCATGCGAAAATTCACACCCAACTCACGGCTCATAATCTGCGCAAGTGTCGTTTTGCCCAAACCTGGGGGGCCATAAAACAAGGTATGATCCATTGCTTCACCGCGCTGACGTGCCGATTGGATGAACACCTTGAGGTTTGCGCGCGCCTCCTCTTGACCAATAAATTCATCCAAGCCTTGAGGACGCAATGCGCGATCATTGTCTTCGGGCTGAGGTGCCGCGCGCATCATGGGATCTGGATCACTCATACCTTAGTCCTTTGGCGCCAATAATTTCAAAGCGGCTCTGATCAAATCAGATGTTCCCGCATCGGGCAACTCACCCTGTGCCGTTGCAACCGCACTTGCGGCTTCGCTCGGAGAGTAGCCCAAGTTTTGCAACGCCGACAATGCTTCTGATTGCGCGGCGGCGGAGGCAGGCCTTGGTTTTGGTGTCGCCTTTTTATTCGGCGCGGGTTGCGGTGATACTGTGGCCGTATCCGCATCATCAACGACTTGGTCCTGATGCATGTCCAAGGTATCCCCAAACTGACCCGCCATTGCCATAACGCTTGGCGCTTTGTCTTTGAGGTCAAGGACAACACGTTGCGCCGTTTTGGGACCAATCCCTTTTGCGGCTTTGACGGCGTTCCAATCCTCTAGAGCGATTGCGCGACTGACGCCATCAGGCCCAAGCGTGCCCAAAATCGCAAGAGAGGCCTTCGCGCCGACACCTTGCACGCTCATCAAGAGGCGATGCCATTCCTTTTCCACCAAAGAGGTAAAGCCAAAGAGCTGCAACAGGTCTTCGCGCACTAATAAATCAGTGTACAGAGAGATGACTTCGCTAGAGCGTGGCAACGCCATCAATGTGCGCTCAGAACAATAAACGACATAGCCGACGCCTTGGACATCCAAGAGAATGTGGTCTTCTGCACGATAATCGACGCGCCCCGTTAATTTACCAATCATAATCCCGCCTTTGCTAATGCTTGCCCGAGCCTATCCGCCGACCGCGCAAAGTGAGCATGACACAATGCAATAGCAAGCGCATCTGCGGCATCCGCCCCCGCGATTTGCACTCCCGGCATTTGCAAGCGCACCATATGATCAATCTGCGCTTTGTCAGCATGACCTACCCCAACAACAGTCTTTTTGACCTGATTGGGCGCATATTCAGCGACATCCAATCCAGCCTGCGCTGGAACCAAGAGGGCGATACCGCGCGCTTGACCCAATTTAAGCGTTGCAACCGCATCTTTGTTAACAAAGGTTTGCTCAACCGCCGCTGTTTCAGGGGCATATCTTGCCAGAACGTCGCTCAGTTGCCCATGCAGGGACAATAACCTCTGCGCCAAATCCGTTCCTTTTGAGTGGCAAATACCATTTGCAACGTGACTGATTCGGCTTCCTTCGACGTCAATGACGCCCCAACCCATATTCCTCAGACCAGGATCGATCCCTAAAACGCGCATGCTCTGTGCCTATTATTGTTTTTTTACAGCACTAGCACGAAAGGTGAACAAAAGCCAATTATAAAACGTTTCAACTGTATTCGACATCTCGACATTCAATTGCGACAGAACTGATGATACTTTCGCGACAAAAGACCAATTTCGATCATAAAAATATGGGCTATTTGATCCCCTCAGACCCATGCAATGCGGGCATAGATGCAATGCAAAATGCACAATTGTCATTGTGACAAAGCGGCCCTAAGTGAGCTTTAGACTTCAACGCTTTCTAGGATTAGAAAAATGGCCGCAATCAACACAAACATCGCGTACTCTGCATCAGCACGCAAAATTAACGTTCTCGCTTCTATCATCTCAGCGTTTCATGCTTGGAACGACGCACGTTCAACACGTAAGTCTCTTAATGCTTTGACTGATCGTGAACTGGCAGACATCGGTTTGTGCCGTGGCGACATCGAAGATGTTGCAACACGCACATATTAATTTTTCGACCTCTCCCCGTCGAAAACAGCCGTGTGATCCACATCACACGGCTTTTCTTTTGCAAGTCTTCCTTAAGTGCGGATCAACGTCAGAGCCGACCATTCGCCAATGTCATCTCTATGATCCAAAGTGAATCCAGCACTCTGATAGCGATCAATGATATCCTGCGCCTGTTCGACCAAGAGACCCGACAAAATCGCATAGCCACCGATGGCAATATGGGTCGCCATATCATCAGCCAAATCCATAAGCGGCCCTTTTAGGATATTGGCAAAAACCAAATCAAACGGCGCGCGTGCCGCAATATCGGGATGATCAAATCCAGCCGCCTCAACACAATGGATACGACCCTCTAATCCATTCGCTTGAGCATTTGCCAAGGCCACATCAACGGCGACCTCATCAATATCAGAGGCGATCACTTGTTCAGGCCAAAGACGGGCCGCCCCCATCGCCAAAACAGCTGTGCCACATCCTATGTCGGCCACGTTGTGACCCTGAAACCCATTGCTAGCCAGTCGATCCAATGCCTTGAGACATCCCAAAGTCGTGCCATGATGCCCTGTCCCAAAGGCCATTGCCGCCTCGATTAACAACGGCTCGCTCGTCTCTGGAACCTTGTCCGCGTCATGGCTCCCATAGACGAAAAACCGCCCCGCAACCACAGGGGACAGCTCACGCCGCACGTGCGACACCCAATCCGTTGCAGGAACCTCTGAAACAACAAAAGGTTTGGACCCAAAGGCCGCCGCCAAAAGGGCAAGCTCGGTTTCATCAGGTGCCTCAACGAAATAGGCGCCGACTTCCCAGAGGCCCGATCCATCTTCTAATTCATAGACCCCGATGCCCGTCGGCTCTGGGATCATGTTTTCCATCGCAAGCCCCATCTGTTCCGCAGGCTCTTTGCCTGTGAGGGTCGTAATTGCGCTATAGGTCGTCATTCGGAATCTCCGCTGTTTACTTGTGGCACACTAAAGGGCGGCCGCGCTAAGTCGTGTTTGGAATATGGTCTCATGACCTTTGGCAGGATGGCGTGGGATCAACAAAGCCAGACCAAGCGATACGCCCGCCATAGTAGCCGCAAGCATGAATACCGCCGCTGGGGACACTAACCAAAGATACCCTAATGCGGCAGGTAGGAACACAGCCGCGATGTGATTGATCGTAAAGGCCACGGCAGCAGTTGGTGCAATATCACCTGGATCCGCAATCTTTTGGAAATAGGTCTTCAGCGCCAAAGCGAGAGCAAAGAACAAGTGATCCAAAATATAGAGAATAGAGGCGAGCAAGACCCCCCAGCCAAAATAGTAAATTCCGCCATAGGCCAAGAACACGCTCACAAGGCCAATATATTCAAATGCTAAGGCACGCCGTTCGCCATAGAATGCAACAAAACGTCCGAACAATGGGGCCAGTACGATATTGATCACCAAGTTGATCAAATAGAGCGATGCGATTTCATGCACGTCGAACCCAAAGCGTTCCACCATCATAAAGCCTGCAAAGACTACGAAAATCTGACGCCGCGCACCTGCCATGAATTGCAAGGCGTAATAGAGCCAATACCGGCGTCGAAGGATAAACTTTTTGACCTGCGGTGTGGGCGCTTCGAATTGTGGATAGAGGGCAAACGCCAAAATCGTCAACACAACCGTCGCCCCTCCCCCAATCATATAGACAAGACTATAGGAGAGATCAAAGGCCCGCCATGTGACGACGATCGCCGCATAGGCCACCAAAGTTGCCGCCGAGCCTGCCGCCATGAGCCATCCCAAGACTTTGGGCGCGCGATCCTTGGGCAACCATTGAAGCTGAAGCGATTGGTTAACCGTTTCATAATAGTGAAAGCCGATCGAGCTCAGCATTGTGATTGTTAAAATACCACCCATGGACGGGAAATAGGCGGTTACTGCCGTTGCAGCCCCCAGCATCAAAAGCGAGACCAAACCCAAAACCTGTTCGCGTATGAACATGATCAGAGCAATCACACCAATCGCAAAGAACCCTGGAATTTCTCGAACAGTGTGCAACCACCCAATGTCAGAGCCGTCAAAATTACCGACCTCGATCACAAAATTGTTCAACAAGGCGGACCATACATTGAACGCAATCGGCATTGCGAGCGCCATTAAGAACAATAGCGCTATAGGGCGACGCCAAAGCGGGAAAGCCTGAGCTTCGGCAAGAGTGACATGTTTTCTCATGCCTGCCTCCTAACCCGTATAATGTGGGAATGCGAGCCTAATTTGTGGCCCATGCGCCCCGTTTACAAAAAGCTATAGGGGTCAATATCAATCGCCAAGCGCGTGTCCCCTTTTAACTGAACTTGCGCAACCCATTCGCTTAGTGCGGATTGCAGAGCCGTGTTTTTATCCCCTTTGACCAATAACCGCGTGCGGAAACGTCCGCGAATACGCGCAATCGGGGCTGGCGCGGGTCCGAAGACTTGCGCCCCGACACGGCGCAGCGGGGCATCATGTTGGGCCAGAAACATTCCTAAGTCATGCGAAATCGTTGCATCCGTTGCAGAGATGATAATAGCGGCCAAGCGACCAAAGGGCGGAACACCAGCGGCGCGGCGGCCCTCGGCCTCAGCGTTCCAATAGCCCACTTCGTCCCCATGCAAGATGGCATGAATGACTGGATGCTCGGGCTGATAGGTTTGTAACATGGCAACACCTGCCTTTTCTGCACGCCCAGCGCGACCCGCAACTTGGCGCATGAGCTGAAATGTCCGCTCTGAGGCGCGCAGGTCAGATCCCTGTAGTCCCAAGTCCGCATCAATCACGCCAACCAAAGTCAAATTGGGGAAATTATGTCCTTTGGCCACAAGCTGTGTTCCGATGATGATGTCGGCTCCACCCTCTGCAATGGAATTTATCGCTTCTTTCAAAGAGCGTGCGGACCCAAATAAATCCGAGGATAACACCGCCACTCTTGCCTCTGGAAATAAAGCGGCGGCCTCTTCTGCCAATCGCTCAACACCTGGTCCAACAGGGGCCAAACGATCCTCTGCCTCACAATGAGGACAGGCCTTGGGAATGGGTTTGCTTTCCCCACATTGATGACACACAAGCCGCTTTTGAAACCGATGCTCGACGAGGCGGGCATCACAGGTGTCACACCCAATCTGCTGTCCACAGGCCCGACAAAGGGTGACAGGCGCATAACCACGGCGGTTGATAAACAAGAGCGACTGTTCACCCAACGCGATCCGTTGTTTGATTTGCGACTGCAACACGGATGATATCCATCGATCGGACGGTAATTTCTCCGCCCGCATATCAATGGCACTCAGCTGCGGTAAAACCGCCTTGCCGTAGCGGGCGGTTAATTCAACCTTGTTGTATTTGCCACTCTCCGCATTGACCCATGTTTCCAAGCTTGGCGTTGCGGAGGCAAGGACGACTTTGGCACCTGCAATCGAGGCACGTAACACAGCCATATCGCGCGCGTTATATAAAACACCGTCTTCTTGTTTGTAGGAGGTGTCGTGTTCCTCATCCACAATAATCAAGCCCAAGGATTGATAGGGAAGGAAGAGCGCAGATCGCGCACCGACCACAAATTGAGCACCACCTTGACCGACCATTTTCCACACGCGACGCCGTTCGGTCATGGTCACGCCAGAATGCCATTCCGCTGGGCGTACCCCAAAGCGGGCTTCAACGCGTGTTAAAAATTCAGCCGTTAATGCAATCTCGGGCAACAATACCAAGGCTTGTTGCCCTTTCCTCAGACATTCGGCGACGGCCTCTAGGTAGACTTCGGTTTTCCCTGACCCTGTGATGCCACGCAGCAAAGTCGTGTTATACCCCTCTGCGCGGACATAATCACAGAGCTGATGCGCCGCCGTTGTTTGATCGCTGGTCAAGTCTTTGGCGCCATAATCGGGGTCCATGCGCAAGAATGGCGCATCACGCGGCGTGCTTTCCTCTAACAACGAACCTGCTTCAACCATTCCCTTAATCACAGAGGTCGACACTCCCGCCATTTTGGCCAGTTCGCTCAGGGTAAAGCCCGCACCGGCAAAATCCTCCATCGTCGCAATGACCCGTTCGCGCGCCTTGGTCATCCGGCCTAGGCTCGTATTCCCTATGCGATAAATTTTCTGCATCGAGGGTGGATTACTTAGTCCCGGGGCACGCGTCGCTAACCGCAACATACCCGTCAGCGGCGTAATCGTATAATCCGCCGCTTTTTGCAAAAATGTCTTGAGCTCATCGCGCATCGGTGCCGCATCAAGCACACGGATAGCAGAGCGAATTTTGGCGATGTCATACCCGCCTTGTCCCGTGCCCCAAACCACACCGAGAACTTTCCTCGGCCCCAAGGGGACCTCGAGAAAAGCCCCGCGAAAACATCCACCTTCGGGCGCTTTGTAATCCAAAAACCGATCCAACGGCTGCGTCGTCAACACAGAAATGAGCTCACCTTGGTGAAAAAATTCGGGGTCAGACACAGTTTGCGGTCCCTTTGGGCTTTTGATTGATCCCTTATTGAAGTAAAGCCTCAGCGAGATAAGGCCAACCCATCAAAGGACAAACGAGATGAAATTTTTCGTAGACACCGCTGAAATTAATGAAATCGCAGAACTCAACGACCTAGGAATGGTCGATGGTGTAACAACCAACCCATCCTTGATCAAGAAATCTGGTCGTGACATCATCGAAGTCACCAAAGAGATTTGTTCAATCGTGTCAGGCCCAGTGAGCGCAGAGGTCACGGCAACTGATGCCGATCAAATGATCGCTGAGGGCCGTAAACTGGCTGAAATCGCAGACAACATCGCGGTAAAAGTTCCCCTCACTTGGGATGGCTTGAAAGCCTGTAAAACGCTGACTAACGAAGGCAAAATGGTCAATGTGACCCTCTGTTTTTCTGCGAACCAAGCTTTGTTGGCCGCAAAAGCAGGCGCAACATTCATTTCGCCCTTCATAGGACGGTTGGATGATGTGAATATCGATGGCTTGGATCTGATCTCTGATATCAGAGCGATCTATGACAACTACGGGTTTGAAACGAACATTCTAGCGGCCTCAATTCGCACAGTAAACCACGTCAAAGATTGCGCCCTTATCGGTGCGGATGTGATGACAGCCCCACCTGCGGTTATCAAATCCCTTGCAAATCATGTCCTCACCGACAAAGGTTTGGCAGCATTTTTGGCAGATATTGAAAAAACAGGGCAGAAAATCCTATAAACTTGTGCTAGAACGCCAATAGGTTGAATAAAGGGTGCGTAACATGACCAGCAATCCAGATTATGAAAAGGAACTCCGCGAAAAGATTTTGTCGGAACCTGACCTTGTCTTGGATGATCAAGCCGTCATCCGCGCCCTTATTTCTGCAAATGAAAAATCCATGGGGTCGAATATTGTCGATCTTCGTGGTGTGGCAATGAATAGGCTAGAAGACCGCCTTGATCGTCTTGAAGACACGCATCGCAGTGTCATTGCCGCCGCATATGACAATCTAGCAGGCACGAACCAAGTTCACCGCGCTATTTTGCGTCTTATGGATGGTGTTGAATTCGAACATTTCATGGCGGACTTGCAAGGCGACGTTGCCGAAATTCTGCGCATAGATAGCATTCGGCTCGTGCTTGAAACTCGTCAAACCGATATGGATGCCGCCGCCGCATTAAGCGACGTAAGCGATGTCATAACCCTCGTTATTCCTGGGTTTGTTGAGGCCTATCTTACGGGTGGACGTGATACACCCACGCGACCTGTGACACTGCGAACAGTTGGACCCGCCTCTGAGCAAGTCTTTGGAGAGGATGCAGGTTTCATCAAAACAGAGGCCTGTCTCAAACTTGATTTTGGTCCCGGTCGCTTGCCCGCAATGCTGGTGCTTGGCTCAGATGATCCACAGCATTTCACGCCACAGCAAGGCACGGATTTGCTTGCGTTCTTTGGGGGCGTTTTCGAACGTGTCATGCGCCGCTATTTAGCATGAGCCTGATTTCATCGGCGTGCTTGGATTACCTTGCCGAATGGCTAGACGTTAAATCCGCTCTCGATAATACATCTAAAAACACCCATGATGCCTATCAACGCGATGTCATGGATTTTCTCGCATTCCTCACCGAGCATAGAGGCGAGCGAGGCGGCAAGGACATGCTTGTGTCACTGCAAGTCAGCGACATGCGGTCATGGATGGCCCACTTGCGCGCTCGCAAAATTTCCGCGCGGTCTTTGGCACGGAAATTATCCTCGGTAAAAAGCTTTTATAAATGGTTCGCTAAACGCGAAGGGATTGACCCTACCATCGTGCTATCGACAAAAGCCCCCAAGTTTCAAAACAAACTTCCCCGCCCACTGGCCGAAGAGGCCGCGCAAGATTTGCTAACAACAGTCGAGAGCCAATCTTTGACGCCTTGGATTGCCGCGCGTGATACAGCCGTCATTACGCTTCTTTATGCATGTGGACTTCGCATATCTGAAGCCCTTGCTCTGACGGGGGCAGATGCGCCCCTTGGCACCAGTCTGCGCATAACTGGTAAAGGGGGCAAAGAACGCATCGTTCCCGTGATCGACGTGGCGAGAACCGCTGTTGATGCCTATTGTCGTGCCTGTCCTTACGATCTTGACCCAAGCTCCCCTCTATTTCGAGGGACCCGCGGGGGCGCACTTAATCCGCGGATCATTCAAAAGACGATGCAAAACGTCCGACTGCAGCTTGGCTTGCCGCCTTCTGCGACGCCACATGCCTTACGCCACAGCTTTGCGACGCACTTACTTAGCGCCGGTGGCGACCTCAGATCAATCCAAGAACTCTTGGGTCATGCCAATCTTTCGACGACCCAAGCCTACACAGGCGTTGACACGGCCCGCCTAATGGAGGTTTATTCACAAACCCACCCAAAGGCCTCTCGGTCTTAACCCCTCATTCTGAAAAGCCTCATCCTTATGTCTATACGCCAAAAAGCCCTCTTCGTTCACTTGCTCACAGCATCAGGTGCCGTCTTCGCGATGCTTGCAATGTTGGCGGCAAGCGAGGCAAAATGGGGACTTATGTTTATCTGGCTCGTTGTGGCCTTTGCTGTTGACGGCATTGACGGACCGCTAGCGCGTAAGGTCGATGTGAAAACCAATGCGCCGCGATTTGACGGCGTTCTGTTGGATTTGATCATTGATTATCTAACCTATGTGTTTATTCCTGCCTTCGCTCTGTTCAAATCTGGCCTATTGCCAGGATGGACAGGCTGGTTCGCGATCATCATCATCACATTCACCTCGGCCATGTATTTTTGTGACGGGCACATGAAAACCAAGGACAATAGTTTTCAAGGGTTTCCTGGCTGTTGGAATATGCTTGTGATTGTTATTTTTGCGTTAGAGCCAAATTTCTGGATCACGCTATTTTTAGTGGCGGGCTTGGCGATTGCGATGTTTCTTCCGCTTAAATTTATTCACCCAGTCCGCACAATGCGCTGGCGTGCTCTTTCGCTTCCCATTGCTCTGGCTTGGACGTTTTTTGCAGGATGGGCCGCATGGGTCGATTTCCACCCAGAAAGTTGGGCGCATTGGGGGTTATTGCTAACCTCTGTTTACTTGCTCTTTGCAGGCATCGCTCAGCAAATTATCCCAGCGTGCTTAAGGTTTTAGGCGATACCCTGTTTTCAAAAAGGCCCATGCCAAGAGGTTAACGCCAAATACAGAGACTACTCCAATAACTAAGCCGAGGGCGGCGTTGTTATCCGATACACCGATTACTGAAAACCGTACACCGTCGATCAGATAGAAAATCGGATTGAAGAGAGTGATTTGACGTAGAATTTCGGGTAAGGCGTTTATCGAATAAAAGCTCCCCGATAAAAACGCCAGCGGTGTAATGATAAAATTGGTGATAGCCGCCATTTGATCGAATTTATTGGCGTAGATCCCAGCGATGATCCCCAAACCACCCAAAAACGCCGCGCCCAAAAACACAAAAGCGATGAAGTAGAGCGGATGCGCCATCCCAATCCCTAAAACGAGGAAGAGACCCAACCAAATACCAGCCGCCACCAAAAAGCCGCGCGCAATCCCGCCAGCAAGATATCCACAGACCATTTCCAATGCGGACAATGGGGGCATCAACGTATCCACAATATTGCCTTGGACCTTGGAAATAACGATAGAGGATGAGGTATTGGCAAAGGCATTTTGGATGACTGCCATCATCATCAGTCCAGGCGCCAAGAATTCAACAAAAGGAACACCCAAGACATCCCCACGCCGCGGTCCTATGGCAATATTAAAGATCATCAAAAACAGAGCCGCCGTCACCAAAGGCGCAAGCAAGGTCTGTGTCCAAACTGTCCAAAACCGCAAGATTTCACGCTGAGACAGAGTATAGACACCTAACCAGTTTACGCGCCCAAAGCGACGAACCCCTAATTTTGTTTCACTTAACATCGCTTTACCTCAAAACTTCTCAATAGATGCCTTGTAACTCGATAATCTATGGTTAGAATAGAGGCTTGAGAAAATTAATTAAAGCATCCAGCAATCGAGATGCTTTTAACTAAGGAAATCCGATGTCTTGGACCGATGAGCGCGTCGAGCTGCTAAAGAAAATGTGGGGCGAAGGCCAATCTGCGAGCCAGATCGCAAAAGAATTAGGCGGCGTCACCCGCAATGCCGTAATCGGCAAAGTACATCGCCTTGGATTATCAAACCGCGCGACCACATCGACTGCGACCTCTGCTAAGACTGAGGCCAAGGCAAAAGCCGCGCCCAAAGCAGCGGCCAAGGCCGCCAAGCCCGCCGCAGAGCCCAAAGTGGAAATGGAAACCAAGCCTGCTGTTATTGCCACAACGACACCAGCGCGCCGCCAGATCATTCCTGCGGGCCAGCCACTTCCCCCTCAGCCTTCAGCGAACGAAATTAGCCCTGAAGCTTTGGCACGTGTGAATGAAATCGAGAAGAAAGCTAAAAAGCTAACTCTTTTGGAATTGACAGAGCGGACATGTAAATGGCCTGTTGGCGATCCAGCGACAGAACACTTTTGGTTTTGTGGCCTTCCTACGCAGTCAGGCAAACCCTATTGCGAGGCCCATGTTGGCGTTGCGTTCCAGCCTATGAGCACACGGCGTGATCGCCGCCGTTGAGGTTTTGAGTATTTCTTCAAAGATGAAGACAACTCAGTTCTAAGAATGAGTATGGCCGCACAAGAGTAATCTTGATGCGGCCTTTTTGTTAGTTTTTGCCGAGCAGATTGAGCAAGCCTTCTTTGGCCTTGTCTTCTAGCTTTTGCTTGACCGCGTCTTCGATTTTTTGACCATCTTTGACCTCAACCCCCAAGGCATCGCTGACTTTTTTCTTGGCTTTGGCTTCTAGCTTTTTCTTTTCTTCCTCAGCCCTTGCTTTGATTTCAGCCTCGGCTTTGGCACGCTCTTCGGCCAAGTTCTGTTCAAGGGCCGCTTCTAAATCGGGGATGATTTTAGGGCTCTGCCAGCTGCCTTTGATGCGCACAGGGATAGAGAGCCCTTTGCCATCTCGTGCCTTCAGAGCCTTGGGAGATAAGAGGTAATCAATCGATTGGTCACCGAGATTCACCCAGCCGGCACCTGAAGTCACAAAGTTGGGCAAAGATAAGGTTAGATCCTTGTTCTGGACCACGCCCTCAGCAATGGTAAACGTCGCGCTGAGATCGTCGAAGACTGTGGTCCCTGAGCCGACATCACCAGAGCGCATCAGCTGATCCAGATCGACGCCCTCATATCGTCCCTGCGCCAATGAAAACGCGCCGTCCCCAGACATATTTCGCATCAAAGCGTCAACCGAATTCCCAGCGGTTAAATAAGAAAAGCGGACATCGGCAAGGCCACTGAAGCTATCAATCTCAGCCAAATCAGCCAAGAGAGGGTTCAGTGCCACTTGGGTCACGACCAAATTGGCGGCTGAAGATAATCCCTTGCGAGCGTTGACGATGACTTCGCCAGAGGCAGCACCATCATGAACGGCGAGCGATTTTAGCGTCGCGACGGCGCGGGCGTTATCTAATACAATCTCCCCATTGAGTGCCCCAAGCGAAATGGCATCAGTCGAAAGGGATTGGGCTTGGACCGAGATAGCCGCATCAACAGCCCCAAGAGAGGACAGGTCAATGTTGGATTTTGACCACCCTGTCCCCGTAGACGACCCGCTTGTCGCCGACCCACCATTGCCCGAAGCAACCGCCCCAGAGCGGAGATCAAAGCGACCTAAGTTTAAGGAGCCCTTTATAGTTGGTTTGTTTTCAAGGTTGATCGCAATATCCCCGCGCAGGCGGTTTTTCGTAAAGCCGACGTCCAAATTCCCCAAAGCGAGGGTCGCATCTTGGAACGCCACGGATGATGATATGTCCGCGCTGTTCCCTATGAAATCTGGAAGGACAACCCCAGGCGTACCAGCCGTTGAGAGCAAAGCTGAGATATCGCTGAGGGTCGCAGTGACTTGACCCTTGATCATTGGTGCCGTTGACAGGTTTCCAGCAAAAGAAATGTCATTTCCTGCGATACGGCCTGTTAGATCAATTTGCGTTTCGTCCCCTTGCATCACAGCTGATGGCGACACCGCCGTCATAGTAACCGAGACGGGATTTGAATTGTACTTTGTACTGAGTTCCAAGGACAAAGGCGCCTGCATCGAGGGCCAATTTACGGTCATATCAATGTCGCGGATGTTTTGCTCTGTCTGAGCGAGATGATCGATGTAAGTCAGCGCCCCATTCGTCACGGTCACGATACCGAAAGACACATCAGGTGATTGCGCCACCTCTGATGACGTTTCCAATTGCGTCTCGGCGCCTGTGTTCAGTGTCGAGGCCTCTTGATCAAAAACCCAATTTCCCACGCCATCCTGAGACATTTCCAAAAGAATGTTTGGCGACACCATTTCCAATGTGCTCACCTCGATGCGACGCTGCAACAGCGGTAAGGTTTTGACACCAACATTTAAATTTTGCGCACTCAACATGGTTGGCTGATCCGACCACGCGGCATTCGCAACTTCGACGCCTTCTATGCGGACACCAAGGACGGGAAACACCCGAAGGGACACATCCCCCGTTGCGGTGACTTTACGACCAGTTGATTTTTCGATTTGGTCAAATGCCGCCTTAGCAATTTTTTCAGAAGGGATGACAAAAAGGGCCACACTCGCAACAACAATCAAAAACAAAAGAATAGAAAAAATGAATTTTAACACACGCATCAGGATGCTCCTTATCCTTGAGCATTACTTATGTTGAGATCATGTAACGAACAAGCGACGGGCGCAGCACTCGGCAACAAGGCGCTTGTAAAACTCTCTTCCCAAGGACCAAAAGCATCTATATATGCTGGCGTCATGAGCACAAATCCCCCTACCCTTCGTCCTGATTTGGCCAATGCTAAAATCGTGGACGCGCGTCGCAAAAATCAGCCGACCATCGGCATGGTTAGTTTAGGCTGTCCCAAAGCATTGGTTGACAGCGAACGCATTTTGACGCGGCTACGTGCCGAAGGATATGGCATTAGCCCCGACTATTCTGGTGCGGACGCGGTTATTGTGAACACCTGCGGGTTTCTTGATTCCGCCAAAGCAGAGAGCTTGGATGCCATTGGTGAGGCCTTAAATGAAAATGGCCGTGTTATTGTAACGGGATGCCTGGGTGCAGAACCCGAGTATATCACAGTGGCGCATCCCAAGGTTTTGGCAGTCACGGGCCCGCATCAATATGAACAGGTCTTGGATGCTGTGCACAAGGCGGTGCCCCCTAGTCCTGATCCCTTTGTTGATCTCTTGCCCTCCTCGGGTGTCAAACTCACACCGCGCCATTACAGTTATTTGAAGATTTCCGAAGGCTGCAATCACAAGTGCAAGTTTTGCATTATTCCTGACATGCGCGGCCGCCTTGTGAGCCGCCCAGCACATGCAGTTGTGCGCGAAGCCGAAAAGCTCGTTGAGAGCGGTGTCAAAGAGCTTTTGGTTATTTCCCAAGATACGAGCGCTTATGGCGTTGATGTCAAATATGCAGAAACACAAGGCCATCGCGCCCATATCACGGATTTGGCGCGCGATTTGGGATCTTTGGGCGCGTGGGTACGCTTGCACTATGTTTACCCCTATCCGCATGTTCGTGATCTCATTCCGCTAATGGCCGATGGATTGATCCTTCCCTATTTGGACATTCCCTTCCAACATGCCCATCCTGACACGTTGAAACGCATGGCGCGACCCGCGGCGGCGGCAAAAACATTGGATGAGATTTCTGCTTGGCGCGCGGCCTGCCCTGATATCACGTTGCGGAGTACATTTATCGTCGGCTACCCTGGTGAAACAGAGGACGAATTCCAAACCTTGTTAGATTGGATGGACGAAGCACAATTGGATCGTGTTGGATGTTTTCAATATGAAAACGTTGATGGCGCACGATCAAACGATTTGGCGGATCATGTCCCAGATGAGGTCAAACAAGATCGCTGGAACCGCTTTATGGAAAAGGCGCAAGGTATCTCTGAGGCCAAGCTTGCGGCAAAAGTTGGTCAGACCATCGATGTTATCATTGACGAGATTGACTCGGACGGGGCGACCTGTCGAACCAAAGCAGACGCGCCCGAGATTGATGGAAATTTGTTTATCGATGAAAACTTTGAGAACTTGTCCGTTGGAGATATTGTCAAAGTCGTTGTTGATGAAGCGGGGGAATACGACCTCTGGGGTCGTCTGGCGTAATAGTTTAGATCGTTCTTAAGACAGCGCCAGGATTCAAAATACCCTTGGGATCTAATGCATGTTTAATTGCACGCATTGCGGCCAATTTCGTTGGGTCCGCGTATGTTTCAAGATCAAGGGCTTTTAATCGGCCAATGCCGTGCTCTGCGCTGATTGAGCCTTGCATTTCATGAACCAAATCATGAATGGCGGCTTGCACCACAGGTTTCATATTTGAATAGTCAGATTTTGATTTTCCGAGTGCAGGGAAAACGTTGTAATGTAGATTGCCGTCGCCCAAATGCCCAAAACAGTTTATGCGAAAATCGCCAAGCGATTGAACGATGGGGGATGCCCGTTCGATAAAGCTGGGTATCAGGGACAGCGGAATAGATATATCGTGGCTAGAAATAGACCCGATCAATCTATTTGCCGTCGGGATTTGCTCGCGGATCGCCCAAAGCTCGGCGCGTTGTGTTTCGGATTGTGCAATCACACCATCAGTTACAAGGCCCGCCTCAAACACCTGTGCAAATAACGCTTCCAAAGCCTCTTCGGCCTTCGATCCAGCCGCCAAGCCAATATCGATCAAGACGCACCATTCTGGAGGCTCTGACAGAGGCACGCGGACCTGAGGCAAGGTTTCTGCCAAGAAATCCAACCCCTGTTTGTGGATCAATTCAAATGCGGAAATACCCTCGCCAATCTGTGCCTGCGCCATGCTGAGCAGGTCAAGAGCATGCCGTGGATCAGGCACCGACAAGAGGGCCGTTGCATATGATACGGGTCGCGCAACAAGCTTGAGCGCCGCCGCTGTAATGATACCCAATGTTCCCTCAGACCCGATCAGCAAATTCCTAAGATCATAGCCCGTATTATCTTTGCGAAGGCGAGTGAGACCGTTCCAAATGGAGCCATCTGCCAAAACAGCCTCGAGACCGATGCACAGATCACGTGCATTGCCGTATCTCAGCACATTTAAACCCCCTGCATTCGTTGCCAAATTGCCGCCTATCCGCGCGGAGCCTTCCGAAGCGAGCGACAAAGGAAACAAACGTTCCACGGCCTCAGCCGCCGATTGGATATCCGCAAGTATCGCGCCGGCGTCTACGACGATAACGTTTTCACTTGGATAAATGTCACGGATCCTATTCATCCGCTCAAGCGACATCACAATAACGCTTGGCCCCTCTGTCACAAGCTGACCCCCAACTAGGCCCGTTCCACCGCCAAAAGGGACAATCCCAACAGAGTGTTCGTTTGCGAGTTTAACAATGGCTGAGACCTGATCTGTCGTTTCAGGCAAAACAACAACACCAGCTTGCCCCTTCCAAGAGCCACGGGGTTCTTCTAGGTATTTTGCACTTGGTTCTTGGACCAAATGGGCTGGCAAGACCATCCTAAGGCGATCAAGAAGTGAGTGATCCACAGGCATCAATGACATGTGACCTACCCAACCGACGTGCGCCCACGTCGATCCCCCCGCAAACAGGCATAAAGCACATGTGTCCGCCATCGCCCACCGATTTGGATATAGGCCTGTGCGACACCTTCATATTTAAACCCCGCCTTTTCCAACACACCACGAGACGGCATATTATCTGGCAAACAGGCGCTTTCGATGCGCGACAGGTCTAGCCCATGAAAGGCGAAATCTATCATCCCACACACAGCCTCATTCATATACCCTTGCCGTGCAAAGGGACGCCCAGTCCAATAACCCATGGTCCCTGTTTGGTTGGGGCCGCGACGGATATTGTCCAATGTAATGGCCCCTATCAAAGCGTCGTCTTCTTTGCGAAACATAAAAAACGGATAGGCGGTTTCTTTGGTCACAGAGCGATTGGCCCAATAGACCCGATTGGTAAAGGATCGGCGTGATAGATGATCCTCGGCCCATGTGGGTTCCCACGGTGTCAAATAGTCTTCGCTCTCAAGTCGAAGGTCTGCCCATTCGCGATAATCCGAATGAGCAGGAAGGCGCAAAATCAAGCGTTCGGTTTCGACCTGTATCCTTCGCTTGGTAAAGAACATTAAGCTGCTCTTTGACTTTCAAGAACATCAAAGCTCGGCACGTTGCTGACGGGTCCGTAACAAGTCACAGCCATTTGCGCCTGAGTTGCGATCTTTTCGGCGTAGGCTTTAACCGTCTCCAATGTCACCGCATCGATCCGACGTACCGTGTCCTCAAGATCAGGCACCTTGTCCCAGACTTGGATCATGCGCGCCAAACGCTCGGCCCGGTTCGAGGCGCTTTCGAGCCCCATCAACATGCCTGCTTTCATTTGCGCGCGCGCACGGTTCACTTCGGCTTCGCTCATATCGTCAACGGCACGTTTCATTTCATCAACGGTGATCATTGCCAAATCACCCACATCCGCATCACTCGTGCCCGCATAAATGGTCGTCAAACCTGTATCGGCAAAGGCCCCTGCTTGGGCAAAGATGGAATAACACAATCCACGCTTTTCGCGGATCTCTTGGAACAATCGTGACGACATGCCCCCACCCAACGCAATGGCGTAAATTTGGGCTGTGTAAATATCATCGTCTCGATAGCTTGGGCTTTCGAAAGCCATGGTAAAATGGGCTTGCTCAAGCTCTTTTTGTTTGCGGAAATCACCTGAGGTGAATGTTGCGCTATCTTCGAATTCAGTTTGCGCACGCGCGCTCATATGACCAAACTTCTCTTCGGCCAATTTCACCATTTCGTCGTGGGTCACCCCCCCTGCGGCCGCAAGAATGAGGCGGTCAGGGGAATAGTGTTCTTGGATGAATTGAGCCAAATTCGCTTGGGTAAAGCGGCTGACGTTGTCGGTTGGCCCTAGAATAGAGCGACCCAAAGCCTGATCGCGGTAAGCCGTTTCCTGAAGCCAATCAAACACGATATCATCGGGGGTGTCATTGGTTTGACCAATTTCCTGCAAAATCACACCGCGCTCAATTTCAATCTCGCGCTCATCCAATGTTGAATTTTGCAAAATATCAGCAAGGATATCGACGCCCAAGGCGACATCGTCCTTGAGCAGGCGCACATAATAGGCCGTCACTTCGCGTGAAGTATAGGCGTTGATATAACCACCAACATCTTCAATCGCTTCTGCAATTGCGAGAGCCGAGCGTGATTTGGTTCCTTTGAACGCCATATGTTCGAGAAAATGCGCAATGCCATTTTGCTCAAGCCGTTCGTGTCGTCCCCCTGCGGACACCCAAACCCCAACCGATACCGATTGAAGCCCTGGCATTTCCTCAGTTGCGACACGAAGTCCGTTCGATAATGTGTGAAGTTCTACGCTCACTGTGCAATCCGTTCTTTGACAAGAGACGTCAGCGCCCCAAGATCGTTACCAACACGGGTAACTCGTTCATCACGATCAAATAGGTCAGACATGCGCGCTGGCAAAGGGGGGCGCACATTTGTTGCGGCCTCAACCGCATCTGGGAACTTGGCGGGATGTGCGGTCGCCAATGTGATCATAGGCACGTCTTGCTTACGAAGGCGCTCTGCAACCTCAACCCCAATAGCGGAATGGGGGCAGAGCAATTCCGCATCCTCAGTCAACGACTTTGTAATTTGCGCGGATGTTTCATCCTCAGACACGCGTCCTGAGGCGAAGTCTTCAGCTAACCGATCTACGACCCCTTGGGACAAGGTAAATCCGCCCTTGGTCTTTAGATCGTCCATGAGCGCGCTCACAGCGGCACCGTCTTGATCATAGGCGTAAAACAGGGCGCGTTCAAAATTTGAGCTGACTTGGATATCCATAGATGGGCTAATTGAGGGGGTAACTTGATCCGTGATATAGGCACCTGTTGTCAGGCAACGATGCAAGATGTCGTTTTGGTTCGTGGCCACAACCAGTTGATCAATGGGCAATCCCATTTTCTTGGCAATAAAGCCTGCAAAAACGTCGCCAAAGTTTCCTGTTGGAACGGAAAAGCTCACCGTTCGATGCGGGGCCCCCAAGGAGACAGCGGAAGTGAAATAATAGACAACTTGTGCAAGCACACGCGCCCAGTTGATTGAATTCACGCCCGCCAAACGAACACCGTCACGGAATTCAAAATCGTTGAACATATCCTTTAGCCGCGCCTGACAATCGTCAAAATGTCCATCAACCGCGAGGGCATGAACATTGGCCTCGGTTGGGGTTGTCATCTGGCGGCGTTGGACATCCGAAACGCGCCCATGAGGATAGAGGATAAAGACGTCCACTGCGTCCAACCCTTTGAATGCTTCAATCGCCGCACTTCCAGTGTCGCCGCTTGTCGCGCCAACAATCGTGACTTTTTCATTGCGGCGTTTTAGGGCCACTTGAAACAATTGCCCAATAAGCTGCATCGCGAAATCTTTGAACGCCAAGGTTGGGCCGTGGAACAATTCCAATAGGAAATGATTGCTATCCAGCTGAACCATAGGCGCGCGCGCGGAATGACCAAAGCCCGCATAAGCCTTGGCTATAATATCCTTGAACTCTTGGTCACTGAAGCTGTCTCCTATAAAGGGACGCATCACCGTATAGGCGACCTCTTCGTAGCTTTGACCAGACATCGCCGCGATTTGATCTGACGAGAGGGTTGGAATGGTTTCCGGCACATAGAGACCACCATCCCGAGCAAGGCCTGTGAGCATGGCTTCTTCAAAGGTCAAAACAGGAGCATTTCCGCGCGTGGATATGTATTTCATGGGCCTCAGCCTTGTTTACGAGTGCGCCAGACAAAGAACCCGCTCATCAGCACCCAGATGCCAGCAAGCGAGAACCACGTCATAGCGTAGTTAAAATGATTGTTCGAGATTGCCGATGTATCTATCGGCATTTGAAAGATATTTGGATCATTTGGCTCAATACGAGAGGCAATGATCATCACTGGCTCTGTCTGTAACGCTTGGGACATCGCTTCAACGTCGCGGGCGAACCAAATATTGTTGTCCACATCTGGTTCTGGCGTAAAGCTATCTGTTTCATCGGGCCAATGGACATTACCAACGACAGTCACAGGTGCCATGTCCGCAGGCGCGACTGCGTCTTCTTGTAGGATAAACCCACGGTCCAACAAAACGCGGCGACCATTTATATCCAAGACCGAAATAATCCGATAGCCGGCACCGATGTTTTGGCGGCTGGTCAAAACGCGCAAATACGGTTCCCAGATGACCCCAGTTGCCGTCACAGGGAGGTATTTATCCTCAGCCTCGCTTAACTCAGTCGGCAGAGAAACGGGCGTGGCTTTCATGCGCGCATCAATTTGCGCGAGAATACCCTCTTTCCAAACAAGGCGATTCATTTGCCAAGTTCCAAGCCACAACAATATTGCTGTGCCAAGAACACCGACCAAGACCACGAATACTGTACGTTTCAAAGAAAGGCTCCCTCATGAAACCGAAAAACGCGCCCCAAAAGGCGCGTTTATCTTATGCGATAAGGCTGCGAGTACTGCAACCCACCTTGGACAGGTTAACCGCCCCAGATGTAAACAGCTGCGAACAAGAACAACCAAACAACATCGACAAAGTGCCAGTACCAAGCTGCCGCTTCAAAGCCCAAGTGAGACTCTTGTGTAAAGTGACCGCGTGTTGCGCGCACGTAGCAGATGAACAAGAAGATCGTTCCAACAACAACGTGGAAGCCGTGGAAACCTGTCGCCATAAAGAAGTTGGCGCCATAGATGTTACCAGAAAAGCCAAAGGCCGCGTGCTGATATTCATAGGCTTGGAACACTGTAAAGATGAGGCCAAGAACAACAGAAATGATCAAACCTGTTTTAAGGTCCTTGCGGTTGTTTTCATGCGCCAAAGCGTGGTGCGCCCAAGTCGCCGCCGCACCGGAACACAATAGGATCAATGTATTGATCAAGGGCAAATGCCAAGGATCAAATGTTTCAATTCCCGCAGGTGGCCATACGCCGTCCTGCAAGGGGCTCATTTCTCCCATGGGGTACATGGCGTGTTTAAAAAAGCTCCAGAACCATGCGACGAAGAACATAACTTCAGACATGATAAAGAGGATAAACCCATAACGCAGGCCAATCAAAACAACAGGAGTGTGATCCCCGACTTTGTTCTCTTTGACCGTATCAGCCCACCAGCCAAACATAACGTAAAGCACGCCAACAAAGCCAATAAGCATGACCCAAGGGCCACTGTCATGAAAGAAAAGTACCGCACCAAAGAGCATGATGAAGGCAAATACCGAAGCCAAAAGCGGCCACAGGGAAGGTGATAGAATGTGATAGTCGTGGTTTTTTACATGCGCCATAGTGGTCCCTCGTTGGAAGGTTTAGTTGACAATTGAATTGGTCTGCCCTGAAACTTCTGCAGTCTCGTCAGGCAAATCAATCTCGTAGAAAGTATATGACAAAGTGATCACTTTTGTGAACTTAGCATCCCTGTCATCTACCAATTCAGGATCTACATAAAAGGTAACGGGCATTTCAACCCTTTCCCCTGGTTGTAGAACTTGTTCTTCAAAACAAAAACAATCGATTTTTGTAAAGAAGCCCCCTGCTTCGTAGGGAGTTACATTATAGGCCGCCGATCCAGCGATCGGTCGGTCGGATGGATTATACGCCTCATAAAAGGCTAACCCAGTTTCCCCAATGCGAATTTCCATTTCGCGTTGAAGCGGCTTGAATTCCCAAGCCATATCTCGTTCGAGAGACGCATCAAAGCGTACTTTGATGGTTTTATCCAAAACAACCTCGGAGCCTGCATCCGCAGTTTGAGGCTCGCCACCAAACCCAGTAACGCGGCAGAACCAGTCATAAAATGGGACCGAGGCCCAAGCGAGGCTTCCCATAAGGACCACAACACCAACGGTTTGAAAAACGGTTTTACGCTTTGCATCCATCGCCATTATTGTGTCTCCCCTGCTATTGCGCCTGACACATTGCCTTCGGTTACTTTGACAACGGTCAACCCAAATACAAGCACAACGAACAAGGCCAAAACGATGCCCAGTCCAAAGTTGCGGCTAAATCTGCGTTTGTGCAATTCATGCGGTTCTTTAAAACTCATAACCATGTTCCCCAACCAAAGCGATCAAGGCCTGCTTCGACCAAAATCGCGCCAAAGTGCAAGAACAGATATGCCAAAGACAGTTTAAAGAATTTACGTTCTTCGGCAAAATTGTCCTGTTCAGACATCTCTTCATCACGACGCCAAATGCGCCACGCTCCCAAAAGGAAAAGAGAATTCAGAACAAGAGCTGTTATGATATAGATGGCACCTCCAATTGAGGTGAACCCAGCGGCCAATGCAAGGGCTGCAAGCAATACTGTATAGACCAAGATGTGTTTGCGCGTTGCGCGACGGCCATGTGTGACCGTCAACATAGGCACCTTTGCATCATCATAATCGTTGCGCATAAACAATGCGAGCGCCCAAAAATGCGGAGGTGTCCACATAAAGATCAGCGCAAACATAAGAACGCTTTCAACTGAGACGCCACCCGTTGCAACCGCCCAACCGATCATCGGAGGAAAGGCACCAGCGGCACCACCAATGACGATGTTTTGAGGTGTCCAACGCTTTAGCCACATCGTGTAGATCACGACATAAAAGAAAATCGTAAAGGCTAAGAAGCCCGCAGCCACGAAGTTTGAGGCCAAGCCTAACATAACCACGGAGAACCCAGACAGGGCCAATCCCAATGCCTTAGCTTCGCCTTCGGTGACTTTACCCGCAGGGATTGGGCGCTTGCGTGTCCGTCGCATGACGCGATCAATGTCGGCATCATACCACATGTTTAATGCACCTGATGCTCCACCGCCCAAAGCGATGAAAAGGATCGAGACCGCAGCTACAAAAGGATGAACAGACACGGGGGCCGCCAGGAGGCCAACGAAAGCTGTGAACACAACCAACGACATAACACGCGGCTTCAATAAGGCGACGTAATCGCCAAATTGTGCATCGTCTGTGTAGACAGTGTTATGTACGCTTGTATCGCTCATGTCGCTCTCGTGAGTGTGCCCCAGTTTGGGCTGGGACACTGGTTTCATATTAGTTAGCAGAAGCTACGTCAAAAGATGCAGGCGCGCCGGCATATTCGTCTCTGGCCTCAACCAACCATGCGTCGTATTCTTCTTGGCTGACGACTTTAACAGTGATCGGCATGTAAGCGTGATCTTTGCCGCACAATTCTGAACACTGGCCAAAGTAAACGCCTTCACGTTCTGCAGCAAACCAAAGCTGACCAAGACGACCTGGAACCGCGTCTTGCTTTACGCCGAAGGATGGAATGGTCCAGCTGTGGATCACGTCCGCACCAGTCACCTGCATGACAACTGTTTTTCCGACTGGAACCACAACTGCTGTATCAGTGGCCAACAAGAATTCATCACGTGAATAACCCGCTTCGATCAATTCGGCCTCAACCTCATCGTTCAAAACTTTGCCGTCACCGATCATAAAGCTGTCAAAGCCAAATCCTTCGTCAACGTATTCGTAGCCCCAGTACCATTGGTAGCCAGTCACTTTGATGTTGATGTCACCTTCTGGAATTTCTTGCTGTTTGAACAAGATCGGCAAGGACCATGCACCAATTAACACAAGAACCAGAATTGGAATAACCGTCCAAGCAACTTCAACTGGTGAGTTGTGTGTGAAGCTGGCTGGGTTTGGGTTCGCACGGCGGTTAAAGCGCACGATTGCGTAAGCCAAAAGGGCGGTCACAAACAATACGATAGCTGTGATGATGTAAAGAATCATCGCATCCAACCACTGTAGGTCGCGCGCTAGTTCAGTGGCCGCAGGTTGGAAACCAAGTCCACCCTGTGTTGGCACACCAACAATTTCGTCTGCCATGGCAGGAAGTGCAGTAAAAGCAGCCAAGAGGCCAAGAAGCTTTGATGTATGTCGCATAATTCACCCTGATCGGTTGAGTGTCTCTCTCAGAACCCCTTAGCGTCACACTCGTCGCAATGCAAAGGAATCCCATTGTGTTCTGAAGGGTTTCAATCATATTCTGCTTCGTAGATAAAGAACCAAGATTGCGGCAAAGAGCCGCTTCATGATATTTTTATGATATCATCCAACGAAAAAGGCTCATTTTTATGTCAAACGGATACTTTAGCCCCTTCGAAACCGCCGTAGACCGTGAGTCAGCTCTCGCTATTTTGCGAAGTTCCACACTTGGTGCGGATGATGGAGAGCTCTTTTTCGAACGTCGGCAGTCAGAAACCTTGGTTTTGGATGACAATCGACTCAAGTCGGCGAACTTTGACGCCTCAGAAGGATTCGGTTTGCGCGCGGTGCATGGGGACGTCACCGGATATGCCCATTCAACAGAAATAAGCGAAGCCGCTATGAAGCGCGCGGCGTCAACTGTGGCATTGGCCGCTCAAGACACCCAAAGCACGCTGGCCGTTGCGCCTCTGTCAACGAACAACAATCTATATCCAGCCTTTGACCCAACCCAAGAGGTCAGCTTTGCCGCCAAGATTGATGTCTTGCGCGAAATTGATGCCTTTGTGCGTGATCTCGACCCTCGTGTGATCCAAGTCAGCGCCGTGATTTCTGCCTCATGCCAAGAGATCGTCATTTTGCGTCCCGAAGACGATGTCTTAACCGATACCCGCCCAATGACGCGTGTGAACATCTCCGTTATCGTCGAAGAAAACGGCCGTCGTGAGACGGGAACTGCAGGTGGTGGTGGGCGCTTTGCTCTAGGCCAACTGATTGATCCACAAGATTGGCAACCCAAAGCCAAAGAAGCCCTGCGTGTCGCCTTAGTCAACTTAACGGCGGAGCCTGCTCCTGCGGGTGTTATGGATGTGGTTCTTGGGCCAGGCTGGCCTGGGATATTGTTGCACGAAGCTATCGGACATGGCCTAGAGGGTGATTTCAACCGAAAAGGATCAAGTGCCTTTGCAGGCATGATGGGACAACAAATCGCCGCCAAGGGTGTGACTGTTCTAGATGATGGCACACTCCCCAATCGTCGCGGATCGCTCAACATAGATGATGAGGGAACTCCGTCCGGAAAAAACACATTGATCGAAGACGGTGTCTTGGTCGGCTATATGCAAGATCGCCAAAACGCACGCTTAATGGGAGTTGCCCCCACAGGAAACGGGCGACGCGAAAGCTATGCACATGCTCCGATGCCACGGATGACCAACACATATATGATGGGTGGCGAAACCGAGCCCCAAGACATTGTCGCAGATCTCAAGGACGGAATTTACGCAGTTGGATTTGGCGGAGGCCAGGTTGATATCACCAATGGAAAATTCGTCTTTTCATGTACAGAAGCCTATCGCGTCAAGAACGGTCAAATCGGCGCTCCTGTCACTGGGGCGACATTGATCGGGGACGGGGCCACATCTTTGCAGCATATCCGCGCGCTCGGCAATGACATGGCTCTCGATCCCGGAATGGGCAACTGCGGTAAAGCAGGCCAATGGGTTCCAGTGGGAGTTGGACAGCCAACTGTGATGATCGGCGGGCTCACTGTTGGTGGGTCAGGAACCTAAGTCACCGATAATTTACCTAAAATTAAGGGAACCCCGAGTATTCATGATTCTGTAAGCAGACGGAGTCGTGATGGCCGACGAA
>CBFHNR010000009.1:0-90269 GCA_965657215.1 uncultured Paracoccaceae bacterium
CAGTTTGTCACAGTTGAGCGGTGTTTATAGACCCCTTGGACACCATCAAAACATTTGTTTTCCGATACAATTTCCATAAGCTGGCTCCTTTTTTGGTTGCGTCTTGGCTAACGCATTGATCTAGTCTCTGGCAAGGAGAGAATGCGACATTCTGGCAAACTAGCAAATTTGGGGTAATAATGGATCATACAGATTTTCTACGAACCCTATCCCCCGATATCAAACACAGGCTGACCCAAAAATCAGACAGGAAAGGTCTGTCTCACCTTATTGGACATCTCACACTGATTGCGGTGCTTGCCGTCTGGGTTGGGATGGGCCTTTGGGCATGGCAAATCATGCTCATCCCTCTTGGCATCGCTTGGGCCTTTTTGTTTACCTTGCAGCATGAATGCACCCATGACACGCCCTTTGCCTCAACCCGCTTGACGACGCTCATTGGGCATCTCTGTGCCGTCGTTTTGGTCCAGCCCTTTCTCTGGTTTCGCTATTTCCATATGGCGCATCACCGATTTACCAATATTGCAGGCAAGGACCCTGAGCTGGACGGGGCGACACAGCCAGACACATGGGGACAGTTTGCTTATCATCTGTCCTGCATCGGCTATTGGATCGCGAAATGGAAGGTTCTGTTTATCACCGCGTTTGGACCCATTGATGCCACCTATATTCCAACCCGTGCAAAGGCACGCATCCGTCGAGAAGCCCGCATTTTATTAACCGTCTATATTGGCTTAGTGGCGGTGATGAGTGTCTGGCCAATCCTATTTTGGATATGGTTGCTTCCTCTCGTGTTCGGCTTTCCAGTCTTGCGATTATACTTGCTCGCAGAACATGGCCGCTGTCCCAAAGTCGCAAATATGTTCGAAAACACACGGACCACGCTCACCAACAAAGCTATCCGTTTTTTGGCGTGGAACATGCCCTATCACGCAGAACACCACATTTTCCCGACGGTCCCTTTTCATGCTCTGCCAGAGTTTCATCAACAGGTCGGCGCGCAGTTACAAGAAGTCTCGCATGGATATCACGCCTTTGCTCAAGACTATGTTGCTGAGTTTGAGCCCTCTAATAAAGTTGAGACACCCAAGCAATAATCAGGGACACGGTCACAATGCTCAGAGCGGTAGAAATCAGAATTGAAGCTGACACACGCTGAGGTGCGACCCCGTAATGTTGGGCGATCATGTAAATATTTCCCGCAACAGGCAAGGCCGCTGCCGCAATCATCACAGCGGCGGCATAAGGATCAACGTCGAATAAATAGAGCGCCGCAATCGCGACCGCCGCAGGATGCAGCACAAGTTTACAAAATGACAGCCAGGCGGCCACTTCGACACGTTCTGCCGATTTTGATGCCAAAGACGCGCCAATGGCAAATAATGCCCCAGGCGTTGCCGCATCCCCCAAGATCGTCACAAAATCATTCAGCGGTCCTGGAATGGGCGTCCCAGACGCGGACCATGTCAAACCCAATACAATCGAGACAATCATCGGGTTTTTGATCAGACCCATGCCCAAAGTCTTGAATATTCCCAAACTCATACGCCCGTCTCTCGAGCCTACAATAAGCATGACCACCAATGAGCCGAAAATGATGAGATCGACAGCAAGAACCATCATAACGAGACCAACGGCTCCGTCGCCAAACAAAAGAGCCAACATAGGAAGACCCAAGAAACCAACATTGCCGATCACCGCACATTGCGCCTCTATCGCCGCCTCGTCGGTTGGCTTTTTGCGCAAAATAGCCACTGCTGTTGCGATGAGATAAACGAAAAACGTGGCGCTGAAATAGGCCAACATAAAATTCAGATCAAACAAATCGCCCAGACTGAGATTTGCCGAGAAGCGAAAAATCATAGCTGAGAGGGCGAAATAAAAGACAAATTTTGTAAGATATGCCGTCGCCTCGGTCGAGAAAAAGCGCGTTACACCCGCTCCGTAACCGAGTGCTATAATTGCGAAAAAGGGCAAAGTTTGCAAAAAGATGTCTAACATAGCCAAGCTGTATCATGCGTATCTATGAGGTCAAATGAATAAAGGGGGCGATGCCCCCTATTGGCTTTGCCAATTCACCCCTTGAGTATTTGTGCAAAGATGAAGACCTAACCATTGCCAATAATGACACCTGCGGCAAACACCAAAGCCCCGCCAACGACCACCTGAAGGGCCGCCCGCCAAAACGGTGTTTTCATGTATTTGTTTTGAATCCATGCGATCGCCCAGAGTTCGATGAAAACCACCAGAATAGCAACGGATGTCGCGGTCCAAAAATCGGGTATCAAATATGGGAGAGCGTGCCCCAAACCACCCACGGTGGTCATGACACCCGCGGCCAATCCCCGTTTTATTGGAGATCCCCGACCAGAAATGGTGCCATCATCGCTTGCCGCTTCGGTAAAGCCCATGGAAATACCCGCCCCAGTTGAGGCCGCCAAACCAACGAGAAAGGTTGTCTTTGTGTCTTGGGTGGCAAAGGCCGTGGCGAAAATCGGGGCAAGGGTTGAGACAGATCCATCCATGAGACCTGCTAAACCTGGCTGAACCCATGTCAAAATGAATTGGCGTTCTGCCTTTGCATCGAGCGGTTCTGTGCTGTGTTGGCGTTGAAACCTGTGCGCCGTTTCTAGGTCTTGAGCAGCTGTTGCAGAGTAGTCCCCAAAGAGGCTGCGGGTCTTAATGTCCTTTACCTGAGACGTGGCGCGATAATTAATGTCTAGAGCAGACTGCTCCATATCGATGAGCAATGTATACAGGTCATCACTGTCGTTTAGGCGGGAGGCTTTCGGAGTTACAGGGTTGGACAGGCCGCGTATTTGGGCCCCTTTAGTCTGTGGTAAGACATCGCCAAAATGAGTGCGATAGTGGTCAAGCAGGTGCCGACGTCGGGCGTCGCTTTGTTCAGCACGGCACACTAAGTGATCTAATACATCAGCTGGCAGATCCCGTAGTTTAGAAGCCGCGATGCGCAGGTTATATGCATTGCTTTCTTCCATCGAAATCGCCAATGTGATCAAATCCGGATCAGAGAGCCCAGAAATATGGCGGCGAGAGGTATAGAAAGACATGAGAGCACCCTAGATTAGAATGATTCTAAATTAGGGTGCTCTCGCGATTTTGACAAGGGGATGACCCCTTAATTGTTCTTGATCAGTTCTTAGTAGACGACGACGCTTCGAATACTTTCGCCTGAGTGCATAAGATCAAAACCTTTGTTGATGTCATCCAAGCTCAAGGTATGTGTGATCATTGGATCGATTTCGATTTTGCCATCCATGTACCAATCAACGATCTGCGGCACATCTGTGCGGCCTCTTGCCCCGCCAAAGGCCGTTCCACGCCAGACCCGGCCCGTTACCAATTGGAAGGGACGCGTGGCGATTTCAGCCCCAGCAGGCGCCACTCCGATGATGATGCTTTCGCCCCATCCTTTGTGGGCCGCTTCTAGGGCAGTGCGCATAACTTGAACATTGCCAGTCGCATCAAAGGTGTAATCAGCGCCGCCTTTGGTTAGGTTCACGAGATAGGGCACGAGATCACCGTCGACCTCTGACGGGTTCACGAAATCTGTCATGCCAAAACGCTCGGCCATTGCCTTTTTGTCGTTGTTGAGATCGACACCGACAATTTGATCGGCGCCTGCCAAACGGAGACCTTGGATCACATTCAGGCCGATGCCGCCCAAGCCAAAGACGATTGCGCGGCTGCCTATTTCGACCTTGGCCGTATTGATGACCGCACCGATCCCTGTTGTCACGCCACAGCCGATATAACACACCTTATCGAACGGAGCATCAGGGCGAATTTTTGCAAGGGCGATTTCGGGTAAAACAGTGTGGTTTGAGAATGTCGAACAGCCCATGTAGTGAAGAATTGGTGTGCCATCCAGCATGCTGAAACGGCTTGTCCCATCGGGCATCACGCCGCGACCTTGCGTTTCGCGGATCGACTGACAAAGGTTTGTTTTTGGATGCAAACAGTATTCACATTCACGGCACTCAGGTGTGTAGAGTGGGATAACATGATCCCCTACTTTTAGGTCTTTGACGCCTGGTCCAACTTCGACAACAACGCCTGCGCCTTCGTGTCCGAGAATGGCCGGGAACATGCCTTCGGGATCAGCGCCAGACAAGGTGAATTCATCTGTGTGACAGATACCTGTTGCCTTGATTTCAACCAAGACTTCGCCTTCTTTTGGGCCATCTAGGTTCACTTCCATGATTTCTAATGGCTTGCCAGCTTCGATGGCAACGGCTGCACGTGTGCGCATAGTGCTCTCCCTTTTTGATTTAGTCGGACTTTGGCCCAGATTTAGCTGCGGGGCAATATTGTTTGTGGGCTGGATTGAAAAAAGGGGGCGATGCCCCCTCTTGGCGAAAGCCAATTCACCCCTTGAGTATTTTTACAAAGCTGAAATTATTTTTTCATGCGGTATTGTTTATGGCATGCGCTACAGGTGCCGCCAATATTGCCCATGCCGGCGCGAATTCCATCAAGGGATGAGACATCTGTGCCTTCGAGCATGAAGCTAAAATCATCCGCTTTTTCAACGAAGTCATCCCAATTGGCCCAAATCGCAGGAAGTGATTCCGATTTTGGATCTGTTTCATTTGCCTCAAAGGTGGGCGCAATTTGTTCGCTCGCGGCCTTGAGTGACGCCAGAGCAGCCTCAGCTTGAGCGGCATCAAAGGCAACAGCCCCTTTGGCCATACCGCCGAGAACACCCATGCCATCTTTGATGACCTGCATATTTTTCATACGCTCAATGACGGCTTGGTTTTTGACGCCCTCATGCCCCACAACAGGAGTGGCTGCCGCGAAGAGTAAACTAAGTGCTATAATCTTTTTCATAAATCTAATCCTTTTTTCTTTTCATGCTCGCTCAGGTTATTGGTTTTTGCAAGTCACAAGTTTATGTATAAAATTAGAACAAAATAGGAACATATAGAATCGATGCCCCATCGACGGATCATATCATTGTGGTTTCCACGGCTCGGCGTGGAGCGCGTTTTGCGTCAGCGGCGCGATGGGTTTGATGGTCCTATGGCGATTGTGCAGGATCAAAATCAGATGCAAATCGTGTCCTCCTTGACGCCTGCCGCCGAAGCAGCGGGGCTCCGTGTGGGGCAACCCTTGCGAGACGCCCAAGCGATGTGTCCAGAGCTCATCACACGCTTGCGCAATCCTCAAGCGGAACTCGCCTTTTTGCGCAGCCTCGCACGGTGGGCGGGCAAATTCACCCCGTGGGTCGGGATTGATGCCCCCTCGGGTTTGACGTTGGACATCACTGGCTGTGCACATCTCTTTGGGTCCGAAGAGGGATTGGTAGAGGCTATGTGTGACGACTGTCAGTCCCTTGGGGTCAGCGTCTATGCAGGATGTGCAGATACGGTTGGTGCAGCTTGGGCTTTGGCGCGATATTCTGGGCAAACGGCGCAGAGCCATCGCTCTGGCGATGCGATTGATCAAGAAGCCCGCGCAACACGGTCGCGCGCGGTGAAGCGGCGCAATTGGGAACGCGGGGGCGTGCGTCCAACGGTCAAGGTCGCAAAAGAACGTGTCCATTTTATTGCCCCCTCTGGTGCAGCGCATGATCAGCTCAAAGATCTACCCATTGCGGCCTTGCGATTAGACAGTGCAATCGTTGAGCAATTATCACGATTAGGATTGCGGCGTATTGGTGATTTAGCAGGCCAACCCCGCGCAGGACTGGCGCGCCGATTTGGCAAAGAGTTGGTCTTGAGGTTAGATCAAGCAATGGGAAGCACACCCGAACCTGTGTCCCCGATAAAGGATATTCCGCATTTCGGGGTCCGAATGGGGTTTCCTGATCCTATCGGCCTGCACGAGGATATTATCGCAGCACTTGATCGGCTACTGCCGCGATTGTGCGACAAGCTTACGCTACATTCCAAGGGCGCACGACGGGTCCGTGTTCAGGGATTTTGCGCCGATGACACGATGAGCTCGATTGATGTCGGCTTGGCAAAAGCCAGCGACGATCCCGAGCGCATTCGACCTTTGCTCATTTTGAAACTGGACGAGTTGGATGTTGGGTTTGGATTAGACGTTCTCAGGCTTGAGGCCTATGTCACAGAGCCGCTCTATCAGAGGGAAATGACAGGTCACCTAGAGGCAGGGGCACGTGTGAAAGCGGGATTACAGCAAGAAAACGCTGTTTTGGATTTGATTGGACGATTGGGCGCGCGGTTGGGGATGGATGCCATTACGCGCCTTCATCCTGCGCAAAGCCATATCCCTGAAAAGACATATAATGTTTTATCCGCAGCGTGGTCAGAGCCCTGTGAGGATTGGTCAGATCATCATAAAATACGACCCACTGTTATGTGGCCCGTTGAACTTATCCAAGCTCCCGAAAACCCCACTCCCCCGTCACAGTTTGTCTGGCGTGGCCGCAAGTTAGAAATAGAAAGTGCCGTTGGTCCAGAACGCATCGCCCCAGAATGGTGGTTAGACGATCCCAATTGGCGCAGCGGTGTGCGGGATTATTGGCGCGTCACCTGTAAGAACGGCGATCAACTTTGGCTTTTCTTTGCTTATGGGGCGACGATGTCGGGCGGCTGGTTTTGCCAAGGACAATTTGGATAGGGCATGTCATCCATGAGAAAACGCCTTCGGCGAGAGTATTTTGGCAAAGATGAAGACTATCCTCAAAAAGGAAGCTTCATGTGGCGGTTCACATCTTTGTAAAGAAGGTAGCGAAATTTACCGGGACCGCCCGCATAGCAGGCTTGGGGGCAAAAGGCGCGTAGCCACATATAGTCCCCTGCTTCGACTTCGACCCAGTCTTGGTTCAAGCGATAGACGGCTTTGCCCTCTAGGACATAGAGGCCATGCTCCATAACATGCGTTTCCGCAAAGGGGATAACGGCACCGGGTTCAAAGGTGACAATATTCACATGCATATCGTGGCGCAAATCCGTCGGGTCCACAAAGCGAGAGGTCGCCCATTTTCCATCTGTTCCGGGCATTGGGGTCGGAGGAACAAGAGATTCATGCGTGACAAAGGCCTCTGGATGATCAAGCCCATCGACGGCTTCGTATGCTTTGCGCACCCAGTGGAATGTGGCCACAGCATCAGAGCGGTTAAAAATTTCCCATGTTTGACCCGCTGGAATATAGGCATAGCCCCCCGTTTCCAAAACATGCTGTGTCCCATCCAAAGACAGCTCAACCGTTCCAGAGACAACAAACACAACACCTTGGGCAGCCATGTTTGTCTCAGGCCGATTGCTTCCGCCCTGTGGATCAAGTTCAACGATATATTGGCTAAAGGTTTCCGCAAACCCAGACAAAGGCCGCGACAACACCCACATGCGCATACCTGTCCAAAACGGCAGGTAAGACGTCACAATATCCGTATATGTCCCTTTGGGGATAACGGCATAAGCCTCTGTGAACATTGCCCGATCCGTGAGCAACTGTGTCTGAGGTGGCAGCCCACCCTTGGGCGCATAGTAGGGGGTATCTGACATGGTTGGTCCCTTGTAAGCTTTACACCAGAGGTAACGCCACTCTGCCGACTTTCATAGATGCGGCTACGCCACAAAGACTATCTTGGGAAATTTGAAAATCACTCTAATCCTTCGGGCATTCCGACAATCATAAAGCGGAGGGCATCGGGCTGAATAAGGCGTTTGGCAACACGCTTGGTATCTTCAAGTGTCACAGCCTCGATATAGGAATTGCGATTTTTTACGTAGTCAGGGCTGAGGCTATCATATTGCATTCCAACGAGGATATTCGCGATGCGGGCGTTCCCGTCGAACCGCAATGGATATGCCCCCGTCAAATAGGTCTTGGCACGCGATAGCTCTTCTTCGGTGACGCCGTTTTCTGCGATATCCTGCCAGAGGTCTTGGACAACTTCAACCGCCTCTTTGACCCGATCATTCGCTGTTGCAAATTGCCCGAGGTAGAGATCCGCATAAGCGCGCGACGACAAGTATGATCCTACGCCATAGGTCAAACCCCGCTTCTCGCGCAGCTCTGTCATAAGCCTGCTTTCAAAATTGCCACCGCCAATAATTGTATTCAACACATAAGCCGCAAAGAAATCTGGATCGTGTCGGTCAATGCCAGCATGACCAAACAAAATCACCGATTGTGGTGTTTCAAATGGCACGACACGCACCCCTGTTTCCAGTGAGATATCCGCCTCAGCTGGCAAGGCAAGGACACTGGACGCAGGGAGATCACCGAGCAAATCATCAATGAGCTCAGACAAATCTTGTGCTGAAATATCACCAACGGCAGAGACGATAACCCTGTCGCGAACAAGGATTTGTTTGTGAATGTCCGTTAGATCCTGTTTGGTAATGGACCCAACCGTATCCACGGTTCCGATGTCCTCGGAGCCATAGGGATGATCTCCGAATGCTTCTGCGTTCCAGGCGCGGCCAACCATTTTATTGGGGTCTTTTTCTTGGGATTGGATGATCGACACAACTTGGGATTTCACGCGATCTACGGCATCTTGGTCAAATCGTGGATCGACCAAAGACTGACGCAGCAAGGCAACGGCCTCATCCCGATTTTCCGTCGAGAACCGAGCGGAGACGGACACCGCGTCAGAATAAGCATCATAGCCAAAGCTCGCCGCAAGGCTGTCACGGGCTGTGCTAAAGCTTCGGGCATCCATATCCCCAGAGCCTTCTTCGAGAAGGCCCATCATGAGATTAACGATACCGCGTTTTTCAAGCGGCTCTACCGATGTTCCCCCTTTGAAACGAAGCTCTAGCGCCACAAAGGGAATGTTGCGGTCTTCGACCAACCAAGCCGATATGCCACCATCAGTTTCGACCTGTTGGATATCGGTTGCCGCCTGAAGAGGCAAACCAAAGGCTATCAAAACTGCAAAAAGACGAATAATCATTTGCTTTCCTCCTGCGATTTCATCATCCAGCCCGTCACTGAATTTTCGGGAACCAATATATCCTTTGCGGCTTGGATAATCTCGCCGGCGGTGATGGCCTCAAGCACATCCGGCCATGCATGCACATCCTCAATCGTCAAACCAACAGCCAACGCCTGACCGTACAGATGAGCAAGGGATTGGGTGTTGTCTTGCGCATAAATGCTTTCGGCGCGAATTTGCTTTTTCAGTCGGTCTAAGTGGTCTTGATCAACGCCATTCTTGATGAAATCTGAAATTGCTTGATCCATTGCTGTTTCAGCCTGCTCAAGCGTCACGTCTTGGCTCGGCACAACTACCAACGAAAAGGTGCCATCGTCCACTGAGGTTCCAGAGTAGAACGCCCCTGAGTAAACGGAAACTTGGCTCTCAAACTGAAGCTTTTGCGTCAATACAGATGTTTGATCCCCGCCCAAAAGCTGCGCCAATAGAGTTAAGGCCGCCGCTTGGATTTGATTATCGCTGTCCCTCTCGGGTGCGATATAGGCGCGGGTCACGTAATCTTGGGTAACGCGCGCATCATGAAAGGTCATGCGACGCTCTGAGGTGTGTGGCGGTTCTTGCGGGCGTTTACGCGGGCGAAGCTCTGGATTTGCAGGGATGACGCCATAATAGGTCTGCGCCAAAGATTTAACCGCATCAGGCTCGACATCCCCTGCCACGACTAGAATGGCATTATTCGGTGCGTAATACTGTCGGTAATACGCCAATGCATCCGCTAGGGTCAGCTTTTCCATTTCATGACGCCAGCCGATGATGGGGACACCATAGCGATGGTTCAAAAACAAAGCCGCGTTGCGCTGTTCCCGAAATAATGCACCCGGATCATTTTCGACACGCATATTTCGTTCTTCGATAATGACATCACGTTCGGTGAGAATGTCCGCTTCGTCGAGGTCGAGATTGACCATACGATCGGCTTCCATTTTCATCATCAGCTCGAGCCGATCCGCAGCGATGCGTTGGTGATACGCCGTGTAGTCATAACTGGTAAACGCATTATCTGATCCGCCGTTTTCAGCGACAGTGCGTGAGAATTCACCGCTTTCAAGGGTCTTGGTTTTTTTGAACAATAGATGTTCGAGAAAATGAGCCACACCAGATACCCCTGGCGTTTCATCCGCAGATCCCGCTTTGTACCAGACCATATGAACCACAACGGGGGCGCGGTGATCTTCGATCACGACCACGTCCATACCATTGTCCAATTGAAAGGTTGTGACCGCGTCAGAGATTGCTCCGAACACCGGAGTACCCAGAGCCAAAATAAACCCAACAGTCAATTTTAATGCACGCATCTCTTTCTCCTTTGGGAACAAGATACGCTTGGCAATCGGGGTTTCAAGCCGCTTCGCGTTATCGTGATAACTTGCCACGCATCCAATTGAATAATCTACCAAGTCTTGATGGCTTTTTAGCCTGCTTGAGTGGCACCAAATCTGACGGGTCCGCATTTGGAGCACTCTGCTCGCGCGTCACCGTCTGAGACACGACAGGAATTTGACGCACCATATCTGCGCGATTTGGGCCATTGCTCGCAGGAGATGGCAATGCCGCAAAAGAGCTCGGCACTTCCAAAGGCTTAAAGACTTGGGTCTGATAGGGATCAGGGCCCCCAGTTGGGCTATAATAATTAGTTGGCGCAGGTTTATTCCCTTTGGAACATCCTGCCACAGCTAGCGCCAGCACAACAAACATCACACCAGATCGCTTCATCCCAATCTCCTCACCAGTTGCGAAAACAAATAGACCATACCGCGCAAAAGGTCATCCCTGTTTTTGCGCTGGGGGGATAATCGCCAATGCAATCGCCCCTGCAAAGATGGAAATATCCGCAACATTGAATGAAAACGGGTTAGAAAACCCACAGCAAGACATGTTCAAGAAATCAGCCACCGCACCATAGGCCACGCGATCGACGACATTGCCAATAGCGCCACCGATGAGCAAGCCAGCCGCTATATACCCAATTTTGCGCGGGCGTTCCCGATAAATCCAAATCAGAACAAAACAGCAAATCGCAAGACTGATCGCAACCAATACATATTGTGCAGAATGCGCATTGTTGGAAAACAACCCAAAGTTCACGCCCCTATTCCACGCCATTCGAAAATTCAAAACTGGAGGCAATACATCAATTACAAGAACCGTTTTGAGGTCCAAGACAAAAACAACATAAAGCTTAGTCACTTGGTCCAGTATGAAAGTTACAATTGCCGTTAGAAAGAGGGCGCGCATGGAGTGTCCTTAATGTCTAAAGTGGCGCATGCCTGTAAAGACCATTGCCAAGCCTGCCTCATCGGCGGCAGCAATAACATCTTCGTCGCGCATGGACCCACCTGGTTGAATGATCGCTGTGGCCCCTGCTTCTGCAGCGGTCAAAAGACCATCTGCAAAGGGGAAAAACGCATCAGAGGCCACAACAGATCCTTGTGTCAAAGGAGCCTCTAAGCCCAGCGCCTCTGCCATGTCTTGCGCTTTGCGCGCAGCAATACGACAGCTATCGACACGGCTCATTTGGCCCGCACCAACGCCCACAGTCGCGCCATCTTTGACGTAAACAATGGCATTCGATTTAACGTGCTTGGCCACTTTCCATGCGAACAAGAGGTCCGCCATTTCCTGATCACTTGGCGCACGTTTGGTTACAACTTTGAGATCGGCCAAATCAACATGACCGTTGTCTTTGTCTTGGACCAAGTAACCACCAGACACTTGACGGATCGTCATATTCGACTGGGTCGGGTCCGCCATTTCGCCCGTTGTCAAAAGGCGCAGGTTTTTCTTGGTTGAAAAGACCTCAATTGCCTCTTGGGTCGCATCAGGTGCAATCACAACCTCGGTAAAGATTTTTGTGATTTCCTCAGCTGTGGCGCGATCTAGCGTCTCATTCAGAGCAATAATGCCACCAAAGGCCGATGTGCGATCACAGTCAAATGCGGATTTATAAGCCTCTAGCAACGTCGCGCCACGTGCAACGCCACAGGGGTTTGCATGTTTGATAATCGCACAGGCTGGGCCAAGGTCTGCCCCAAATTCGCAAGCCAATTCAAAGGCCGCATCCGTGTCATTGATATTGTTATAGGACAACTCTTTGCCTTGGTGTTGGATCGCTGTCGCGACACCAGGACGGTGAGATCCATCAACATAAAACGAAGCTGATTGATGTGGGTTTTCACCATAGCGTAATGTCTGCGCCAATTCACCTGCAACTGCGCGACGACGTGGGGCATCCTCACCGATAGCTTGGGCCATCCAGCCTGAAACGGCCGCGTCATAGGCAGCGGTTCGTGCATAGGCGCGCTGTGCCATTTTTTGGCGGAAGGCATAAGATGTCTGGCCTTCGTTGCCAGCAAGCTCAGCCAATAATTCTTCGTAGTCTTCGACATCAACAACAGTCGTGACAAACCCATGGTTCTTCGCCGCAGCACGGATCATCGCAGGTCCGCCGATATCGATATTCTCAACGCATTCTTCATAGTCGCCACCTTTGGCAACGGTTTCCTCAAATGGATAGAGGTTCACAACCAACAAATCGATGCCCGCAATACCATGTTCGTCCATGGCGGCGGTGTGATCTGCATTATCGCGCAGCGCCAATAATCCACCATGCACCATGGGATGCAATGTCTTTACCCGACCATCCATCATCTCTGGGAACCCAGTCACATCAGCGACATCTTTTACAGGCAATCCTGCATCACGAATGGCCTTGGCGCTCCCTCCTGTTGAAAGCAATTCCACCCCTCCAGAGGACAAGGCAGTGGCAAGGTCAATCAAGCCAGTCTTGTCAGAAACGGAAATAAGGGCGCGGCGTACAGGGAAGAGATCAGTCATTCTAGAATATCCAAACAGTCATTATTGGTCGTCCGCTTCGATCCAATTCATATCACGAACACCAATATCAGTGTCATGCGCTTTTGAGAGGGACCAGCGGATGCGCGTTGCATACTCCATTGCGCGCCAAGACAAAACAGCTTGTTTCGTCGCACGAGGCTTTAATCGACCCGTTTCGAGATAAACACTCGGCTCAAGCGTCAAATCAGCCGCCCCTTCAAAGCGGAGGATCCAGACCTCACCACTTTTCAGCATCATTGAAATCGCCTTGCCGCCTAAATCAACTTCGGCTTCGACATCTGGATGCAAATGAAATTTTATAAACATTGGAAAGCCGGATAGCTTGCTTGCATCTAGGGCTCTGTCGAATAGCTTTTCCGCTTTTGAGTTCACAGCAATTAACGTGTCCTCGCCAACGATTGCCCGACCATCTAACGTCAATTCCAATTTTCTGGCATGGGTCAAACCGTTCGTTGCAACATAGCCGTCATGCGCGCCCTCAAACACGAAACCATCGACCGTATGCGTCATTTGAACGGGGACATCCGTGGGGCCATCCACCAAGACTTCTCGTTCCACTCCAGCATAGGTCAGTTTGCGGCCCAGCTTTGAACTGGACACGCCGTCCAAATGCAGCGTTGAATGGGACGGCGTTGCGCGGCCTGCTGTGCGCCACTCTTCACCAAAGCTCACACCTGATCCGCAATTGACGATCACAGGACGACGCCCCGACGTCAGCTCAAAGGCAAGTGTTGAGGCATGCGCATTCACCGATGCCCGTCCCTCAGGTGGCAGACTGGCATCCACAATGACACTGGTGCGCCCTGCAGACAGCCGCGCATAGCCCATCGCCAAACCGTCCGCTTGCATCGTGCGGTTTCCAGATTGCGCCAAGGCGTGATCTAGACGACCATCGACACCGCGCCCCCCGCCATGGAACCGCGCAAGTCCACCGTCAGAGTGGCGTAATGTGCGCAGGGTGGGGGCAATACGATCGATCGCTTCGACATGCGTTTTCGCGGGTGTCCATCCTGCATCACGAAGGGCAGAGGCCGCCCACGTCAGCAAAGTGAAAACTTCCAATAATTCTTCTGGATTACGGGTCAAGATGCCACCCGTCTCATCAATCTGCAACCGACATTCCTTGGCCAATGCGCTGGTCGCTGGGGCAACAAGGTGATCCATACCCGACAGGGACAGCCCTGCATAAATCAACCCTGTGAGGGCTTCAAACCGTGGCAAGCCAGGGGTTGTTTTGGACCACCTACGAGACAAAAATAGCGTTTGATGCGCTAGGGATCTATAAAATCTCTCGGATATCTCCGCATCTTGACCGCGTAACAAGAGCATCGTGTGGTGGATCCAGCGGATAATGCGGCGGCCTGTGAGATCGGGCAACCACCCAGCACCAGAGCCGCGACCATAGCGATCGATCCACTCAAACGTCCACTCTTGGGCTCTGCGTCGCGCCGTCAAATCACCAACCGAGGCCAAGTCATCCAACCATCCGAACCCATGGGACGCCTCTTGAAACGGCACTGAGGGAGGTGTCAAAGACCAGATCGATGTTTCTGGGGCCTCAATCAAGCTTCCGGCCAAAAGGATATTACCAGCACACAGCTGACGCCCCTTGGCAAAGCTACCGATAGATCGCGGCTCTGGTTGCGAAACAATCCCCGTCGCAGGACGTGAAAATCCACTGAGGCGCGCATGAACGCGGTGCATCAATCTAAGATGGCGTGCTGATAAATTATTAGAAAGCGTCATGCGCCCTGCCCTTTGCGCGTGATCTGGTAGGATGGACACACCATAATAGGTTCACACCTTGCTGTCACCGCGCAATATTTTTGTTACGATGTTTTGCGCAAAATTGAGATATAAAAGCCATCCATCCCGCCGTGTTCCGCCAAATAATCAGGACGCAAACGCAGCCCACCTTCGTGGGTGATCCAATCCGCGTCGATAAAATCAATGGATGACAGATCCTCGACCTCTACATTTTGGTGCCGCTCTAGAGCCTCATCTATCTGAACTTCGCCCTCATCTGGCAACAAGGAACAGGTGCAATAGACCAAGCGACCATTTGGCTTGAGCAATGTCAAAGCGTGATCGAGCATGCGTTCTTGAATATCGAACAATTCCATGAATTCTGAGCCGTCCTTGGCATGTGGCAAATCTGGATGGCGTCGGATTGTCCCCGTGGCAGAACAGGGCGCATCAAGCAATATGACGTCAAAGAGCGCATCACTATAAGCAAAGGCATCCTCCACAATTATATCCGCCTCTAACCCGACGCGCTCCATATTTTGATGTACGCGGTTCATGCGATACTCGGAAACATCAAGCGCCGTCACTTTGGCCCCTGCTGCAGCGAGCTGCATAGTTTTACCACCCGGTGCCGCACATAAATCCAACACACGAAGCCCAGAGACATCCCCCAAGAGGCGCACAGGCAAGGCCGCCGCTGCGTCCTGAACCCACCAGTCCCCTGCTTGAAAACCGGGCAGCTTGGACACTTGGCCCGCGTCGCTGAGGCGAATTGTGCCGTTCATGATGATCTCACCATTCAACGCCTCGGCAAGCTCATTGAGTTTGCTCGGGTCTTTGGGGGTGATATCAAGTGGAGGCTGTTGGAACTGTACTGCTTCTATGCTTGCAATGATTTCTGGGCTGTAGGCATCGGTCAAAGGTTTGCGGAGCCATTTTGGCAAACGTGGTAACCTGAGGATTTCCCATTCCTTTGGTCCTTGATCGGCGATTTTGCGCATGACGGCATTCACCAAACCCTTGAAATGCGCATAGCGTTTATTTCGGGCACATAGATTGACCGCCTCGTTCACAACACCATGCGCGTCCCCACCCATGCAAAGCTCAACTGTCGCCACGCGCATAATGTTCAAAATACCGAGAGCAGGCATGCGTTTTACGTGCTGTCCTAAAATCTTGTCCGCGCGCTCCAATCCGCGCAAAGTTTGAACCGCCAAACGCTGGGCTCTTGCACGGTCTGCGGGATCAAGAGGATCCAATATACCTGCATTGATCGCCTCAGGAAGTAACCGGCCCTCTTCGCCCAAGACTTCGTTTAATAGGCGCACTGCCATCTGGCGGGCAGTTGGGGCTTGTTTCGGCATATGTGGGAATCCTTGCAATTTGATTGGGTCGTCGTATATCAACCCTTATAGCATTAGGAAAGAGATCATGAGCGATCACAACGACCTCCCCCCCGCGGCACAACGTGCCTTGGCCGAAGCAGAAGAGCGTCGCCAAAAGGCCAAAGATGCCGCAGCCCTTCCCAAAGAGTTGGGGGGCCGCGATGGACCAGAGCCTGTTCGCTATGGGGATTGGGAAAAGAAAGGGTTGGCAATCGATTTTTAATCGACTGTTTGCCCTTTTACCAAGGGATATCCCCTTAGGAAGATATCCGCAGCTTGCGCCGATTTTCCCGATCTCTGAGCGGTGAGGATGCGCACGGCACCTGATCCGCATGCAATCACAAGATCCTCGGACATGACCTGACCTGATGGTCCCGACACATTCGGGGCAACCTCAGAGGCAAGCGCCTTGATGCGATCATCGCCCACTTGGAACCACGCCCCGGGAAAAGGCGACAGACCCCTGATTTGTCGATCAACCTCTAGAGCGGATTGCGACCAATCAATCCGCGCCTCGCTTTTGTCAATTTTATGCGCATAGGTAACACCCTCGCTTGACTGCGGAACGGCGTGTAGATTTGGTAATGTGTCGAGTGCCTCAACAATCAGACCTGCCCCCTGCTCTGACAAGCGATCATGCAAGATTGCCGTAGTATCCGTCGGATGAATGTCCATTTCAGCCGCTAGCAACACTGGACCCGTGTCCAAGCCTGCTTCCATTTGCATGATACAAATGCCTGTTTTCTGATCCCCGGACATGATCGCCCGATGAATAGGGGCCGCCCCGCGCCACCGTGGTAAAAGGGATGCGTGAATATTCAGACATCCCAATTTTGGCGCATCCAAAACAGGTTGAGGCAAAAGCAAACCATAGGCAACGACAACAGCAATATCAGCGTTTAATGCATCAAACTCGGCTTGCTCCTCAACTGATTTGAGCGATATTGGATGGCGAACATCAAGCCCAAGTTCTAAAGCGCGCGTATGAACCGGGGTTGGGCGATCTTTTTTGCCGCGTCCTGCTGGGCGGGGCGGTTGGCAATAGACGCAGACAATTTCATGACCTGCATCGACCAAAGACTGTAACACAGGAACCGAAAATTCAGGCGTCCCCATAAAGACGATTTTCATGACAGCTTTTTCGCCTTTTTTAACAGCATATCCCGTTTAACCTTGGACAGATGATCAAAATACATCTTACCGTTCAAATGGTCGATTTGGTGTTGAACCGAGGTTGCCCAAAGCCCAACAAAATCGCGCCGATCAATTATTCCGCTTTCGTTCAAAAACCGCACTGTCACAGCCCGAGGACGCTTGATCACCGCAGAGACACCAGGCAAATTGGGGCTTGCCTCATCATGATCGCGAAATTCAATCGACGCATGCAAAATTTCAGGATTGGCCATTTTGATAGCCTTACCCCGCTCAGGAGAGGCATCAACCACAGCCAAGCGAACCATTTCACCGATTTGCGTGGCCCCCATGCCGACACCCGGCATAGCCTCCATCGTATCAATCAAGTCTTGCCAAATTGAGCGGACCTCATCGGTAATTTCAGCAACCGGTTCGGCGGCGGTGCGAAGCCGTTTATCAGGCCAACGCAAACATTTTCTAACTGCCATTAGGCCAAGCCCCGCGCGATATCTCGTTTCAGCTTTTGCATTTTACGCGTGATCATTTGGCGCTTCATCGCGCCGATATGATCGATAAAGAGCTTTCCATTCAAATGGTCAATTTCATGTTGCACACAGGTCGCCCAAAGCCCTGTGAACACTTGTTGTTCTTCATTGCCATCTACTGTGATCCAACGCACCTCAACTTCGGTCGGGCGGGTCACTTCGGCGAATTGATCAGGGATCGACAAACAGCCCTCTTCATAAACATTGGTATCATCCGAGGATGCAATGATTTCAGGGTTGATCAAGACCATAGGCTTGGGCGCTTCGCCCTCTTCTTTGACGCAATCCATCGTTATGATGCGATCCAAGACACCGATTTGCGGCGCGGCCAAACCGATCCCTGGGGCGTCGTACATGGTTTCAAGCATGTCATCAGCAAGCTTGCGCAAAGCATCCGTTACATCGGAAACTGGCGCGCATGTTTTCTTTAAACGCGGGTCGGGGTGGATCAAAATCGGTCTAATCATAGCCAGAGATTTAGGACATCACGCCAATTTGTGCAACGCCTCTTGCGTTCAATTTCTAATGCTTTAGCGTCTCAGCTAAACATTAAAGGAGCCCCCCATGAATTTCGACGAAATCATCAACCGTCACGGAACGCATTCTGTCAAATGGGACATGATGGAAAAAATCTATGGCGTCTCCAAAGATGACGGGATCGCCATGTGGGTGGCCGATATGGATTTTCGTCCACCTCAAGCGGTCCAAGATGCACTTGAACAAATGAAATCAGACGGGGTTTATGGATATTACGGCGATGATACATCCTATCGCGCCGCTATCCAGTGGTGGATGTCCAATCGACACGGATGGGACATTCAACCAGAGTGGATTTTCACCACGCATGGCTTGGTGAATGGGACGGCAATGTGTGTTGATACCTTTACCGATCCCGGCGATGGAGTTATTTTATTTACCCCTGTGTATCACGCCTTTGCCCGCGTGATTTCTGCGAACAATCGACAGGTGGTTGAATGTGAATTGGTGAACAATAACGGGCGATACGAGCTCGATTTTGAGGCCTATGATGCGCAGATGACGGGATCCGAAAAAATGGTGATCCTCTGTTCGCCTCACAACCCATCGGGTCGTGTTTGGTCGCGCGAAGACTTGCAAGGTATTGCCGATTTTGCAAAACGTCATGACCTCATTTTGGTATCGGATGAAATTCACCACGATTTAGTTTTTGACGGTCACACGCATATCCCAATGCCACTGGTGGATGACACCATCAAGGATCGCCTGATCATGATGACGGCCACGACCAAAACGTTCAACATCGCAGGAAGCCATTCCGGAAACGTCATCATCGAGGATCCCAATCTTCGCGGAAAATTCGCGGCTCGGATGGGTGCTTTGGGCATCAGTGCGAATAGTTTTGGCCTCTTCATGGCCGAAGCGGCCTATAGCCCAGAAGGCGCCGAATGGTTGGATGCTTTGATTGCCTATCTCGATGGGAACCGAAAAATATTTGACGCGGGCGTGAATGCGATACCCGGCGTTCAATCCATGGAAATGGGATCGACCTATTTGGCCTGGGTTGATTTTTCTGGAACAGGCATGTCCCGTCAGGAATTCACAGGCCGCATTCAATCGGTTGCAAAGATTGCAGCCAACCACGGTCCGACCTTTGGCAAAGGGGGCGAGCTATTTTTACGCTTTAATTTCGCCACCCCACGGGCAACCGTCGAAGAGGCAGTAAAGCGTCTACAGGATGCCTTTAGCGACCTGCAATAACTCAGCTTAACAAGGCGATCGGGGAGCTTTCGTCCCGATAGAAATCAAGCGGAGCTGAGGTTTGGGCGGCTGTGTTATGTTTGAATTCGAATAAGATCTCATCGCCTTCTTCCTCGGATGCAACAATTAGACAGCGTGACAAGTGACGCGCCCCATCCATCAGATCAACATAGCCGCGCAAATGTGGGGCGTGATCTGCATCAAGGGAAAACCCAGTCTCCCAAAAACGCAATACTGGATAGACCGATTTGGAATCACGAATACGCAACCGCGACTTGCTTTTTAGGCTTTTCTTCCGCGCGGCATCCAAGCCATCTTGGACTTCCTTGGATAGAAATGTTGTCATATCAGGCCTCCGATTTCGCTGTGTGTAGTGTCCACCAATGACAATCAAAAACAAGTTAACCATTTGTAAAATTTAATATACGTAAGGGTATTAATCTGACCACTGCGCAAATCCGCACAGACCCTGCGCGTTTGCTTGGAATGGAAATTCTGGCCTCATACCGATATCTAGGGGTGAAACCGCATGGAGATATCGAAAATGGGACTATTGGTAGACGGCATCTGGAAAGATCAGTGGTACGATACAAAATCAACAAACGGAAAATTTGTGCGCACAGAAGCCAAATTTCGCAACTGGATTACCGCAGACGGCAAGAATGCACCCGATGGGATAGCCTATCCAGCCGAATCGGGGCGGTATCATTTGTATGTCTCGCACGCCTGTCCTTGGGCACATCGCACCCTGATTTTTAGAGCATTGAAAGACCTCACAGATCACATAACCGTGTCTGTTGTGCATCCAGACATGTTGGACAAAGGATGGACCTTTGAAACGGACGATCATGGGGCGCGTGGTGATGACTTGTTTGGCCTCGACTTTATGCATCAAATCTATACCAAAGCCGTTCCTGATATGAATGGACGTGTGACCGTACCAGTCTTGTGGGACAAACAGACAAACACCATCGTGTCTAACGAATCCTCTGAAATCATCAGAATGTTCAACTCGGCCTTTGATCACATTACTGGCAACAGAACTGATTACTGGCCCGAAGATCAACGAGCCGACATCGAAATGGTAAACGATCGCATCTACAACACCCTAAATAACGGTGTCTATAAATGCGGATTTGCCACCACCCAAGAGGCCTATGATGCCGCAATCACCCCGCTATTCGATACACTCGACTGGCTCGAAGCCCGCCTTGGCGAAAATAGATACCTGATGGGCGATCATATAACAGAAGCAGATTGGCGATTATTCACCACTCTGATCCGGTTTGACGCGGTGTATCACCTTCACTTTAAATGTAACCGCAAGCGCATAATGGATTATGCAAATCTCTGGGGCTACACGCGGGAATTATACCAAGTTGAGGGTGTCGCAGAAACAGTCAACATGAACCACATTGTGCGGCATTATCATTACAGCCACGACACCATAAATCCAAACCGGATCCTTCCAATCAACCCGGTTTTGGATTTCCAAGCACCTCATAATCGCGGTTAAGTCACGTCCGCGTAATGTTCAACCATGGCTGCCAAATCTTCGGGTGGGGTGGCCGTGGGCACAAAGGCACAAGCATTTGAGCAATGCTGGAAAATTGACCCATCTGAAAAAAAGCTCGTGTTTGTCACAAAAACCACGCGAGCATCCGGATGTTTATAATTGGCATAATCCGACACCGCAAAGGCACTTCCTTTGTCCAACACAACATCCAAGACAATGACATCAAATTTTTGTCGCGCCAGTAATTCGATGGCCTCAACTTCGGACGCAACGAGACTAACATTGGCACCTTGGCGCTCCAAAGCCCGTCGCCAAATCGCCCCAAGCTCAAGTTTTTCAAGCACAATTAAAACGTTCATTTCACCTCAACACAATAGTTAACCCCAGTCCCAAAGGTCTTGTGCGACAGAAATCTAAACGAAAGGTTAATTTCCAAGTAAGAAAGGTAAACAATTTCTTATTTTCCGAAAAATTTCAATTGTCGGCATAGCCTTGCCAAGGATGATCAGAGCCAATCATTCCCCTATGACAATGGGAATTCACCTGCTACCGATTAGAAAACACTTAGGGAGATTTGAAATGCGGCGCATTTTATCAGGTATTTTTGCACTCACATTGGCGCAGTCTGCGCAAGCAGCAACTCAATGTGGCGGCACCTTCAACAATTTTGTCTCAGGCCTCAAATCTGAAGCCACAAGCAGAGGCTATTCCTCTCAAACGATCAATTCCTTTTTCCAAGGCGTCAGCCAAGACCCCAAAGTCATCAAAGCAGACCGATCGCAAGGCGTCTTCCAACTGCCTTTCTTGGACTTCTCAAGCCGATTGATCAGCAAACATCGCCTTGATCATGGGAAAAAGAACGCAGCCAAATTCAAATCAACCTTTGATCGCATTGAACGCGATTACGGAATTTCACGCGGTGTTCTTTTGGCATTTTGGGCCTTTGAAACCGACTACGGCGCGGTCCAAGGGAACTTCAACACGCGCAACGCCTTGGTTACATTGGCCCATGATTGCCGACGCCCTGAGCTTTTCCGCCCCCAAGTTTTTGCAGCGCTAGAACTTTATCGCCGTGGCGACTTTGACCCCATCACGACACAAGGCGCATGGGCCGGCGAAATTGGCATGGTGCAAATGTTGCCTGGGGACATTTTAGAAAGTGGCGTTGATGGGGATGGCGATGGACGTGTCACATTGAAAACATCTGCACCAGATGCCCTGATGACTGGAGCGAAAATGCTTCATGAATTAGGCTGGAAACGGGGTCAACCTTGGCTTCAAGAGGTTATCGTTCCTCAAAATCTTGATTGGTCACAAACAGGACTTGATACAGAAAAATCGGTGTCTCAATGGGCCAACCTCCGCGTCAAACCACGCGCAGGATCCTTACCGAGCGGCAATATGAAAGCCTCGGTTCTTTTGCCCCAAGGCCGCAATGGACCTGCATTCCTCGCCTACCCTAACTTCCGCGTCTACTTTGAATGGAACAAAAGCTTTGTCTACGTGACAACAGCTGCCTACTTTGGCACCCGCTTAGAAGGCGCAAGCCCCTATCGGGCTGGCAACCCAAGCCCAGCGCTTTCAGGTCAGCAAATGAAAAGCCTGCAAAGCAAATTGGTAAAACGGGGATATGACGTCGGTAAAATTGACGGGATATTAGGGGCAAAAACGCGCGCCGCCGTTCAAGACGTTCAAAAGAAACTTGGCCTTCCAGCAGACGCGTGGCCAACGACTGCTTTGCTAAACGCATTGTAAACCTGACGGGATGGTGGGTGGGGCGATGTGCTCTGCACGAGCGACACTCACCATTCTTACGCAACCAAAGCTTCTGCTTTCTTCAAGTCAACAGACACCAGTTGCGACACGCCCTGCTCTTGCATTGTAACCCCAAACAATCGATCCATCCGTGCCATCGTGACCGCATGGTGCGTGATGATCAAAAACCTGGTATTCGTGCGTCGGCACATTTCGTCCAATAGATCACAAAAGCGCGTCACATTGGCATCATCGAGTGGCGCATCAACTTCGTCCAACACACAAATCGGCGCAGGGTTTGCCAAAAACACCGCAAAAATCAACGCCATCGCGGTCAAGGTTTGCTCCCCCCCCGACAAAAGCGAAAGCGTGCTCAATTTCTTACCAGGCGGCTGGCACATAATCTCCAAACCGGCCTCTAACGGATCATCACTTTCAACCAACTCAAGGGTGGCTTCCCCCCCACCAAAGAGATGCGAAAACAACAATCCGAAATTACTGTTCACTTGCTCAAACGCAGTCAAAAGACGCTCGCGGCCTTCTCGGTTCAAACTTGCAATACCCCCTCGAAGGGTTTTGATCGCATCTTCCAAGTCGGCCTTTTCTTTGACCAGCTCCGCATGCTCAACTTCAATCTCTTTGGCATCTTCTTCCGCGCGCAGGTTCACGGCTCCCAAGGCTTCCCGCTGACGCTTTAACCGATTAACTTCCCCCTCGATTGCTTCCGAGGCAGGTAACTTGTCAGGATCCACATCAAGCTGGGCCAGCAAATTTTCTGGCGTGGCGTCAAGCTCTTCTGCCATGCGCTCCGCCGCCTGAACCACACTGTCCTGAGCGGCATCTGCACGTGCTTCAGAACGCGCACGAACCTCGCGTGCTTCCGACGCCGCACGTTCAGCATCCCGCTCCGCACTCATTGCTTCTCTTAACTGAGTTTCCGCGTCAGCCAAAGCATCCGAGGCCGCCTTACGACGCGTCTCGGCGGTCTCAATCGCCCCATTTAAATCCGCACGCTTTGCCGCCAATTCCTCTGGCTGGGCCGAGGCCGTCGTTAATTCCGTTTCGGCTTCAAGCTTACGCTCACTTAATTCTGCACTGCGCTTTTCTGCAGAGTCCAAGCGATGTGTCCACCCGCTTATTTCCTTGGTCACTTCTTGACTACGCCGTGTTCGACTTTCCCCTTCACGACGCAATTCATCAAAAGCAGAGCGTTTTGACATCATCGTGATCCGCGCCGCTTCCACCGTCATTTTGACCGCATCGACCTGACCACGCGCTTCATCCAAGTCACCCAACTCAGCAAAGGCTGTTTCTGCGTCTTTCAATTGACGCCGCGCAGCAAGCGCCTCTTCTTCATGACGGCTCACAGCCAAGCCAAGGCTCTCCAATCGCCCTTCGGCCAAGTTCCGATCTGCTTCGGCTCGGCTCAGCGCGCGATTGGCCTCTGCAACCTGTTGGTCCGCTTGGCGCCTTGCGTCTCTGGCCTCTTTGTCCTTTTTGCTCAGCTCTAACAGCTCAGCAGTGAGCATGTCATGCGCGCCGCGGGCTCCGTCCACTCGGACGCTCGCCCGCTCCATTTGCTGCTTGAGCTCTTCAAGGCGGTTCAACTGCTGCAACCTCAAGGCCGCCGCCGATGGCGCATCTTCGGACCAAGCGCGATAGCCATCCCAACGCCACAAATCCCCTTCGGGGCTGACCAAGCGTTGACCAGGTTTTAGCGCCGCCTGCAGTCTGTTTCCCTCATCCGCATCAACAAGGCCAATTTGGCTCATGCGGCGCGCCAAGACATCTGGCACAGAGACGTGGTTCGTCAATGATGTTATCCCAGTTGGGAGAGCCTGAGACACGTCATAATCCTCAAGCTGCGTCCATCCCGAGGGGCCATCGCCGTCAACTTCTGGCGCGCGTAAATCATCGGCTAATGCTGCACCCAAAGCTTTTTCAAACCCCTTTTCAACCTGAAGCCGATCCAAAATTTGTCCACCCTCGGCTGTGTCTCGCTCTACCAATTTAGAAAGGGCGGTCACCTCGGCGCGTAATGCGTTGGCTTCTCCCTCGGCTTCAGAACGCTCGGCTCTTGCGTCTGCTTCGCGTGATTGGGTCTGGGCACGGGATGTTTCAGCTTGCGACAACGCCTCCTCTGCCGCCGCAGCCTCCGTGACAGCCACCGCTTCTTTGCTTTGAGCCGCTTCAAAATCTGCCTTTGCCTTATCCAAGGCAAGTTGACTTTGAGCGACGGCATCACGGGCTTTGATCGCCTCGTGTTCCGATTTCTCGAGCGTCTTTTTGCTGTCTTCCACAAAGCGATGCGCGGATTGATGACGTGCGGCCAGTCGCGCGACATCTTCGGTAAGTTGGGTCAATTCGCTTTCACGGTCTTGCAAAATGCGGGCGGCATCCTGTGCATCTTGGGACGCGGCTTCGAGCTTGGCATCATGCCCCACGGCGGCCTTGGCCAATTCTTTTGCCTCCCACTCAAGGCGCTGAATGGTTTCGCCTGCATCGCGGTTCAGACCCGTTTCACGCTCCATATCTTTATCAAGTTGGTCAATGCGATTTTGCAGGGTGTCTATGCGACGGCGTGCTTGCTCTTCTTGATCGCTTAACGTGTCGCGCTGAACCTGAAGCCTCTGGAGAATCGCGGCGGCAACGGCCTCTTCTTCGCGAAACGGGGGAAGCGCCTCTTCGGCTTGGGTGCGTGTTTTGCTGGCTTGTCTGGCTTGGGTCTCTGCCTGCGCTGCCAATTTGGTTTGCTCTTGCAAATCTTGCTGTGCGATCAAGCGCGCTTGATCCGCATCCCGCCACCGACGAAAGAGCAATAACCCCTCCGCGTGACGCAAATCTTCACCGATTGCACGATACCGCGCGGCTTGGCGGGCTTGGCGGGCAAGCTGGGCAAGTTGATTGGCAAGCTGTTCAATGACATCATCCACACGCGCCAGATTGCTCTCGGCCCCTTTGAGCTTGAGCTCCGCTTCGTGGCGACGTTGATAGAGCCCAGAAATGCCAGCCGCTTCTTCTAGGATACGGCGTCTGTTTTTCGGCTTAGAATTGATCAGTTCCGCAATTTGCCCCTGACGCACCAACGCGGGTGAATGCGCCCCCGTTGACGCATCTGCAAATAACATTTGCACATCTCTGGCTCGGACGTCTTTGCCCCCGGCTTTATAAGCACTTCCCACATCACGGGTGATACGGCGGACAATGTCGATGAAATCTTCATCATTGAACCCCGCAGGTGCAAGGCGGTCCGAATTATCAATCGATAGGCTTACTTCTGCAAAATTGCGCGCTGGTCTGGTTGAGGCCCCTGCAAAGATGACGTCTTCCATGCCGCCGCCGCGCATCGCTTTGGGACGGTTTTCGCCCATGACCCATCTCAGCGCTTCTAATAAATTTGATTTCCCGCACCCGTTTGGCCCGACAACACCCGTCAGACCGTCCTGAATAATTAATTCAGTCGGATCTACGAAGCTTTTGAAGCCAGTCAACCTGAGTTTACTAAAATGCAAATTGTCACCAGTTATGATTCTCTTGTTGGTATTGTGTTCGGGTGATAGGCTCTGAGTCAATGAAGCACCCCATAATCTATGAAGTGGCGCCGACTTATCCACAAGATATTGCGATCTCAGAGCGCAAATTTAAGAGAATTTTATGATCAACGTAGAGCCCGCAAATCCAACAAACTCCGACGTAACCGCACTTTTGCGGCAAAGCCATGCCTTGATGCGTCAGCTTTTTGATGAAGACGATTGCCATTTTTTGGACATCAGCGCGTTAACAGCCCCAAATATCCGTTTTTTTGCAGCGTATCGGGGTGACGTGGCGGTTGGAACTGGTGCGATTAGCCTTCAGTCAGATTACGCCGAGGTCAAATCAATGTTCACACACCCCGACGCGCGTGGATTAGGCGTTGCTCAGGCGATTTTGTCCAAACTGATTGCGACGGCAGAGACGTTAGAGATGTCGGAACTCAAGCTTGAGACCGGCGTTGGTTTGGATGCGGCCCATGCACTTTATCGAAAGAATGGGTTCGAAATTTGCGGACCCTTTGGCGATTACAGCGCATCTGAGGCCTCGATTTTCATGCGCCGCGCTCTTTCGGGTTAACAGTTTAATTTTACTGAAATAATTGACGGATCATAATTCGCGTCAACCGACTTTATTCTACACCCTGTTGCCCCCTGGATAGCGTTCAATGCGGGTTCTAAAACGTCTGATCGGCTTGGAAATGACATGACTGTCACACGCTCCGCCTGAGCCAATAGCCCAACACGTCGCACATCAAAAGCAATGTCATTGGCCACAAGCCGTTCCACGGGCGCGTGCCAGAATATCGGTGTTCCCGTATCACAGGCCATGAGAGGGACAATCATCAAGTAAGCCACAAATTTTTTCATGATTTATTTAAAGCGCAAAGAGTTAAAAGTTTGTCACTCGCGTCCAGAAATGTATAAGTGGTAAGGATAACTAACCAAAGGGTACCCCATGCCATTTGAAAAAGTCTCTTCTGAAAAGCTTTCACATGCAGTGACGCATCAAATTGAAAAGCTTATTTTGCGCGGAATCTTACGTCCCGGAGAGCGGCTTCCTGCGGAACGCGAATTGGCTGACCGACTGGGTGTCTCTCGGCCATCCCTGCGCGAGGCAATATCAGACCTTCAAGAAAGCGGGTTGATTCAATCGAGGGCGGGATCGGGAATCTATGTCGCCGATGTCTTGGGCAATGCATTTTCACCCGCCTTAGTGCGCCTCTTTGGAAGCCACGACGAAGCCGTGTTTGACTACGTCTCATTTCGCCGTGACATGGAAGGCTTGGCCGCAGAACGCGCCGCCCTTTTTGCCTCAGATACAGATTTGAAAATCATTCAAACCATTTTTGACAAAATGGACGATGCACATCGCAAGAAAAATGACGCGCTTGAGGCCAGCTTAGATGCGGAATTTCACTTCGCCATCATCGAAGCAAGCCACAATGTCGTCATGCTTCATATGATGCGTTCCATGTATGAGCTGTTGAAAAACGGTGTCTTTTATAACCGACAAGTCATCTTTACCCGTCACGTTGGACGCAGCGAGCTGTTTGAACAGCACCGTCGCATAAATGACGCCCTGCAATCGCGTGACCCCAAAGAGGGCCGCGCCGCCGTTGAAGCGCATCTTTCGTATGTTGAGCAATCTCTCTTGGATCAACGCAAATCCGAGAAAAACGAAGCAATTGCACAACGTCGCTATCAACACGAACAATCGAGGTAAGCCATATGTCTATGTGGGATGAAAAATACAGTGACGCCAGCTATTTTTATGGCACCGAACCGAACGATTTCCTCAAGGAAAATGTGACCCACTTGCCAATGGGCAAGGTTTTGTGTCTCGCGGATGGAGAGGGGCGAAACTCTGTCTTTCTTGCAAAACAGGGATATAGCGTGACGGCTGTTGATGCGTCTCCTGTCGGACTGGACAAGGCGACACGACTAGCACAGGAAAACAATGTTGAGATCACTACGATTTGCGCAGACCTCAATGAGTTTGACCTCGGTCATATGGAATGGGATGGCATTGTCTCAATCTTTTGCCACTTGCCAGCGCCGTTGCGCGCCAAGGTTCATGGCGCTGTGCCATCAGCACTGACAGTAAACGGCGTCTTCCTCTTGGAAGCCTATACTCCAAAACAGCTAGAATTTGGAACCGGCGGCCCGCGATCAGAAGCCTTTTTAATGTCGCAAGATCAACTCACCACCGACTTAGATGGCCTCGACTTTGTTCAACTGCATGAAACAACACGCACAATCATCGAAGGCCAAGGTCACAACGGTCAAAGCGCAGTCGTTCAGTGCATCGCCAAAAAACGCGCTTAGCGCCCTAGCTTGTCGTTCATCCAATCGTCAACACGTTCAAGTCGTGGATCAATCCGTGCTTCGCAGAAGCGCACCCAACGCACCCACAGTCCCCAGAACAAAGCCGCCAAGAGCGTCAAACGAATGATGTTTCCCCATGGGATTAGGCGCACATTTGGGTCCTCAATTGGACGAATAGACAAGGCATTTGGGTAAATCGATAAATACTCATTGCGCCACCCGTAATGGCGGACCACAACCCACTGCGTCTCTGCTTCGCTTTTCTTGCTGATCATATCTGAGGCTTCAGCCTGAAGGTTTGACGTGTCAAATTTAAAGAATAAAGGCCAACCAAATCCCGTGTCCTCATTGCGATAAATCATCGGCTTTTCATTGCGACGAAAGGCTTGAATAAAAAACACATCTCTATTCGTGGTATTTGCCGCACTTCCAGAATCCCCACCGGACCAGAACAAAGAATTCGTGCCGAAATCGATCCGCTTTTCATAGGTATCCGTAATACGGGCGATATCCTGTTGTGGCAGGGTGTAGTGTAAAAGGCCGACAATAAACAAAACGAAAATTATACGAATAGCCCACTTTAAATGCCGCATCTCATGCTCCTAACCTATTTATCCCACAATATAGAGATAACCCGCGGCGGTTACACTAGGGCGTTTAAAAAATAACGCACACCGTGATCAATTATGCACCAATTCAAACAAACCTGCCGCGCCCGACAGGGCGCGACATTTTGGAAAGACCCGTTTTATCCAACTATGTTGAAGTCAGGGCCATAGGGGTAGCCCGTGATGTTTTCATTCCAATCCTCAGTGATAATCAGGATATCATGTTCCCGATAGCCACCGGCCCCTTTTTGACCCTCAGGCAAGGTCAGCATAGGCTCCATAGAAATCACCATTCCCGGCTCCAAAACGGTATCTATATCTTCGCGCAACTCTAGTCCTGCTTCGCGACCGTAATAGTGCGAGAGCACGCCGAAGGAATGCCCATAGCCAAATGTGCGATATTGGAGCAACTCTTTTTCTTCCAAAAATGCGTTGATTTTCTGCGTCACCTCCGCACAGCTCGCACCAGGTTTTAACAAACTCATCCCATATTCGTGGGTATCCACATTGGCCTGCCAAATTCTCAAGCTTTCTTCATCCACCTCTTTGACAAACAAGGTCCGTTCAAGGGCGGTGTAATAGCCTGAGATCATAGGAAACGTATTCAACGACAGGATATCACCACGCTCCAACTTGCGAGAGGTCACAGGATTATGTGCGCCATCCGTGTTAATCCCTGATTGAAACCACACCCAAGTATCGCGATATTCCGCATCGGGAAAGGCTTTGGCAATTTCCAGCTCCATCGCATCGCGCCCCGCCATGGCTATATCGATTTCACGCGCACCCTCATGGATTGCCTCTCGAATTGCATAACCGCCCACATCCGCAACACGCGCGCCTTCACGGATCAAACTCAACTCAGCAGGTGATTTATGCATGCGCTGAGTCATACAGGACGGCGCGATGTCGATAGTTTGCTTAGGTTTCAAGAAATGCTCCAACTTACCCAGTTGAACATAAGGCAAATGATCCCCCTCGAACCCAATAATCTGACCTTCACCAGTCACCGAAGTGATCGCGCGCCAGTAATTGTCTCTTTGCCAATCTGTATAGGTAATATTGTCGCCATAAGACCGCCGCCAAGGTTGCCCTGCATCAATGCCCGCCGAAATTGTGACGCACTGATCCTCTGTCACAACCAGCCCATAGGGGCGGCCAAAAGAACAGTATAGAAACCCTGAATAATACGCGATGGAATGCATGGATGTGAACACAGCCGCATCCACACCTAAGTTTGACATTATCCCTCGCAGCTTTGCGATCCGAGCGGCATATTCGCTATCATCGAATTGAAGTTTTGATTTTTCACCATTGTGAAAACGATACATTTCTGGACGTGTAGTCATTTTGACCCTCCATTGATCCAACAAAAGAAGGTCCCGGCGTACAGGACTGTAATTTTTTAAAGGCTTTCATGAAAGATCACGGGGCGACGCCATCGCCCTTGCCTGTCCTCACATCAACCTGATTTTTCGCCACTTATCAAGACTTTTTGGCTGTGCCCAACATCGCCTTCATCATGGTTGAATTGGGATCGGCTAACGGATCAATCACATCAAAGTGGTGTTTGCCCTCAAGAACGTTCACCTGACACCCCCATGCCTCAGAGAGCCAACTTGCCTGATCCAAAAACGCAGGGCGCTCATCGGCACCAACAAAACATGTCACCTTTTTCCCTGAATAGGGACTGAGCGCAGGACTTTCATCAATTGCATCAGCTTCAGTAAGCTTGAACATTTCATTCATCGCTGTGTGTCTCAGCGGCCTTAGATCCGACACCGGCGAAATAGGGCACACATGTTGGATACGCGCAAAAGTTTTGGTCGTGAGGACACCCTCACAACAAAGACGCGCCACTAAATGCCCGCCAGCGGAATGGCCCGACAAAACGATGTCCCCGTCAGAACGCTGTGCAATCTGTTCGACGGCTACAGCTATTTGTTGCGTGATTTGCGCAATGGAAACAGTGGGGCACAGATCATAGCTCGGCATGATAACCCGCCATCCCATATCAAGCGCACCTTGGGCAAAATGAGACCAATATGACCGATCAAACCTGAGCCAATATCCCCCATGCACGAATACAAACGTCCCCTTTGCCACCCCAATTGGGCGAAATTCATCATAAACCTGACGAGCAGAAGGGCCATAAGGAACCGCTACGGTACAGCGATCTTGCTTGATTAAATCCTTACGAAAGGCCTCAGCTTCAGCAGTCCATCGTTCAACATATTGGTCTGCATTGGGAATATATGCAGCATTGGCATAAGCGTCATCGTAGTCCAATTCCATAACCTCACGTCAGAATCTCTGGACAAACTAAGTCAGAATTGCTTTGGCTATGCCAACAGTATTTCTATGTGAGGAAGAAAATATGTCAGATCAAGCAACCAATCTTGCGAGCCTACTCAAAGACCCAAGCCTCCTTGTCACCCAAGGCTACCTTGCTGGTGACTGGGTCGATGGTGAGGATGGTGCGACGTTTGAAGTGACGAACCCCGCGCGTGGGGATGTCATCGCAAAGGTTGCGGATTTCAGCCGTGCTCAGACATCGCAGGCGATTGCGCGCGCTGAAAAAGCACAAAAAGAGTGGGCCGCCTTCACAGGAAAAGAGCGCAGCATTATCTTGCGTCGGTGGTTTGACCTCATGATGGAAAACGCGGATGATTTGGCCACTATCCTCACCGCTGAACAAGGCAAACCCTTGGCCGAGGCAAAAGGTGAAATTGGATATGGTGCGTCTTTCATTGAATTCTTCGCCGAAGAAGCCAAGCGGATTTACGGCGAAACCATCCCAGGACACCAACGTGATAAACGTATAACAGTGATGAAACAGCCAATCGGCGTGGCGGCCTCCATTACACCGTGGAATTTCCCAAATGCGATGATCACGCGCAAAGCCGCCCCTGCTTTGGCGGCTGGATGTGCCTTTGTAGCGCGCCCCGCAGCTGAGACCCCCCTTTCAGCTCTGGTCATGGGCGTTCTGGCGGATCGTGCAGGCATTCCAAAAGGCGTTTTGTCGATTATCCCGTCGTCCCGCTCTTCGGAGATCGGCAAGGAATTCTGTGAAAACCCAACTGTTCGCAAACTGACCTTTACAGGATCAACCGAAGTTGGTCGTATTTTGCTCCGCCAAGCGGCAGATAGCGTTATGAAATGTTCCATGGAATTGGGGGGAAATGCCCCCTTTATCGTATTTGATGACGCAGACTTAGATGCCGCAGTCGAAGGCGCAATCATGTGCAAATTCCGCAACAATGGTCAAACTTGCGTCTGCGCCAACCGTATTTACGTTCAATCAGGCGTTTATGACGAATTTGCCAAACGCCTTGCCGATGCTGTTTCCAAAATGAAGGTCGGCGATGGTCTAGAAGACGGAACTGCGTTAGGTCCATTGATCAACACAGACGCCATCCAAAAAGTTCATGAACATATCGCAGATGCCACATCAAAAGGGGCAAGCGTCATTTTGGGTGGCGAGACCAATATGGGTGCGGGTAACTTTATCAATCCAACGATTGTAACGGGGGCAACCCGTGACATGGCTGTTGCCACAGAAGAAACCTTTGGCCCCTTTGCACCCTTGTTCAAATTCGAAAACGAAGACGAAGTGATTGAGCTTGCCAATGATACGATCTTTGGCCTTGCCTCTTATTTCTACGCCAAAGACCTCAGCCGCGTTTACAAAGTCGCCGAAGCCTTGGAATACGGCATTGTTGGTGTGAACACAGGAATCATCTCAACTGAGGTCGCGCCCTTTGGAGGCATCAAGCAATCAGGTTTGGGTCGAGAAGGCAGCCATCATGGCATAGAGGACTATCTCGAAATGAAATACGTTTGCATGTCTGTTTAATGTAAATAGGCCTCGTTCCACATTATTTTGAACGAGGCCATTTCAAGCAAGGCCCCTTGATGCAAACGCAAATGACACTTTCCAGTTGGATGCTTCTTCTCTTTTTATCAGCAATCTGGGGCGGCTCTTTCTTTTTCAATGGTGTCCTTGTTCGCGAGCTTCCTACTCTCACAATTGTTGCCCTAAGGGTGAGTTTGGCCGCACTCTTCTTGTGGGGCTATGTTTTCGCCACAGGAGTGAACGTCCCAAAAGACAAAGACCTCTGGATCGCATTAGCAACGCTGGGCCTCATTAATAATGCAATCCCGTTCGGGCTAATTGTTTATGCACAGGCGTCGATATCTTCAGGCCTCGCTTCAGTGCTAAATGCAACAACGCCGCTCTTTACTATATTAATTGCAGGATCTCTTTTATCGGATGAGCGGTTCTCTGGACCCAAAGTATTGGGCGTAGCAATTGGATTTCTTGGCGTAATCGTTATGATTGGGACCTCTGCCCTCCAAGGGGCTGAGCAAAACCTAATCGCCCAAATCGCAAGCTTGGGGGCCGCAGTGTCCTATGGGTTCGCCGCCACGTTCGGTCGCAGGTTCGCCCGCCTCGGCATTCACCCAATCGTTGTTGCAACGGGGCAAGTGACATGCTCATCTCTCTTGCTTTGGCCATTAGCGTTTTGGATAGATGCCCCCTTAAATTTACCAATGCCTAGCGTATCTGTGTGGTGGTCCATGATAGGATTGGCACTGTTTTCAACATCGCTTGCCTATGTTGTCTATTTCAAACTTTTAGAAACAGTCGGGGCAACTAATCTATCTATGGTGACATTTCTTGTTCCTGTTTCCGCTATCCTCTTGGGGCTGGTATTTTTGGATGAATCCCTGTCCACGGTCCAACTAGTTGGGATGTTCTTAATTGCGCTTGGCCTCGCTTTAATCGATGGGCGTTTAATCAAGCGTTGACGAACTCTTTCGCATTTTGTAGGCGCTGATCTTCAGATTGCAAAACAGGTGACACATGGGACGCACACGAAAAGGTCGTGATATATCAGGCTGGCTTATTGTTGATAAGCCAGCAGGAATGACATCGACCTCTGTCGTGAACAAAGTCAAATGGGCCTTGGGCGCGAAAAAAGCGGGACATGCTGGCACCTTGGACCCAGAGGCAACTGGTGTCCTCGCGATTGCTTTGGGCGAGGCAACCAAAACTGTGCCTTATATTACCGACGCTCTGAAGGCTTATGAATTTTCAGTGCGCCTCGGTCAGTCCACCAATACGGATGATGCAGAAGGCGAAGTCCTTGCATCAAGTGATGCCCGTCCAGATGATGCAGATATCAAAGCGGTTTTGGGCAAATTCGTTGGCGATATTATGCAAGTTCCCCCAAAGTTTTCAGCCGTGAAAATCGACGGTCAACGCGCGTATAAATTAGCCCGCGATGGCGAAGACATTGAGATTCAGGCCCGCCCGTTGTGGGTTGAGGAACTGGTCATGACGGATCGCTCAGATGCGGATCATGTGACATTGGAAATGACCTGCGGCAAAGGTGGGTATGTTCGATCCATCGCGCGTGATCTTGGCGCTGAACTGGGGTGTTTTGGACATGTTCAATGGCTCCGCCGCATTTGGTCCGGCCCCTTTGAGGCCGAGAACGGGATTACCGTCGAAACGATCGACGCCCTTGCAAAATCGCCTGAGCTAGACAATCACCTTTTGCCGCTTGAGCTAGGTCTGTCGGACCTTCCAGAGCTTCGCTGCACCCCTGAAGCGGCTGCAAAGATGCGCAATGGCAACCCAGCAATGGTGATCGCATCAAACGTGGACTACGGTGACGAATGCTGGGCGTCACTTGATGGTAAAGCCGTCGCAGTCGGCGTCTATAAATCAGGTGAACTTCACCCGTCTCGTGTCTTTGCTGCCGTTTAATCCTCTTCTTGGATCGGTCCCCAGCCAAGAAAAATAGCAATACAACAGAAAACCAAAGCAAAAATAACCAAACTATTCATTTCTCACCCTTTCAGGATTTAAATGACAGGAGTGTGACATGAGTTTGCCAAACGGTATAGGCAGGTATTCCTGCCTGAATTGGCAAAATTGCAAAACATGATTGCAAAGCTGGCCAGCTACAGACAGATATAGATCATGATTGAAAGAAGTTTCCAAAAAGACGACGCCGCCTCTGTCGCGTTCTATTCTGACTGCGAACGGTATCGCTATAGCCTGACACGAGAATGGGACGTCTTGGGTCGCAAAGTGCATTTCATCATGCTGAACCCCTCAACCGCGACAGAAATCCAGAATGACCCAACCGTTGAGCGCTGCGAACGACGCGCACGGGCTTTGGGGTTTGGATCGTTCAGAGTGACAAATATCTTTGCATGGCGCGATACAGATCCCAAAAATATGAAGGCTGCCAAGGACCCCGTCGGACCCCTAAACGATGATGCCATCCAAGAGGGTTGCACATGGGCAGACCAAATTGTCGCCGCTTGGGGGTCCCATGGGGCACACTTAGATCGCGGAATGGCGGTCCGAGACATGCTTGCCACGTTAAGTGTCCCTGTCTTTCATTTAGGATTGACCAAACACGGTCATCCCAAACATCCCCTTTATATCTCGTATTCGGAACAACCACAGAGGTGGACTTTCAATGACTGAGAAAACGCCCACAGATCGGCTGGCCGACGCGATAGAAGAGTTTAATGATCACAAGCTAATCCGCGACTATTCGTCGACATGGCGTATCATGTGGCTCAATTTTCTACGTGGATTGGCCTTTGGACTTGGGTCCGTTATCGGGGCAACGCTCTTGGTCTATATCGTTATTCAGACTCTCGCCCAGATCGAATTTATTCCCATCTTGGGCGATTGGGCAATCCAAATCATAGACCGGATCGAAACCCGTCGTTAACCAATCTCTCAACTTTCGATTGCCGAACCCTGCGCAAATGTGAACAATAGGCATAGGTCGTGAAAGGTGGCGAGATGTTTTTGTTAGCAAGTCTTATGGGCATGATGATTTTGGGCGGATTTTCAATCTCGCTCGAGGGCAAAACCGACATGGATGACCTCGCTCAAGAGCCGCAAGATGAGGAAGTCGATCGCACGAACGCAGATCAACTCATGCAAATGCCACCATCGAGTAACGTCTCCGACGTGATCTGGGGATCACATTTGGACGATATGATCGATGGGTTGAATGGGGACGACCAAATTAATGGCTACGACGGACATGACACGCTTTTTGGTGCCCGAGGTGAGGATCATTTGATTGGCGACGACGGAAATGACAGCCTGAGTGGAGGCCTGGATAATGATACACTTGAGGGCGGCGATGGGAATGACACCTTATTCGGAGAGAGCGGGAGAGATCACTTATCTGGAGGTTTTGGACTTGATGCTCTTTACGGAGGAGATGGCAACGACGTTCTAACCGGTGGCCAAGGGCAAGATGCGCTTGATGGTGGCACAGGCGATGACTCTTTGCATGGGAATGATGGCGGGGACACTTTATCCGCAGGCGAGAGCCGCGACGTGTTGTTTGGAGGAGATGGAGAGGATAACTTGGATGGGGGTGACGATCTCGACACAGACTACGTCAATGGCGGCGACGGAGATGACACGTTAATTGCCCGATCAAACGATGTCCTGAGTGGGGGCCAAGGACAGGATACGTTTATCTACGCATCGACCACGACTGCAGAAATTACTGACTTTGAAACTGGGGTTGATAAAATTCTTTTGAACATTGATGACACAGCTTCCGATGGGTTGATCTCAATTGATAAATTGGAAAACAATCTCTACCAAATCAATTTGAACGGAACGCCTATCGTTTCGGTTTTGTCCACACACATAATTGATCTCACTGACATAGATATCAAACGATGAAGGAATCGCTTTGCATTTCCTAAAAAATTAGCTATGAGCCACCGATCCAAAGCTTTTTGGATGACTACTCCATGGGCCTTGCTGGACGACATCCCGGCCTGCGCCATTAACCCTTAACTCTAAAGGAGACCCCGATGTCGATTACAGCTGAAGAAAAAGCACGCGTCATGAAAGAATTCGCAACGAAAGAAGGTGACACTGGTTCACCCGAAGTTCAAGTTGCAATCCTAACATCACGCATCAACACGCTTACAGAGCACTTCAAAACCCACAAAAAAGACAACCACGGTCGCCGTGGCCTTTTGAAAATGGTTGCTCTACGTCGTAAGCTTTTGGACTACACCAAAGCAAAAGACGTTGCGCGTTATCAAGATTTGATCAAGCGTTTGGGCATCCGCCGCTAAACGCACCTTGATCACATTGGTCTCAACGCCCGCCTCGTGCGGGCGTTTTGCATTTTAGCAATGTATATATCCCTTTGCCCCCATTCGATAAGGCTTGCCCCCTAAACCAAAATCAATCAGCGACGTTCTTACAGGAGGTGAACAACAGTAGCTTAAACTGCATCGGCAACCAAAAGGTAAGAATATGCTTTCTCGCGAACAAATTGACTCCGCAACAACAGCTGTTGCAAGCATCCCGAACATGGATGACCTTTCAGAAACATTTTACACAAATCTATTTGAAACAGCTCCAGAGGTGAGACCCATGTTTGGCGATGACATCAAAGACCAAGCCAAAAAATTAAGTACGACTCTGTCTCTTGCTTTCAAAAATCTCGAAAAAATCGAAACACTCGTACCAACTCTTAAAGAAATGGGTGCAAAGCACGCGACTTACGGCGTCAAACCAGAGCACTATGGCATCGTTGCCTCCACTTTGATCGCAACAGTTGAGACTACACTTGGCTCCAAATTTGGGAATGATGCCAAAAACAGCTTTGAAGCTATTTTGAATCTCGTAGCGCAAGTCATGCTAGAAGGTGCTGCAGACGCCTCATAATTTCAATCGCGTTGGATAATCGCATGACCGCTCAAACGTCGTTCCACGATGACCTCATCCGCTTGGTCAATCAAAGTGGGAAGCTCCGCATGCTTTCCCATCGTGCGGTCATGATGATGCTCCTGATCCAGTCAGACATTGAAAACGCAAAAAAACATAAAGAAGGCTTAGAGAAAGCGATAATCGCATTTCAAAATTTATCAAAACCTCTCATTGATGCAAAATCTGTCGAAGGCGATCTGCGCGATTGCGCCGTGTTCCTTTCAAATAACAAAGTATTCGCGCACGACGATATAGTTGCAACTGAATACTTCCTCTCGCACAGCCGAGAACTTCAGCAAGACATCGTGAAAAATGGCAAAATAGAAACTGTTAAGTTAACCACTTTTGCCGACTTCGTGTCTGATATCTTGCTACTCCGCTTGAACAACATGCTTCAGGCCATTGAAAATCAAATTGCAAAAATTACGCAGAACGAGCAAACAGAGGCAGAACATAAAACGGAAATCATCTCTCATTCGATCGACGAATTAGAAAAATCAACCAGAATGGTTTTCATGATTTCCCTTAATGCCTCGATCGAAGCATCCCGCTTAGCAAGTGAGGGGGAAGGCTTCAAACAAATCGTACGTGAAATACGCGACCTCAGTGATAAAATGGGGCATACTGCAGCGAAATTGAAATCACAATTGATTACGAAATCAAACTGATTCCCACCCGATCCAACTAAGTAAAAAATAGAGTGTGCCGCAGGCACTCAATTTGGAAATACCCCCTCTCGAACCAAGACTTCCCAAGTCATCATTTATTCTGTATACGCGGCCTATCTGAAATCAGGCGCCCGGACCCAGCGCCCGACATATAAGATAATGGGTCAGGGGGAATCCGCCCCCTACGAAAAATGGCCAATTGGCCGAATTAGGAAACGTAGATGTTTAACGTAACGAAAAAATCAATCGAGTGGGGCGAAGAAACGCTAACACTTGAAACTGGCAAAGTTGCCCGTCAAGCGGACGGCACTGTCATCGCCACTTTGGGCGAAACTTCAGTCATGGCAAACGTGACTTTTGCAAAAGAAGCAAAACCAGGTCAGGACTTCTTTCCCCTGACTGTTCATTACCAAGAGAAATATTACGCCGCCGGTAAAATCCCAGGTGGCTTTTTCAAACGCGAAGCGCGCCCAAGCGAAAAAGAAACGCTGACTGCGCGTCTGATTGACCGTCCAATTCGTCCACTCTTTGTGGATGGGTTCAAACACGAAGTGTTGGTCATGTGTACTGTTCTTAGCCACGACTTGGTCAATGACCCTGATGTCGTCGCAATGATCGCGGCTTCCGCTGCACTGACATTGTCTGGTGTTCCTTTCATGGGCCCAATCGCCGCTGCGCGCGTTGGCTTTGTTGATGGTGAATATATCCTCAACCCAGAAGTCGAAGATATGGACCAGTTGCGCACGAAGCCAGATCAACGTCTGGACCTTGTTGTTGCTGGCACCAAAGACGCCGTCATGATGGTGGAATCTGAGGCCTATGAACTCAGCGAAGAAGAAATGCTTGGCGCGGTAGAATTTGCACATGCTCAAATTCAGCCTGTCATCGATTTGATCATCGACTTGGCAGAAGATTGCGCAAACGAGCCATTCAATTTTGTACCACCAAGCTATGATGATCTTTATGCTGCGATCAAATCCGCAGGCGAAGATCAAATGCGTGCGGCCTTCGCATTAACTGACAAACAAGAGCGCGTTGCAGCCGTTTCAGCAGCACGCGATGCCATCAAAGCGACGTTGAGCGAAGAACAACTCGCCGATGCAAACCTTGGTTCAGCAATGAAAAAGCTAGAAGCCAGCATTTTGCGCGGTGACGTTGTGAAAACTGGCAAGCGTATCGATGGACGTGGCACAGCCGACATTCGTCAAATCGTGAGTGAGACAGGTATCTTGCCGCGCACGCACGGGTCAGCCTTGTTCACACGTGGTGAAACTCAGGGCTTGGTTGTAACGACTTTGGGCACTGGCGATGATGAGCAAATCATTGATGCGCTGCATGGCAACCACCGTTCGAACTTTATGCTGCACTATAACTTCCCTCCGTACTCTGTGGGCGAAGTGGGTCGTGTTGGCTCCCCTGGACGTCGTGAAATTGGTCACGGAAAACTCGCGTGGCGCGCACTTCAAGCGGTTCTTCCTGCGGCGACAGATTTCCCATATACAATTCGCGTCGTGTCAGAAATCACTGAATCAAACGGATCGTCCTCTATGGCCTCTGTCTGTGGTGGATCTTTGTCAATGATGGACGCAGGCGTTCCATTGAAGGCTCCTGTGGCAGGCGTTGCAATGGGTCTCATCCTAGAAGACGACGGCTCATACGCGGTTCTAACAGACATCTTGGGTGACGAAGACCACCTAGGTGACATGGACTTCAAAGTTGCGGGTACTGAAAACGGTATCACATCTTTGCAAATGGACATCAAAGTTGCCGGCATCACACCTGCCATTATGAAGCAAGCTTTGGCACAAGCCAAAGATGGCCGCATGCATATCTTGGGTGAAATGTCCAAGGCCTTGACCGAAGCCTCCGAATTCAGCGTTCACGCACCACGCATTGAAACAATGCAAGTGCCTCAGGACAAAATTCGCGAAGTCATCGGGTCTGGTGGCAAAGTGATCCGTGAAATCGTTGAAGTGTCTGGCGCAAAAGTTGACATCAACGACGAAGGTCAAATCAAGATTGCGTCTCCAAACGGTGACTCAATCAAGAAGGCCTACGACATGATCTGGTCAATCGTTGCTGAACCAGAAGTTGGCCAAATTTATGATGGTAAAGTTGTCAAAGTTGTCGACTTCGGTGCCTTCGTAAACTTCTTTGGCAAGCGCGATGGCTTGGTGCACGTCTCTCAAATCGAGAACCGTCGCCTGAACCACCCATCAGACGTTCTAAAAGAAGGCCAAGAGGTCAAAGTGAAGCTTCTAGGGTTTGATGATCGCGGCAAAGTTCGCTTGTCCATGAAAGTTGTGGATCAAGAAACAGGCGCCGAAATCGTCGAAGAGAAAAAGGAAGACAAGTCAGAGGATTGATTTTACTCCACTTGTTTGCAAGGATGGCTCCAGTACATTGTGCTGGGGCTTTTTTTATCCCGCAAATAAATTTGTGGACTATCTTATGAAAATAACTTTAACGGCTGCGGCCGCAGTTTTGGCTTTATCTACTCCATTGATGGCACAGGAAAATATGCGTGCTGGACTTGGGGTCACTTCACTGGGTGCAACGGTTGAGGGCCAATATCGGATCAACGAAAACTGGGCGGTTCGCGGACTTTATGCTGGAGGATTATCGTATGATGATTCTGGAACAGAGGTTGAGTCAGACGTAACAGCAACATACACTGGCTCAGGCAACCTCGGTGGTGCTGCAATCTTGATGGATTACTACGTTGGCGGATCTGGCTTCAAAATTTCTGGCGGCCTTTTGATGTCCACCACAGGCTTGGATCTTAGTAGCAACCTGAGCCCAACTGGCAATGGAAGCTTCGACTTTGGTGATTTGGACATTAACGCGGGTAGCATTGATGTTGATGCGTCAGCTGAGTTCAAACGCAGCATGGCGCCTATGATTACGCTTGGGTATGATTGGCAAATCACTGATCGATTTAGCTTGAACGCAGAAGTGGGTGCTATTGCAATCGGTGGGTTCGACATCGACATGACCGCGACACCAGATCAAGATGCGATTAACGCAGGCTTTGATCAGGCGGCGATTGATGCCGAAATCGATGCCGAGATCGCAAAAGCGCAAGACGACATCGGAAATTCAGCAGACCTCTATCCATTTATCGGAATTATGGGGACGTGGCGCTTCTAAACTGACTTGAGCAGCCTCGCCGTCGCGCGAGGCTGCTCCCTTCGAATGACCCCAATTTATTTTGTGATGGCACTCGCAAGTGTGATCAGCCTTATGTACCGAGGGCCATGTCGGACACTCCTGCAAAAATGGATGAATTGTTGCGACACTGCAGCGTCATCCCTTGCCAATCATAAGCACCAATGACAAGATGCCCCAAACCTGATTTGATCAAATCAGGCCTCTTCAAACAGGAGCATTCCGAATGATCGAAAAACGCCAATTTTATATCAATGGACAGTGGGTAGAGACTATCGACGGTCGTGATCATAATGTTATCAATCCATCCACAGAAGAAGCCTGCGCCGTGATCTCGCTCGGTGGGCCAGAGGACGCCAATGCCGCCGTCGCCGCTGCAAAGGCTGCGTTCCCAACATGGATGAAAACCCCCGTTGAGGAGCGCGTTGCCTTGTTCAAAAAGTTCCTAGAACTTTATGAAAAGCGCTCTGAGGATATGGCTCAGACTATTAGCCTTGAAATGGGTGCCCCTATCGATATGGCGCGCCAACAACAGGTTACGACCGGAACATTCCACGTAAATGGGTTTTTACACGCGATCGAGAATTTCAAATTTGATCGCCCTCTTGGGGACCACGCTCCTGAGGATCGTATTATCTATGAACCCATTGGTGTTTGTGCATTGATCACCCCATGGAACTGGCCGATGAACCAAATCGTTCTCAAGGTCGGGGCTGCAGTTATGGCTGGATGCACGATGGTGTTGAAACCATCTGAAGAATCCCCATTGAATGCGGTGATCTTTGCTGAGCTGATGCATGAGGCTGGGTTCCCTGCTGGTGTGTTCAACATGGTAAATGGTGACGGGCTCGGTGTGGGTCATACACTCTCGGGTCATCCTGATGTTGATATGGTGTCCTTTACTGGATCAACCCGCGCAGGTATCGCAATTTCCAAGAACGCAGCGGATTCATTGAAACGTGTGCACCTTGAATTGGGTGGCAAAGGCGCAAATCTGGTCTTTGCTGATGCAGATGAAAAAGCGATTTCTCGCGGCGTTTTGCGTGTTATGAACAACTCAGGTCAATCTTGTAATGCGCCAACACGGATGCTTGTTCAGCGCGACATTTATGATCAAGCGATTGAAACTGCTATTGCCACCGCCAATAAAATCGAAGTTGGCCCAGGTGACAAAGAAGGCCGTCATATCGGACCAGTTGTGAATGAAACTCAGTTCAATAAAATCCAAGCATTGATCCAAAAAGGTATCGATGAAGGGGCGCGCCTTATTGCAGGTGGCGTAGGTCGTCCAGATGGGTTGAACCGTGGGTTCTATGTGCGCCCTACTATTTTTGCAGATGCAAACAACCAGATGACGATTGCGCGCGAGGAAATCTTTGGTCCAGTCATGGCAATCATTCCTTTTGACACCGAAGAAGAAGCCGTAGAAATCGCGAATGACACACCTTACGGTTTGACAAACTACGTCCAAACTCAAGATTCAGATCGTGCAAACCGCATGGCACGGTCCTTGCGCTCTGGCATGGTGGAAATGAACGGCAAATCTCGGTCTATGGGATCCCCATTTGGCGGAATGAAGCAATCCGGCAATGGCCGCGAAGGTGGCGTTTGGGGGATCGAAGATTTCCTAGAAGTCAAATCCGTCTCAGGCTGGACCAACGAAGAGTAATCTTTGACCAAGTCACAAACGAAAAACGCCTCCCTAGGGAGGCGTTTTTTATTTATCCATCTTTGCGGATCGTTTCGTTTTTCGGATCATAGGGGCTGTCGCATGTGATGACGGCATCCCAAAGTTGGTCAAACATTTTAACCTTTAGCTTTTGACCCTCGATCGCATAGTCTGGTTTGACGTAACCCATACCAATGGACTTCTCAAAGGCAACTGAATAACCGCCCGACGTCAAACGGCCAACGCGTGTGCCGTCTTCTGTATAGAGCGCTTCAACACCCCAAGGATCCGCATCAGCAGGACCATCCACTAAGAGAGTCACACATTTGCTACGGATGCCGATTGCCTCCATCGCGGATTTGCCTTGGAACTCTTTGGACAGATCAACAAACCGAGGGAGGTCTGCCTCAAGTGGTGTCGCATCGCGGCCCAATTCATTGCCAAAGGCACGGTAGGATTTTTCCTGACGCAACCAGTTTTGAGCGCGTGCCCCCACCCATTTCATACCATGCTTTTCACCCGCAGCTTCCAAGAGGTCGAAGAGGTAATTTTGCATTTCAATCGGGTGATGCAATTCCCAGCCAAGCTCGCCCGTGTAAGCCACACGGATTGCATTGACGGGACACATTCCCAATTCGATCTGACGCGCAGAGAGCCAAGGGAACCGTTTGTTCGACAGAGCTGTCTCAGGATCCGCATCCTTGATCACGTCTTTCATCAGGTCACGCGACTTGGGGCCAGCGATTGCAAAAACGCCCCACTGTGTCGTGACGTTTTGGATTTCGATATAGCCAAATTCCGGCGCCTTATCCGCGGCACATTTGCGGAGGTAATCCGCGTCATAATCTGTCCATGCACCTGCTGAAACGAGGTAATATTCATCCTCTGACAAACGCACGATTGTATATTCCGTCCGTGTCGTTCCTGCTTCTGTTAGGGCATATGTTAGGTTGATCCGACCAACCTTGGGCAATTTGTTACAGGTGAACCAATCCAAGAATTGCGTCGCGCCAGGACCTTTGACCATGTGCTTGGTAAAGGCAGATGCATCAACAACGCCGACACCTTCGCGAATGGATTTTGCCTCGTCCACAGCATGTTGCCACCAACCGCCACGGCGGAAGCTACGTGCGTCGTGATCAAAATTATCTGATGCATCAAGAGGACCAAAATAGTTGGGACGCTCAAACCCGTTGACACATCCAAACTGCGCACCGCGGGCCTTTTGACGCTCATAGGCGGGCGCGGTCCGCAATGGACGGCAGGCTTCGCGTTCCTCATCAGGGTGGTGAAGGATATAGACGTGCTCATAGGCCTCTTCGTTTTTACGTGCGCCGTATTCGGTTGTCATCCATGACCCGTATCGTTTCGGATCGAGGGAGGCCATGTCGATCTCAGCTTCGCCTTCGACCATCATTTGCGCAAGGTAATAGCCTGTGCCCCCTGCCGCTGTGATGCCAAAGGAGAACCCTTCCGCAAGCCACATGTTGCGCAATCCAGGTGCGGGACCAACCAAGGGGTTGCCATCTGGTGTGTAACAGATTGGACCGTTGAAATCATCCTTAAGGCCAACGGTTTCGGATGATGGAATACGATGGATCATCGACATGTATTCTTCTTCGATCCGATCTAGGTCTAAGGGGAACAAATCGGCGCGGAAACTGTCAGGAACACCATATTCAAAACGCGCAGGCGCATTGCGTTCATAAGGGCCCAAAATCCAACCGCCACGTTCCTCGCGCACATACCATTTGGCATCTGCATCGCGCAGAACGGGATGCTCGAGCCCGCCATTTGCGCGGTACTCTTGCAACATTGGATCAGGTTCAGTGACGATGAATTGGTGCTCAACTGGGATCGCAGGAATTTTCAAGCCCAACAGTTTTGCGGTGCGTTGTGCATGGTTGCCCGTTGCGGTGACAACATGTTCTGCCGTGATCACGATCTGCTCTTCTGAGGGAACAAGGTTGCCACCCTTTTCCACCATTTTCGTACAGGTCACATTCCACTCGGACCCTGTCCACTCATAGCCATCAACTTGCCACTTGCGTTCAATCAAAGCGCCGTGCTGACGCGCGCCCTTAGCCATCGCCATTGTGACGTCGGCTGGGTTGATATAGCCATCTGTCGGGTGATAAATCGCGCCTTCCAAATCTTCGGTCCGCACCAGTGGCCACCGCTCTTTGATTTGATCAGGTGTCATCCATTCATACGGCACACCACAGGTTTCCGCCGTTGTTGCGTAGACCATATATTCATCCATGCGCGCTTTTGTTTGCGCCATACGAAGATTGCCGACAATCGAAAATCCTGCATTCAGGCCTGTTTCCGCCTCAAGCGTTTTGTAGAATTCAACTGAATATTGGTGAATATGAGTTGTCGCAAACGACATGTTAAACAAAGGCAACAAGCCAGCCGCATGCCATGTTGAGCCTGACGTCAGTTCATCACGTTCGAGAAGCATCACATCCTTCCATCCAGCTTTTGCGAGATGGTATGCAATCGAGGTCCCGATGGCACCACCGCCAACAACCAAAGCTTTTACATGCGTTTTCATTTTTTCGACTCCGTAACAGGACTGTTTTCTGTTTCTTAGCATTTCATAGAAAAAACGCGGAACCAAGCCGACCCATAGATGCAGAAATACGACCATTGATAAAAATTCATGGCGCGGACAGTCTTGTAAGATTGCAAATGGCCGCACTCTGAAATTTGCCGATACAAAATGTTAGTCTTTTATCCTAGCGCAGGCCTCTCTATAAGTTCGTCAAAGCCTTAGCAGGCGAATCAATTTAGCGCGGACGGGAATTTTTATGGGGCTTGGATCTCTTACAGGTTTGTTTTCACAAGATATGGCAATTGACTTAGGAACAGCGAACACGCTGGTCTATGTGAAAGGTCGGGGTGTCATTTTATCTGAACCGTCGGTTGTTGCCTATCATGTCAAAGATGGCGTCAAAAAAGTATTGGCCGTCGGCGAAGATGCCAAGCTGATGCTAGGGCGTACACCAGGAAGCATCGAAGCCATCCGTCCAATGCGCGAAGGTGTAATTGCGGACTTTGACGTTGCTGAAGAAATGATCAAACATTTCATTCGCAAGGTGCACAAACGCTCAACTTTCTCCAAGCCAAAGATCATTGTTTGTGTCCCGCATGGTGCCACGCCGGTTGAAAAACGCGCAATTCGTCAATCTGTTTTATCCGCAGGTGCGCGCAAAGCTGGGCTGATCGCGGAACCGATTGCTGCGGCCATCGGCGCTGGTATGCCCATCACTGACCCAACTGGGAACATGGTGGTTGATATTGGTGGTGGGACGACTGAGGTCGCGGTCTTGTCACTTGGTGATATCGTTTATGCCCGCTCCGTTCGTGTTGGTGGCGACCGCATGGACGAAGCCATCATTAGCTATCTTCGCCGCCAGCAAAACCTTTTGGTCGGTGAAAGCACAGCAGAGCGCATCAAAACGTCCATCGGAACCGCCCGCATGCCTGATGATGGTCGCGGCGCCTCTATGATGATCCGTGGTCGTGATTTGCTAAACGGCGTTCCAAAGGAAACCGAAATCACACAGGCCCAAGTTGCCGAAGCGCTCAGCGAGCCCGTGCAATCCATCGTCGAAGCGGTCATGACCGCGCTTGAGGCAACGCCTCCGGATTTGGCAGCCGACATCGTTGATCGTGGTGTTATGCTCACAGGTGGGGGTGCTTTGCTTGGTGATCTGGATCTGGCCTTGCGCGAACAAACAGGCCTTGCTGTGTCAATTGCAGACGAAAGTTTGAATTGTGTGGCGTTGGGAACTGGCAAAGCCTTGGAATTTGAAAAGCAATTACGCCACGCCATAGATTACGACAGCTAATCTATAACCGCGTGATCAAGGGGATCATTTGGCCAGAGATCGCTCACAAGATGATGACTATCTAGGACCTATCAAAAGGCTGTTTACAGGCCTTTTGATCCTAGTGTTTATCATCGTGTTTTTGGTGTGGCGCATCGATAGCCCACGTGTCGAACGGTTTCGCTCTGCGGTCATTGATACAGTCTTGCCCAACTTTGATTGGGCCTTGGCACCCATGACTGGGGTCGTCAAAATTCTGCGGGATTTTCGAAGTTATCAAGCGATTTACGATCAAAACCAAGAATTGCGGCGTGAACTCCAACAAATGAAAAGCTGGAAAGAAGCGGCGCTTCAGCTGGAACAAGAAAACGCGCGTCTGTTGGATTTGAACAAACTGCGTCTTGATCCGAGCCTGACATTCGTGTCTGGCATTGTTTTGGCAAATAGCGGATCAGAGTTTCGCCAATCCGTTCTATTGAACGTCGGAACACGCGATGGCATTCAAGACGGCTGGGCGGCAATGGATGGTTTGGGCTTGGTGGGGCGCGTGTCCGGTGTTGGCACGAAAACAAGCCGTGTGATCCTCTTAACAGACAGCTCAAGCCGCATTCCTGCCGTGGTGCAACCCTCTGGTCAACGCGCGCTTGTCTCAGGGGACAACACCCCTGCACCCCCTGTTGAATTCATCGAAAACCCAGACCTCGTTCGGCCCGGGGATCGTATTGTCACCTCAGGCGAAGGCGGCGTGTTGCCAGCTGGCCTTTTGATCGGGCAACTCGCCCTTGATCCAGGTGGTCGCCTGCGCGTTCGCTTGGCCGCGGATTATGAACGGCTGGAATACCTGCGTGTGTTGCGCAATTATGGAACCCCACGCATCACATCGCAAGGCACGCTCATCGCGCCCCAAGAGATCAGCGATGAATGATAGCTTGTCTAAGATTTGGCTCTACCGCCTCGGGTTTGTTGCATTTAGCTTGCTAACCGTTTTCATGAGCTTGCTCCCCACTCAAATCAGTTTTGACTCTTGGGGAACACCCGATGTTATCTTTGCCCTTGCCTTGGCATGGATAGTGCGCCGCCCCTTTTATGCACCCGTTGTTCTCGTGGGGCTTGTGATATTCTTTCAGGACATGATGCTACAGCGACCGCCTGGGCTTTATGCAGCATTAATCATGCTGGCAATGATACGGCTTCGCAAACAAGCCTATGCGCCATCAGATACGACTTTTTTGGAAGAATGGCTGAATGCAGCATTCTCAATTGTTGCGGTTGCAATTGCTCTTCGGGTGATCATGACCGTGACATTTCTTGACTTACCGCGTTTTGGCACCCACTTTGGGAGTGTCGCATTTACTGTTGCTATTTATCCGCTTGTTGCACTGTTCAGTGAGCGCGTCTTAAGGGTGACATCCCTTAGTTTGAGTGAAATCGAAATCGCGAGGCAAGAAGGTCGGCTATGAAACGGTCACCGTCTGAAAACAACATAAGTTGGCAAAAAATCAACCGCCGCGCGCTCTTGATCGGTGGGGCTCAGGTGGGGTTTGCAGGTCTGCTTGCCCTACGGATGCGGCACTTGCAAGTTGAGCAAGCGGATCAATTTAGACTGCTCGCGGAAGAAAACCGTATCAACGTTCGCCTCATTCCGCCCTCACGGGGAACTATTTTTGATCGCAACGGGACTGTTTTGGCGGAAAATGAGCCAAGCTATCGCATCACCCTCGTTGCAGAGGATGCAGGCGATATCGACGAGGTCATTGCCAATCTATCACGGCTCGTCCCGATGAGCGTCGAAGAGATTGACCGCGCGAAATCCGAAATCAAGCGAAGCGCGCCTTTTTTACCGGTCACTGTTTTAGATCGTGTAACATGGGATGACGTCGCCAAAGTGGCCGTAAACACCCCTGCTTTGCCCGGTGTCACGCCAGAGGTTGGCCTGTCACGGAAATACCCAATAGGATCCGTTTACGCGCATGTTGTCGGCTACGTTGGCCCCGTCAGCCAAAGAGACCTCGATCGCCGAGAAGACCCAGATCCGCTTTTGCGTATCCCCAGATTTCAAATCGGTAAAGTTGGGGTCGAAAGCAAATACGAAGATATCTTGCGTGGACGTGCGGGAGCCAAGCGTGTCGAAGTAAATTCAATTGGGCGCGTTATGCGTGAATTGGACCGACGCGAAGGCATTCCCGGCGCCAATCTTCAGCTCACGGTGGACTCTGCTCTTCAAGTTTATACACAAGCACGATTAGGCGAAGAAAGCGCATCTGTCGTTGTGATGGATTGCAAGAATGGGGATTTATTGGCGATTGCCTCGTCGCCCACCTATGACCCAAACAAATTTGTCCGCGGGATTTCCTTTGATGACTATGCCGTCTTGCGCGATAATGAACGCAGGCCGCTTGCCTCAAAAACCGTCCAAGACGCTTACCCCCCAGGATCCACGTTCAAAATGGTGACTGTCCTTGCCGCCTTGGAAGACGGCATAATTGGTCCAGAAGAAACCGTGAATTGCCCAGGACACCTTGAGATCTCTGGACGCAAGTTCCACTGTTGGAAACGGGGCGGTCATGGCAAAGTTGATCTGCAAAAATCCCTAAAAGAGAGCTGCGACGTCTATTATTATGAGCTGGCCCTCAAGGTCGGCATTGAAAAAATATCCGCAATGGCAACCAAGCTCGGGCTCGGCATTGCACCCGACATTCCAATGTCTGCTGTGACACCAGGAATAGCGCCGACCAAGGAATGGAAATCGCGGGCCCGTGGCAAAGAATGGGTCATCGGGGACACGGTGAACGCGTCAATTGGTCAAGGTTATGTCCTAAGCTCGCCCCTGCAATTGGCCGTGATGACAGCACGGTTGGCAACAGGGAATGCGGTTCATCCAAGGCTCGTACGCTCAATTGATGGGACCGATGTCCCCCTTGATCCAATCGAAAGCATCGGTATCACGCCAAGGAACCTCGCTGAAATCCAACGCGCGATGTTTGAGGTAAGCAACGACAGGCGCGGCACAGCCTATAAGTCACGCATCATCGCAGATGGGTTCCGTATGGCGGGGAAAACAGGAACATCCCAAGTCCGCAACATTTCCGAAGCTGAACGTCGTGCCGGCGTAACCAAGAACGAAGATTTGCCGTGGAGGCGCAGGGATCATGCGCTTTTTGTCAATTTCGCACCCTATGATGATCCACAAATCGCCGTTGCCGTGATTGTTGAACATGGCGGCGGCGGCTCAACGGCAGCGGCGCCAATCGCACGTGATGTCACCTTGCAGGCTCTCTATAACGGCACACCTCCGCTTGAGGCCTATCCCACCAAAGACAGACCAGACATCGAAGCCTTACAGGCCCGCATTCGTGACCTGATGCCTGATATTTCCGCCGTCCGAAAGGATCGCGCATGAGCTATCTTGAGTATCGCGTTAAAACCGTTCCAACGGGGCTTCGCAAGATTTTCCATTTGAACTGGGCCTTGGTTTTGCTTTTGGCGGCGGCAAGTAGTGTTGGTTTCTTGATGCTGTATTCAGTGTCAGGTGGCTCGTTCAGCCCATGGGCAGAGCCACAAATGCAACGCTTTGCACTTGGCATAGCCCTTATGCTCATTGTTGCTATGGTTCCAATTTGGCTTTGGCGAAACTTGTCAGGATTGGCCTATTTGGTATCTCTCGCGCTTTTGGGTGTGGTCGAGGTCTTTGGGGCAACAGGAATGGGGGCTCAACGATGGATCGATTTAGGGTTCATTAGATTGCAGCCATCTGAGCTTTCCAAAATTGCGATCGTCATGATTTTGGCCGCTTATTATGATTGGCTCCCCCTCCACAAAACATCTAAACCTCTTTGGGTTCTGATCCCTGTCATTTTGATTTTGATCCCCGTTGGATTTGTGATCAATCAACCTGATCTTGGAACCGCTTTGCTTATCTTGGTGACAGGCGGGTCTGTGATGTTCTTAGCAGGCGTGAGTTGGACCTATTTTGCAAGCGTCATCGCAATTGGCATAGCTTCTGTAACGGCCGTTTTCCGCAGCCGAGGAACAGATTGGCAGTTGATCAAAGATTACCAATTCCGGCGTATTGATACCTTCTTAGACCCCGCAAGTGATCCTTTGGGGGCTGGCTATCACATCACGCAATCCAAAATCGCATTGGGATCAGGAGGATGGACTGGGCGCGGCTACATGCAAGGCACGCAATCCAGATTGAACTTCTTGCCCGAGAAACATACCGATTTCATCTTTACTACTCTGGCCGAGGAATTCGGGTTTGTTGGGGGCATTTCGCTCTTGCTGATTTATGTGTTGATCATAATATTTTGCGTCTCCTCGGCGCTAAAAAACAAAGATCGCTTTTCTGCTTTGTTGATCATGGGCATTTCCATGACCTTTTTCCTCTTCTTTTCGGTGAACATGTCCATGGTTATGGGCCTAGCCCCTGTGGTCGGTGTCCCGCTCCCGCTCGTGAGCTACGGGGGATCGGCAATGTTGGTCTTGCTCTTGGCCTTCGGGTTGGTACAGTCAGCCCACGTTCATCGACCAAGGGGTGTGAAATGACCATCAATATATTGTTTGCTGCGAAATATGAGCGATGGTCCACCTATGAGCCGTGCCTGCGCCGTGCCTTAGAGGCCAAGGAATTAGACTTCAATCTTGGATTAGAGTTTTCTCCACAAGACGTCGACTACATCATCTATGCCCCGAATAGTGATGTCCAAGATTTCACGCCCTACACAAAATGCAAAGCGGTCCTAAACCTCTGGGCCGGTGTCGAAGCGGTGGTGAATAATCCAACGCTCACCATTCCTTTGGCCCGCATGGTGGATCATGGTTTGACCCAAGGGATGTCTGATTGGGTCTGCGGCCATACATTGCGCCATCACCTCGGAATGGATGCCCATATTCGCGGCCAAGACGGCAAATGGCGCGAAGGCATCGTGCCCCCTTTGGCCCAAGACCGCGTGGTCACAATCTTAGGTTTGGGCGCTTTGGGCGCGACTTGCGCAGATAGATTATCTTATCTCGGATTTAATGTGCGTGGTTGGAGTAGATCACCAAAAGACCTCCCAAATATAGACTGCTATTCAGGTGAGGACGGACTTAAGGCGGCTCTTCACAACAGCGAAATCGTGGTCTTGTTACTCCCCGATACCCCCGCAACAGAAAATACACTGAACTCGGAAACACTGGGATATCTCAAACAAGGGGCTTGCATTATAAATCCCGGTCGCGGACCCCTTATCGACGATGATGCCTTACTTGCATCGCTCAATTCTGGACAGCTCTCACACGCAACTTTGGATGTCTTCCGAATTGAGCCCCTTCCCCAAGACCACCCCTTTTGGGCGCATCCCAAGGTGACAGTCACCCCACACATCGCATCCGAAACGCGGCCACAAACCGCTGCTGAGATTATTGTTGAAAACATTCATAGAGGCGAACAGGGACTGGAATTCCTACACCTCGTCGATCGAAGCTCAGGCTATTAATGTAGGGTCCCAATCTGCAAAGCCCCCACTCTAGGGGGCTTTGGTAAACCTGACGTCCCGAAGGGACGCCAATAAGGTCAAACCACTTAACGCAACCGTTGCCCATTGACGCGCAAACCACCTTGAGCGTCCATTTTAACATCGGTTTCATAAGCGTCCTCACCAACAGGACGAGCAAACATTCCGAGCATCATTCGTGGCATCATTGCTTGCTCTTGCTGAAGCAATCCTGCTGCGATCAAGCTTTCTATAGCGCGATTCAAGCCCGTCAGCTTAAGATCGGCTGATCCTTCGGGACTGGGAAACCCATCCCAAGTCTCCAAGTCGGAATTATCCAAAACAAATTGCGCCACACCTGACAGCTCTGCACCCAACAGTGACAGTGCTAAATTGTTAACGTTCAAGCTCTCAACCGTTCCCAATCCCTGCTCACTCATTGCAGCAAACTGCTCTGGATCTTGCTGGATTAGGTCCACATTCAAAATCACCGTCCCATCAATATCCAAATTCAGATTGATCGGGTCTCTCGGCAGAACTCCTGTTGGGTCAAACATAGACCAAACTTGCTCATCCAACTGCGCCTCGCTGAGCTCAATCTGTGTGTCAAATTTTTGTGCGTCTGGAGAGGCCAACAATGGATACGTTCCTCCGACACCCAACCGATTTGCTGACAACTGAAGGGGCACAGGAAAATTAGGAATCGTCGCATTTGCGTCAAACCCATTTGAAGTCACATTAAACATCATACCGTTCTTATTAGTACTAGAGCGCATCTCACTGGACGTAGATGAGCTCTGCCAATTGAATGGAGACCCATTATCCATCACCGTGATATTTGTCGCTGATTTACCAAAGGAATAAACCGCACTGGTTGCCAAACCATTCTTGATTGCCGTGATGGGATCAATCATTCCTATCGACCCACCAAAAGACCCAAGAGAGGCAATGACTGCATCGCTGTAGGTTCCAATAATGCCGAACCCTTCATCAGGATTGCTGGACTTCATTTGATAGGTCAGCTGGGCGATTTCCATATTTGAGGTTTGCACGGCGCCCTGCTGCACAGAGGTGTTCCCTGAGAACCCCTCAAGTCCAAAGTTTAACTCAAACCCAGCTTCCGTCGCCACATCATACCCAAGCTCGCCTGACGTCGATGTTGCGGCATATCGATAGGTCATGTCGTCCGGCGCGCCGCTTACTTCTATGCTCAATCCGTCAAACTGTTGCGATCCTTCCATTTCGATCGTCTGATCAAGACCTGCGTCTGGTACGGACAAGGAAAACGGAACCTTAGCAGGCATCAAAATATCTACGGTTCCGTCAGCCTGAGATACAAATTCCAATTTATCAAACGACGCAACAAACTCAGTTTGGTTTGATGGAAGCTCAAATTCAATGTTCACCGGTCCAAACAGCACATCCTGACCAACGATCCGAGGAGTGGTTGAAAACGTGTATCCATTCGCCTCAGCAGTTTTCTTAAAATCAGTCCAAACATCTTTTCCTGTCACATCAGCCGAAGCTGGCACAGCAAGACACCCAAGCGCCAAAATCGCAGCGCTATTTTTGAAATAGGTCATAAAATTATCCCTTTGTTTTTTAAGGATATAGAAATTTTGCGCTGTCAATTCAATGTGAGGTTTGTAAACTGGCGAAAAAGCGCAAGGGGAGCTAGACAAGTTACATGGGCGATTTCACAAACAAAACCGTTGTTATCACGGGCGCAAGCCGCGGTATTGGCGAGGCGACGGCGCGATTATTTTACGAACACGGCGCAAATGTTTGCTTACTGGCAAGAAGCCAATCGCTCATATCAGAAATTGCTTCAGACTTGGGCGAGCGTGCCATTGCTGTAACCTGCGATGTGGCGCATTATGAAAATGTCGCCTCCGCCATACAATCCTGCACCGATCGTTTTGGGGGCATAGACGTTCTCATCAATAATGCAGGTGTCTTGAAACCCATCTCGCGCATTGTGGATGCAAACCCAGAGGATTGGGGCCGCACTGTTGACGTCAACCTCAAAGGCGTCTTTTACGGCATGCATTCTGTTTTGCCCAATATGATACAACGCGGATCAGGAACCATCCTAACAATCAGCTCAGGCGCCGCGCATTCCCCCTTAGAGGCGTGGAGCCATTATTGCGCGGCAAAAGCTGGCGCTGCCATGATGACAAGCATGTTGGACTTAGAAAACCGCAAGGATGGCATCCGCGCCATGGGTCTGTCGCCCGGAACCGTTGCAACCCAAATGCAACGAGAAATCAAATCAAGCGGCATCAACCCTGTGAGCGATTTAGAATGGGAAGATCACGTTGATCCCATTTGGCCCGCTAAAGCCTTGCTTTGGATGTGCACGGCTGATAGCGATGACTTCTTGGGCCAAGAGCTCCACTTACGGGACCCTAACGTTCAAAAAGGCATCGGTCGAGCATGATAGATATCGATAAATCAAATGGCCTCTGGACGGTCACACTTAACCGACCAGACAAGGCAAATGCCCTCACCGCTGAGATGCTCGAAGAACTCGTCACAATCGCAGAGGACGCAACCGAGGCACGCGGGTTCATTTTGACAGGCACGGGCAAGGTGTTCAGCGCCGGCGCTGATATGGACGCCGCCAAAGCGGGCTTGGCCACGTCAGACGTTTGGGAACGGCTCTCATCGGCCATCGCGATGATCCCTTGCCTCACTATTGCCGCGCTCAATGGCACTTTGGCAGGAGGGGCAAATGGAATGGCGCTCGCTTGTGATATCAGGATTGCGGTTCCAACGGCCAAGATATTCTACCCCGTCATGAAGTTAGGCTATCGCCCACAACCCAGTGATCCAATTCGCATGTCAACACTCATTGGCCCCTCCAGAACCAAGCTCGTTTTGATGGCAGGGCAAAAAATCACCGCTCAGGATGCGCTGACATATGGATTGATCGACAAAATTGTCGAGCCAGATAACCTAATTGCGACTGCCCATGACCTACTACAAGACAGCGTCGCGGCGGACCCTCTATTGGTGCAAGAAATCAAAGCAATGATTGACTAACGCTTGCGGCGTCCGCCTTTGGTTTTCGAAATGAATTCTGGCGGACGCTTGGCGATCCAGTTTAAGAATTTGGCGATCCGAGGGTGCGCCCTTAGTGCCTCTATCGTTGCGAAATCTCTGGCTAACTCTGCTTCTGTCAGGCTCGCATGGATTTCTTTGTGACAGACATGATGCAGCAAAACAGTCGGGCCCCCTTTGCCACCCTTGAGTTTAGGGACAAGGTGATGCTGGCTCTGAGGGACTCCTTTTGGAATTGGTCGCTCGCATAACGGGCATATCGGCGCAGAAATCATTTCGTTCATGCAAGCCCCCTTGTATTATAGCTCGTCCACATGCATGAAAATGCCGTGGTGTCGTTAAGAATCAAGGGTACAAAATGGATTTAACAAATCAACCAGAGATCGTACAAACAATTGCTCGATATATGGAGCAAGGATGGGATCTTGCGATTACATGGCTCCTTAGTCCTGCGGCATGGTCACAGTTTATTCTGTTGATTGCCTCTTATGTATTGGCCGTTCTTGTTAGCAAACGTTTGTCCCCTCTCATTACACGGCTGCTAAAACCCCAAGAGAGCGCAACATCCATGTTCGCCTCTGCGCGTCGATTTGTATTGCTGTTCTTGCCTCTTATGCTTCCGCTCTTGGCCTATGCATTTACAGCCATTGGCGAAGTCGTTGTGCGGAGCCTCTTTGATAGCGGCGCAGTTATTGCATTTGGAAAACGCGTGTTCCTCTTCTTGGCGATCAGATCCTTTGCCAAAGATATGTTGCATGACCCCCTTCTCCGCTTGATCGGGAAATTCGTGCTGATCCCTGTTGGCGCACTCTACGCAATTGGGGCGCTCGATTCTGTTGCAAACGTCTTGCGATCAACTGTTGTTCCTTTGGGGAACTTGTCTTTTGACCTCCTCTGGTTAATCCAATTTGTCGTCGTGGGTGGCGTTATTTTCTGGTTGGGTCGATGGTCGAACGATCAATCCACTGGCTTGATAAACCAACAACCAGACATGGAACCGGCGACTCGCCAATTGGCGACCAAAGCCGCAGAAATCACGATTTTTGGCGTCGCATTTTTGGTTCTGATGAACATTATGGGAATTTCCCTTACCTCTCTCGCCGTTCTGGGTGGTGCGATTGGTGTTGGTCTTGGCTTTGGTTTGCAAAAAATTGCATCGAACTTTATTTCAGGCGTGATCTTGTTGCTTGAAGGTCAAGCAACTGTTGGGGATTACGTTGAACTCGATGGTGGCGAAGCAGGAACAATCGTCAAGACAACAGCGCGCGCAATGATATTAGAGACCTATGACGGTCGCTGGATTGTTGTCCCGAACGAAGATTTCATCACGACACGCGTTGTCAATTATTCCGATCAAGGAAGCGCAAATCGCTATGAGGCGGATTTTACCGTGTCCTATGATACGGATATCAACCTTGTGCCAGACATTGTAGAAACCGCTGTTTCCAATCACCCCGAAGTCCTAGACGCCCCCTATCCACCAGACTGTGAATTGCGTGGGTTCGGCGACAATGGCGTCAATTTCGCGGTGGAGTTCTGGGTCAACGGAATTGATGATGGCAAAAATAAATTCACCTCTGATGTTCTTTTCATCATTTGGAATGCGCTCAAAGAAAACAACATCACCATTCCTTATCCACATCGTGTGGTCGAATTCAAAAACCTACCGCCCGTTCCTGAGGAATGACACAAACTGCGCTTGTCATAGGCGGCGGTCCTGCGGGATTAATGGCTGCTGAGCAGCTATCCCAAGCGGGTATCGCTGTGACAATAACAGAAGCAAAGCCCAGCTTTGGGCGCAAATTCCTCATGGCGGGGAAATCAGGATTGAACCTGACCAAGGTTGAAGACGCTGAGACATTCCGCAACGCCTATGACGACAAACGCTCGCTTTTGCGCCCTATGCTGGACCTCTTACCACCAGAGGCAATTATAGAGTGGGCCAATGAATTAGGTGGTGATGTCTTTATCGGCAGCACAGGCCGCGTCTTTCCAAAGGTAATGAAAGCCTCGCCACTCTTGCGAGCCTGGATTGCGCGGCTTTCGACCGCTGGTGTTGAGTTTAAACCAAATTGGCGTTGGATCGATTTTCAAGGCACCTGCCATAGGTTTGACACGCCGAATGGACCACAAACGATATCCGCAGATGTGACAATCTACGCAATGGGCGGCGCAAGTTGGAAGAAGCTCGGATCAAACGGCCTTTGGATGCAAAATTTTGACAAGGACGGGATTGAAACAGTCCCGTTTGAACCGTCCAATAGCGCCATCACTACAGAGTGGTCCCCCAAGATGGCGCCACATTTTGGATCGGCCCTTAAATCCGTTATGTTCAAAGTCGGGGAATATACATCACGCGGTGAGGCGATCATTTCGAGCAAAGGGCTAGAAGGTGGCGGTGTCTACACGCTGAGCAAATGGCTTAGGGACGGACAACCCTTGATAGTTGACCTTACACCTGATCGATCCCTGTCTGACGTACAAAACGCATTCGCAAAACCCCAAGGCAAGAAATCTATGTCAAACGTTTTGCGGCAGGCTGGTCGTTTGGATCCAGTCAAAATTGCGCTTCTTCAGGAATGCGCACGGCCCTTGCCAAATGATCCGCATGCTCTCGCTCAGCTCGTGAAAAATGTGCCTATTCCACACAAAGGTTTGCGCCCCATAGACGAAGCCATTTCCACCTCAGGCGGTGTATCATGGAGCGCGCTAGATCCCTCGCTTATGATCAAAGGGCGCGCTGGTCATTTCTGTGCGGGTGAAATGATTGACTGGGACGCACCAACAGGCGGTTATTTGTTAACCGCCTGCTTTGCAACAGGGGCTTGGGCGGGCCGAAAGGCCGCCGAGTATTTAGCAAACGCGGAAACGGTTAAGACCCAATAGCGCGTTGAAACGCCTCCCGACCCCGCAGTCGTTTGATATAAGATTTGAAGGCGTCATTCTCTGTTGGGAACTTTGCGCTCATTGCCCAACCACCGCAATGGGCCAAGATCAGATCGGGCACCGTGACAGTGGATCCCATCAAATAAGGTCCATCCATCTCATCCATAATGCGTTGAATATTGCGCGCATATTCCCATTTCAGGCTTTCTTTGACCTCAGGGACACGATGCTCTGGCGGCAAAATAAAGCTGTGTCGCGCCGCCGTCCAAAGCAATGCATCGACCTCATCATTCACACGGTGCAGCCAAGCATCTTGTTTAGCACGCTCCACGGTTCCTGCTTCAAATGTCAAAACGTTATGTTTATCGGCGAGATACATCATGATCGCTGCGGAATCTGTCAGGGCCGCATCACCATCCAGAAATACTGGAATTTTGCCGCTTGGGTGATGGTCGAACACATCCTGTGAATGCGGCTTAGCATCCACATGTTCATAGGCGGCTCCGACCTCTTCTAACATCCAAAGGACCCGCATGGCCCTACTTGAACGTGTTCCGACAATTTTATACATAATTCGCCTCGCTCAGTTTTGTTTAGGTAAGCCTATTGTGTCTCGTAATTCCACAAAAACCCTACGTTCTTTTTTGATACGGACCGCGAACATCAAAGCAAGTTTGACATGGCAGAATCGGACCAAAGCATGCTAGGTATTGCGGTATGTTGAAAACACGCCCCAATATAGGCGACGACCGCCCCAATATCCGTCAATTAGACGAAGCTGCCGTAAACCGCATTGCCGCAGGCGAAGTTGTTGAGCGTCCTGCATCCGCCGTCAAAGAGCTGGTTGAAAATTCAATCGATGCTGGCGCGCACCGCATTCAAATTGATATCGCCGATGGTGGCAAAACATTGATCCGCGTTAGCGACGATGGATGCGGTATGACACCTGCTGATTTGCATTTGGCCCTATCCCGTCATGCAACGTCAAAAATAGACGGAACGGATCTATTAGACATCCATAGCTTTGGCTTTCGTGGTGAGGCGCTGCCGTCCTTGGGATCGGTTTCGCGGCTTACGATAACGAGCCGCGCGTCTGGATATGAGGCCGCGCAAATTTCCGTCGCAGGGAGCGTCCTATCAGATGTGAAACCCGCCGCCTTGAACCAAGGCACCGTTATTGAATTGCGTGACTTGTTCTATGCCACACCAGCGCGGTTGAAATTCATGCGCACGGATCGCGCCGAAACACAGGCAATCACAGATGTGATCAAACGGCTCGCGATGGCCGAACCCTTTATTGGGTTTACCCTACGCGATACATCTGAGGGCAAAGATCGCACTCTCTTTAAGGCGGATCCAGAGAATGGCGATATGTTTGATGCCCTTCATGGTCGCCTTTCGCGCGTCCTTGGGCCTGAATTCGCCGAAAATGCGCTTAAAATTGATGCAGAGCGAGATGGGTTGCACCTAACGGGGTATGCGGCATTACCAACCTATTCGCGCGGCTCCGCTGTGATGCAGTATTTCTTTGTGAATGGGCGCCCTGTCCGAGACAAGCTTTTGATTGGTGCGCTCCGAGGTGCCTATGCGGATTTTCTATCGCGTGATCGCCATCCTGCTGTTGCATTGTTTGTGGATTGCGATCCCCATCTTGTCGATGTGAATGTGCATCCTGCAAAATCCGAAGTTCGGTTTCGCGATCCCGGATTGGCGCGCGGGTTGATCGTGTCTGGGCTACGGCATGCCTTGGCGAATGCAGGGCATCGTGCGTCAACCACAGTCGCCGAAGCCACCTTGGGCGCGATGCAGCCCGAACATAGACCCAGCGCACCTATTTACCAAATGGACCGCCCCTCAGCTCAGGCACGGTCCATCAGCTATCAAGCGCAAGCCCCCCAATTCGCGGAAACGACCCCCGTTTTTGCAAGAGCGGTTGATGTCATCGACACCCCCGACCCATCCCCAACAGCCGAACATTTTCCATTAGGTGCGGCGCGTGGTCAGGTGCATGAAAACTACATTATTGCTCAGACTGAAACGGGAATGGTGATCGTTGATCAACACGCAGCGCATGAACGTTTAGTCTATGAAAAACTGAAAACCCAAATGCGCGCAAACGGCATCGCGGCCCAAGCGTTGCTCATCCCTGATATTGTTGAGTTGTCATCAAGTGATTGTGAAACGCTCTTGGCGATTGCAGGCGATTTGAAAACGCTAGGACTGGGGATTGAGGCCTTTGGCGGATCCGCCATTGCCATTCATGAAACCCCTGCAATTTTGGGCGAAATCAATGCAAAAGCCATGATTATGGACATTTTGGACGAACTCGCAGATGTCGGCAGCACGCAATCGGTTCAAGACAAAATCGAAGCCATCCTGTCCCGCATCGCGTGTCACGGGTCCATTCGATCGGGTCGCCGCATGCATGCCGAAGAAATGAATGCGCTCTTGCGAGAGATGGAAAATACGCCGCATTCGGGCCAGTGTAATCACGGGCGGCCGACCTATGTCGAATTGAAACTAACCGATATTGAACGCTTGTTTGGACGCACATAATGACGCAAATCGATTTAAACGACCCACTCACTTTGATCCTGATTGGTGCGGGCGTTGTCATTTTCCTTATGCTGTTTTTGACATTACGTTCTGCATCACGCTCTGCCAAAATGGCAATTCCTCTGTCCCATCAAATGAACGCATTGGGTCAACGGGTTCAAGCCCTTGGCGATGGTCAAGAACGCTTGGCAGGTGGCCTTCACCATGTTTCCGAAGCCCAAGCTGTTCAGCAATCAAGTATGCTTGAGCTATTGGAAAAGCGGCTTGCCAATGTTCAAAACCAAATGAATGAAAACCTCCATGGTTCAGCGCGGCGTACATCGCAATCCTTGGGCGAATTGCAACAGCGTCTGGTCGCGATCGACAAAGCGCAAGCTAATATTACGAAACTCTCAGGGGATGTTCTGAGCCTTCAGGACATCTTGTCCAACAAACAAACACGCGGTGCGTTTGGTGAAATTCAGCTGAATGATATTGTGACCAAAGCCTTGCCAAGCGACAGCTACACAATGCAAGCGACCCTCTCAAATGGGCGTCGTGCGGATTGCCTTATCCACTTGCCCAATCCCCCAGGTCCGATTGTGATTGATAGCAAATTCCCTCTGGAAGCCTACGAAGCCATTCGTAACGCAACAACGGATTGGGAACTTAACGAGGCCGCAAAGTTTTTCCGCCAATCCGTGAGGAAACATATCAAAGACATCTCGGAAAAATATATCCTTGATGGGGAAACTGCGGACGGTGCTTTGTTGTTTTTACCGTCTGAAGCGGTTTACGCAGAGCTTCACGCGAATTTTGCAGAAGTGGTGCGCGATGGGTTCGCCGCACGGGTTTGGATCGTGTCACCAACCACATGTATGGCAACCCTCAACACAATGCGCGCAATTTTAAAGGATGCCCGCATGCGCGAACAAGCGGGCGCAATTCGTCGTGAGTTGGGCCTATTGTTCCAAGATGTGGATCGTCTTGGAACACGGGTGGAAAACCTAGACCGTCACTTTAATCAGGCGTCAAAAGACATTTCAGAAATCAAAATTTCTGCTGACAAAGCGGGTCGTCGCGCACGACGATTGGATAATTTCGATTTCGAAGAGCTGGCTCCAGACCCCGAAGACACCGTTGTTCCCTTAAAAGGGCAACCCTAATAAGAATAGTTAAACGCCGCTTCACCTTGGAAAAAACAGTCTCTATAAAAGGCTAACTGACCCAGTATTAGTTTGGATAAAAAAAACATGGCTCATATTATCGTAGTCGGAAACGAAAAAGGTGGCGCAGGGAAATCAACCGTCACGATGCATGTCGCCACTGCCTTGTCTCGGATGGGCAAAAGAGTGAGCGCATTGGATTTGGATTTGCGCCAGCAAACCTTTGGCCGGTATTGTTTGAACCGGTTGGAGTTCATGGCGGCAGAGGGTCTGAACCTCCCGAGCCCAACATTCTTTGAGCTTCCCAAGGTGGATCAAGCCAGTGTGCCAGCAGGGGAAAACATCTATGATCACAGGCTATCCGCCGCGATCACCGCGATGGAACCACAATCCGATTATATCATGATTGATTGCCCAGGCTCGCACACCCGTTTGAGCCAAGTGGCGCATTCCTTGGCCGATACCTTGATTACGCCTCTCAACGACAGCTTTGTGGATTTTGATCTCTTGGCCCATATCAGCGCCGATGGGGACAAGATCGAAGGGCCATCCGTCTATTCAGAAATGGTTTGGCATGCGCGCCAGCTTCGCGCCCAAGCGGGGCTAAAGCCAATTGATTGGATCGTTATGCGCAATCGTATGGGGGCGCAACAAATGGTCAACAAGCAAAAGATGGAACGCGCGTTGAACATGCTCTCAGAGCGCATTGGGTTCCGCATTGCGCCGGGCTTTAATGAGCGGGTCATTTTTCGGGAATTATTCCCACGCGGCCTGACCCTTTTGGACCTCAAGGAAATTGGCGTAAAACAGTTGAACATTTCCAATGTCGCAGCGCGTCAGGAATTGCGAGACTTGATCAAATCACTTGAGCTTGATGGCATAACGCCGAATTTCTAACGCAACAAAAAAGGCGCCCGATTGTGGCGCCTTTGCTTTATCCAAACTGATTTGAATTAATGGGTCCAAGCGCCACGGCGATTGGTCGCAAAGTTTTCGCCATATCCGCCGGGGCGAATATTTAGCTTGCGGGATTTAGGATCAAACACATCAGCCTCGATCCCTTTTTCCGCAGCATAGGCAAGAGCGGCTTCTTTGCTCTCAAAGGAAAGTTTAACCTGGGATTGTGTGTCATCCGAAGACGTCCAACCCATTAGCGGATCAACCTCACGCGCAGAGGCAGGCGTAAATTCCAAGATCCAACCGCGTGTTTTTGCGGTACCAGAGGACATTGCTGTTTTTGCGGGCTTGTAGATGCGTGCAGGCATTTCAGGGACTCCTAATTTACGCGAGTTATGGGGAATTTCACGCCTCAAAACAAGTCCCCCTTCCTGATTTATAGACCAAAGGATTTATTTTTGCGCAAAATATTTAGCAATTTTGATGGCCGATGCAGGGGTCACATCAAACTTCCGGCGTTTGTCCCTTGGAAGACACCCGAATGTCCCCTAGATTACACGACGAAGGAGACTTTCATGACTCAAGAGCTAGGCCATGCCACAGGCGACGTGCGCGCCCGTCCAAAACTAGAGGGCGGTCGAAAATTGGTGTTGGCGTCTGAATTCTCTCCTGCAGGGGATCAACCCACAGCGATTGCTGAATTGACAGAAGGCATCAATAGCGGGGATCGTGATCAAGTTTTGCTTGGGGCGACGGGGACTGGTAAAACCTATACGATGGCGAAAATCATTGAGGCCACTCAGAGGCCCGCGATTATTTTAGCGCCAAACAAAACCCTTGCGGCCCAGCTCTATGGCGAATTCAAAGGGTTCTTTCCCGATAACGCCGTTGAATATTTCGTGAGCTTCTATGACTATTATCAACCCGAAGCTTATGTTGCGCGATCTGACACGTACATTGAAAAAGAAAGCCAAATTAACGAACAAATCGACCGAATGCGCCACTCTGCGACACGGGCTTTGTTAGAACGCGATGACGTTATTATCATCGCCTCAGTGAGCTGTATCTACGGGATTGGGTCCGTTGAAACCTACGGCGCCATGACCCAAGACATCAAGGTTGGATCAACCTATGACCAGCGTAAAGTCATGGCCGACCTTGTGGCACAGCAATATCGCCGCAATGATCAAGCGTTCCAACGTGGATCGTTTCGTGTGCGCGGCGACGTATTAGAAGTCTTTCCAGCCCACTTGGAGGATCGCGCATGGCGTTTGTCATTCTTTGGAGATGAGTTAGAAAACATCACGGAGTTTGATCCCTTGACGGGGGAGCGTACTGGGACCTTTGATCAAATCCGCATCTATGCGAATTCACACTATGTGACGCCAAAACCAACGATGCAACAAGCCTTGATCAGTATCAAAAAGGAACTGCGCCAAAGATTGGATCAGTTGGTCGATGAAGGGAAACTTCTCGAAGCCCAGCGCCTAGAGCAACGCACGAATTTTGATTTGGAAATGTTAGAGGCGACAGGCGTTTGCAATGGCATTGAAAACTATTCCCGTTATTTAACAGGACGCGCACCTGGGGAACCACCGCCCACTTTGTTTGAATTTATACCAGACAATGCGATTGTCTTTGCCGATGAAAGCCATGTGTCCGTACCTCAGATCGGCGGTATGTACCGCGGGGATTATCGACGCAAGTTTACCTTGGCCGAACATGGATTCCGCCTCCCAAGTTGTATGGACAACCGCCCCCTCAAATTCGAAGAATGGGACGCTATGCGCCCACAATCCGTTTTCGTCAGCGCAACGCCGAGCTCTTGGGAAATGGAACAAACAGGCGGTGTGTTCACGGAACAGGTTATTCGCCCCACAGGTCTCTTGGATCCACAGGTAGAAATCAGACCCGTTGACACACAGGTGGATGACCTCTTGGATGAAATCCGCAAAGTCACGGCAAATGGAATGCGCACATTGGTGACAACATTGACCAAACGCATGGCCGAGGATCTGACCGAATATATGCACGAACAGGGTATCAAAGTTCGCTACATGCACTCGGACATTGACACATTGGAACGTATTGAAATTTTGCGTGACCTGAGACTTGGGGCATTTGATGTTTTGATTGGGATCAACCTCTTGCGAGAGGGTCTGGATATCCCCGAATGTGGATTAGTTGCGATTTTGGATGCGGATAAAGAGGGCTTTCTTCGCTCGGAAACATCGCTTGTGCAAACCATTGGCCGCGCTGCGCGAAATGCGGAGGGTCGCGTGATCATGTATGCAGATCGCATCACAGGATCGATGGAACGGGCCTTGGCGGAAACCAATCGCCGTCGTGACAAGCAAATCGCATATAACGAAAAGCATGGTATTACCCCTGCGACCGTGAAAAAGAATGTAGACGACGTCTTAGCTGGTCTCTTCCAAGGGGACACAGACATGTCACGCGTGACGGCGACGATTGATAAACCCCTTGCTGGCGCCAACCTTCAAGCGGTCTTGGATGGTCTCAGAACAGACATGCGCAAAGCGGCTGAAAACCTTGAATTCGAAGAAGCCGCGCGCCTCAGGGACGAGGTCAAGCGCCTAGAGGCCGTCGATCTGGCGGTGTCCGATGATCCATTGGCGCGCCAATCGGCGATTGAAGCCGCAAGCGAAGCGGCAGTCAAATCAAAAGGGCGTTCCTCTGGAGGGCGCGGTGGAACACGCACCTATCGCAGTAAGGCGCAGAAAAAGCACTAATCCCAACGGTATCGTTGGGATTACCCTTCCCTCATTTCAGCAATCAAATCCGTGATGCGCATGAGTTCAGTCGCTATTCCGGGTTCGGACATGGCGTGGCCTGCGTTTGGGATCATCCTCAGATCACATTTACCCCAAGCCTGCGCCAATTCCCAAGCGCGTTGAGGCGGGCAAATCATGTCTTGGCGGCCTTGGACAATAAAGCCAGGGATATGCTGAATACGATCTACATTGGCCAGAATTTGACCATCACGTTCCAAAAACCCTTTGTTAATAAAGTAGTGATTTTCCAGTCTCGCAAATGTGCGCGCATAGTTCGACGGTGCAGACATGCCGCGCCCGTCTGATCGCACGGATGCCAACGCATTTTCCCAATCAGCCCAAAGTTGGCCGAACTTGGTTTCTTCGGGAATATTGCCGCTAAACAATCGCTTGTTATAGGCAGCAATCAAATCGTGTTGTTCATCCTTGGGAATAGCCGACACAAAACGTTGCCAAAGATCAGGCCAGAATTGTCCTGCTCCACCGCCATAAAACCAATCAAGCTCTACTTGGGTCATCAAGAAGACGCCCCGCAAAATGAGATGGGTTGTGCGATCTGGATGGTCTTGGGCATACAGCAACGACAGTGTCGCCCCCCAAGATCCCCCAAACACTGCCCACCGATCAATGTCGAGACGTTGACGGATGGACTCCATATCCTGAATGAGATGCTCCGTTGTGTTGTTTTCAACCCCTGCATAGGGTGTTGAGCGGCCGCATCCTCGTTGATCAAACAGAACGATCCGAAACAGTTTAGGATTAAAATATCGCCGCATCGCAGGACTACATCCCGCCCCTGGTCCCCCATGAACCACGACGACAGGAATGCCTTGCGGATTGCCACATTGTTCGAAATAGATCTTGTGACCGTCGCCCGTCTCCATCATTTGATGATCGAAGGGCGTTATCATTGGATATAATTGTTGCACTATTTGCTTTCAGGTCGTGAACTTGTTCATTTCCGACTTATATGTGATGAAGCCAGCAAATGACCAGACGGAGACACCAAATGAATGCGCCCAATACGACTGTCGACCCCTCAGAGGTTGCAAAATTCGAAGCTATGGCCGCCGAATGGTGGGATCCCAATGGGAAATTCAAACCGTTGCATATGCTGAATCCTTGTCGTTTGGATTATATCATCAGTCAAATCGCCGCTGAATATGACCGTGATCCTGAACAAGAGCTTCCCTTCAAAGGGTTGCGCATTTTGGATATTGGTTGCGGTGGTGGTTTGCTGTGTGAACCTATGGCGCGTCTTGGGGCAACCGTTGTTGGTGTTGATGCAGCAGAGCGCAACATCCCCGTCGCCCAAGCACACGCCGTACAATCAGGTCTCGACATCGATTATCGGTTTAATACCGCAGAGGCCTTGGCAGCCGATGGTGAGCAATTTGATGTAGTTTTGAATATGGAAGTCGTCGAACATGTCGCCGATCCTCTGGCCTATCTCACGGCTTGTCAGCAATTGCTAAAACCAAATGGGCTAATGGTCTGTTCAACAATTAACCGTAATCCCAAAAGCTTTGCCATGGCTATCATTGGCGCGGAATATGTGATGCGCTGGCTTCCTAAAGGAACGCATGAATGGTCAAAATTCATTACACCTGATGAGTTGTTTGGTTTGATAACAGACACGGGACTAGAGCCTGTGGATCGCAAAGGCTTCGTTTTTAACCCAATCACATGGCAATGGAAATTATCGGATCGTGACCTGTCGGTGAATTACGTCACAGCCAGCATCAAACTATAACTAGTCTGGCGTTAGCATGTAACCTGCGCCGCGAACTGTCTGTAGGTAGCGCGGCTCTTTGGACGAGGTTTCAATCTTGCGACGTAGCCGCGTGATTTGAACGTCAATCGCGCGGACGTGGGCTTGTTCCTCGTCTCGGCCGAGTTCGTGGGCCAATTGAGCGCGACTCACAGGTTCCCCAGCTGAGGCCGCAAAAATTTTCATCAACTGAGCTTCTGTCGCCGTTAGTCGCACAGATTGATCCCCTTGCCACAGCTCGCCTTTCGCCACGTCGTAGCGTACGGATCCAAGGGACAATATCTTGGGGAGGTCACTTGTTTCCGAGGAAACTGGCACCCGTCGGAGTATGGCATTGATCCGTAACAACAGCTCTTTGGGCTCAAACGGTTTAGATAGATAATCATCCGCACCCGCTTCGAGACCCGCAATCCGATCCTCAGTTTCGCCTTTTGCCGTCAAGAGCAATATCGGTGTGCTCAGCCTATGCCTAAGATCGCGTGTAAGAGATATCCCATCTTCACCAGGCATCATCACATCCATCACGATTAAATCAAATTCCAAACCCGCCATCAAACGGCGCGCATGAGCCGCGTCGCGCGCAGCGGTGACCATGAACCCACTTCTTATCAAAAATTTTTGAAGCAACGAGCGAATACGTTCGTCATCGTCAACGATCAACAAATGCGTATCCATGTTCAATCCACCCACTTAGTCTTGTCTTAGGGTACTATAGGCTTGCAAAAGCTCTGGGTCCATCATTGCCTCAAGCACTCGGCGGAAACCGGATACTGCGTCGGGCCCAGCTTGGCGATAGGCCGCTCTCATGCGGTGTTGCTGTGCATTGGACAGCTCTGCCTCTAAAGATTTCCCTTTGTCCGTAAGATAGAGATGCCTTTCGCGACGATCTTTTTTTCCAACATGGCTTTCGACAAGACCGTCCTCGATCAAGGTCCGCAAAACGCGATTGAGCGACTGTTTTGTGACGCCCAAAATATTCAACAGGTTATTAACAGTCGTCCCCGGCGCCCCATTGATAAAGTGCACAGCTCTGTGATGTGCTCTGCCATAGCCATGGCTCTCTAGAATTTTGTCAGGGTCTGCAGTGAATCCGCGATAAGCGAAAAACATCGCTTCGATACCCAGACGCAGTTGATCATCTGTTAAGAATAACAAAGATTCCCCTGATGGGCGTGGGGGTGACGTTGGATTCATAGTAAGTCCTCCTGATATGATCCAATATTATGTCAGCCTTGTTGACATTCCAAGAGTGAAATGTTAGCGATTCACAGTTTTAACGCAATAAAATGTCCGAAACGGACGTAACTTGCGTAACTAATGCAAAATTGAAGCCTGAATTCGCAAATAGGAAAGGATATCCCATGGCAGGCAGTTATGAAGATCGCGACGGAAAAATTTGGCTAGATGGCAAGCTTGTAGAGTGGCGTGACGCACAGGTGCATGTCCTGACCCACGCGATGCATTACGCAAGCTCTGTTTTTGAGGGCGAGCGGTGCTATGAGGGCAAAATCTTTAAGAGCACGGAACATTCTGAGCGTCTGATCCGCTCTGGCAAGCTTATTGATTTCGACATTCCCTACAGCGTTGAAGAAATTAATGCCGCGAAAGAAGCGACTTTAGAAGCCAACGGATTACAAGACGCCTATGTGCGTGCATTTGCATGGCGCGGAGCTGGCGAAGACATGGGTGTCGCCTCCGCAAAGAACCCTGTTCGCATGGCCGTCGCTGTTTGGGCATGGGGAAATTATTACGGCGATGCCAAGATGAAGGGCGCAAAGCTCGACATTGCTAAATGGCGTCGTCCTGACCCGGCAACAGCCCCATCACAAGCAAAGGCCGCTGGGCTTTATATGATTGCGACCATGTCAAAGCATGCCGCCGAAGCCAAAGGATGTTCGGATGCGATGATGTTTGATTATCGCGGCTACATTGCTGAAGCCACTGGTGCCAATATCTTTTTCGTAAAAGACGGCGAAGTGCATACACCAACGCCAGATGCTTTCTTGAATGGGATCACGCGTCAAACCGTTATCCAAATGCTCACGGAAAAAGGGATCAAAGTGCATGAACGTCACATCATGCCCGAAGAACTAGAAAGCTTTGAGCAATGCTGGTTGACGGGTACAGCAGCTGAAGTCACGCCAGTTGGTCAAATCGGCGATTACAATTTTGAAGTTGGCGCTTTGACACGTGATATTTCTGACAGTTACGAGAAATTAGTCCGCAGCTAACGCAACAAATATGCCTGATCAAACGCCTCCACCGGTTCCACCGTGGGGGCGTTTTTTATTCTCAATTGACATATTCTTGTGCCTTCGCTGAGTCGATTGCGGCGCCGCAAAACCGAATCACAGCCGTCGATTTCTACCTTTTGTGGGAAAAGACATATTCTAACTAATGAATAACATGCCGAATGCGTCATTTGCACCGCGACACAAAGGCGCTAATTTCATGGAAATGTAATCCACAACTAGACGCATGCGAATTCCGCCGCTAAATACACGCCAGGAACAGGCTGCCGATAGATAGGCGGTCACAATACCCAATGGGCCACTTAGTGGTCAAAGAATGGAGTTTACCTCGTGTCAAACGCAGAAGATCACGAAGGCACCCGCAGAGATTTCCTCTACTACGCTACTGCAGGTGTAGGAACGGTTGCGACCGGTGCCGCCGTATGGCCTTTGGTCAATCAGATGAACCCGTCAGCCGACGTTAAGGCTTTGTCCTCAATTCGAGTCGACATTTCCGAAGTTGAGCCTGGTACTCAGATCACTGTTAAGTGGTTGGGCAAGCCAGTGTTCATTCGTCGTCGCACAGTCGAAGAAATCGAAGCGGCACGCTCTGTTGCCCTTGATGATCTCATGGACGCCAGCGCGGAAAACGCAAACAAGCCCGGTGCGGATGCCTCAGACGAGAACCGCGCAATGGACGAAAATGGTGAATGGCTCGTTATGATGGGCGTTTGTACACACCTTGGCTGTGTTCCACTCGGAGATGGCGCAGGCGATTTCGAAGGCTGGTTCTGCCCGTGTCACGGATCCCACTACGATACGTCTGGACGTATCCGTAAAGGTCCAGCGCCAACGAACCTACCGGTTCCTGTCGCTCAATTCGTGGATGATTCCACGATTCAACTAGGTTAAGGGAGCACTTAGAAATGGCTGGTATTCCTCACGATCACTACGAACCAAAGTCAAATGGCGCAAAATGGGTTAACAACCGTTTGCCGATCATTGGTTTGCTTTACGACACACTCATGGTCCCAACTCCAAAGAACCTAAACTGGATGTGGATTTGGGGCATTGTGCTTGCATTCTGCCTCGGCTTGCAAATTGTTACTGGTATCGTTCTGGCGATGCACTACACGCCGCATGTTGATATGGCGTTTGCATCTGTCGAGCACATCATGCGCAACGTAAATGGCGGTCATATGATCCGCTACCTCCACATGAACGGCGCGTCTTTGTTCTTTATCGCAGTCTATGCGCATATTTTCCGTGGTTTGTACTACGGTTCATACAAGGCGCCACGCGAAATCACGTGGATCATCGGCATGCTTATCTATCTCTTGATGATGGGTACAGCGTTTATGGGTTATGTTCTTCCATGGGGTCAAATGTCCTTCTGGGGCGCGACAGTTATCACAGGTCTATTTGGTGCAATTCCATTCATCGGCGAAGCGCTTCAAACGCTGCTCTTGGGTGGGCCTGCCGTTGATAACGCGACACTCAACCGTTTCTTCAGCTTGCACTACTTGTTCCCATTCCTCATCGCTGGCTTGGTAATCGTGCACATCTGGGCATTCCACAGCACAGGCAACAACAACCCGACGGGTGTTGAAGTGCGCCGTGGTTCCAAAGAAGAAGCTAAGAAAGACACCGTTTCGTTCTGGCCATACTTCGTGATCAAAGACTTGTTCGCACTGGCCGTCATTTTGACTGTGTTCTTTGCGATCGTTGGCTTTATGCCAAACTACTTGGGTCACCCAGATAACTACATCGAAGCGAACCCATTGGTCACACCAGCGCATATCGTTCCTGAATGGTACTTCCTCCCGTTCTACGCGATCTTGCGTGCCTTCACATCTGAAGTCTGGGTTGTTCAATTGGCCAGCTTTGTGACAGGCGGCATCATTGACGCGAAATTCTTTGGTGTCTTGGCAATGTTTGGTGCGATCTTGGTCATGGCTCTTGCGCCCTGGTTGGATACATCCTCTGTACGCTCTGCACGTTTCCGTCCACAGCTAAAGTGGTGGTTCGCGCTTCTCGTGATCGACTTCTTCGCATTGATGTGGTTGGGCGCGATGCCTGCAGAAGAACCATATGCAACATGGTCCTTGATTGCCTCCGCCTATTGGTTTGCCTACTTCTTGGTCATCCTTCCTTTGATGGGTGTTCTTGAAAAGCCGCTGCCACAACCGGCAACTATCGAAGAAGACTTCGATGCACATTATGGCAAGTCGTCTAACACGACTCCTGCTGAATAAGATAAGGGACAGATTGTAATGTTTAAGAATATCATCACAAGCGCAGTAACTGCACTGGCCCTGACTGCTCCTGTCGCATATGCGGCAGGTGGCGGCGACCAGAAGATCGAAGACTTTGCCTTTTCTTTCGAAGGGCCATTGGGATCCTATGATCAAAACCAACTTCAGCGTGGTCTCAAGGTTTACACAGAAGTCTGTTCAGCATGTCACGGTTTGAAATATGTTGCCTTCCGCACGTTGTCCGATGAAGGTGGCGTGGGCTTCACCGAAGATCAGGTTCGCGCATATGCTGCGAACTTTGAAATCTTTGATCCAGAAATCGACGATTACCGCGTAGCGACTCCTGTGGATCACTTCCCTGCGAATGAAGATGCAGGTGCACCTGACTTGTCCTTGATGGCCAAAGCGCGTGCAGGCTTCCACGGTCCTTACGGAACTGGTATCAGCCAATTGGTCAACGGTATGGGTGGCGCAGAGTATATCGCCTCACTTCTCACTGGCTACACTGGCGAAGAGAAAGAAGAAGCGGGCGTAACGCTTTATGAAAACACCGCCTTCCCAGGTGGCTGGATTTCAATGGGCCCACCTCTTTATGGTGAAGACGTCGACTTTGACGATGGTCACGCAAATGACCTGTATAACACATCAGCAGATTTGGCTGCGTTCCTTATGTGGACAGCCGAACCAAAGATGATGGCGCGTCAGCACTCTGGTCTTGTTGCGGTCTTGATCCTGTCGGTCCTTTCAGTTCTCTTGTACTTGACTAACAAGAAAATTTGGGCCCCGATCAAGGGTAAAGAGTAACCATACCCAAGTGCAGAAACAAAGAAACCCGCCACATGGCGGGTTTTTTTATGGCTTACGGTCAGTGCCGACAGTAGCCTCAATATGGCGATTGCCTTAGGTCGGGATGTTGAACTTTGATGTAATCACATCTTTGCTTTGCGCCCAGACAACGAACAAATTATCCAACCCATCCCACATGGTATCAGGCACATCGCCCTTGCCTGCGATTTCAAGCAAGTTCAGCTGTTTGTGAATGCCTGTGATCCCTAGCGCGGCAGCAGAGCCAGCAACTTTGTGGATTTGTGGAATGAGGTCTGCAACATCCGTTTGTCCAGGCTCCGCGCCCTGCAAGACACCAACGACATCGCGCACCTCTTCGACAAATCGCCCTAGCAAATTGTGCAAGTTCTCTTCGCCTAGTTGTTCTTTCATCATGTCTATACGTTCAATATCTATAATATCTGAAACGTTATCCATTTGATGGTCCCCCCTTGAGTCAGTACCAAGTTCCAGCGTCGGCTTATGTGTCACTTTGGCGATCACTGAATATAGCTTCTTTTTATCTAACGGCTTACGCAAGCAGTCTGTTATGCCCACTTTGCGGAATTCTTCCAATTCATCCGGCATCGCATGCGCAGTTACGGCAACAATCGGCGTTTTGTCAGACAAGCCTTTACCAGACCGGATATGCTGCGTCGCTTCCATCCCATCCATAACGGGCATGCTTATGTCCATCAAGATCACATCATATTTCTTTCGCTCCGACATCGACACGCCGAGGCGTCCATTTTCGGCCTCATCATTTGTATGCCCTTCAGCCTCAAGCATACCGCGCAAAACAAAGCGATTAATCTCGTTATCCTCGACCATTAATATGTCCAACGCCGCAGGCGTTGCGGACACATCCTGTTCCCACGGGGACTGATGCTCTTCGGTTGGCAGGCCCAATTTGATCTTGAACCAAAATGTGCTGCCTTCTCCGGGGACACTATCCACCCCCATCTGACCGCCCATCAAATTGACAACACGGCGAACAATTCCCAACCCGAGACCAGTGCCATCGTTTTGACGGCCGTATGTGCTATCAAGGGTTTCGAAGTCATGGAAAATGCGATCAATATCTTCGGGATGAATGCCAACGCCCGTATCCACAATCCTGAACTCAAGTTGCGTTGTATTTGAAAACGTATCATCAGAATTCAGCTCAATCGTCACATGTCCGTTTTCTGTGAATTTATTCGCATTTGACACCAAATTAAGGAGGATATGACGCAGTTTGGTTTTGTCACCTATAACAGTTTCCAAAGGTTTTGAGACCCAGTTCCGCTTCAGTGTGTTGTTGTTTTGACGCGCGATATGATCTTCGTTTGCGAGGATTTCCTCTAATAACTCGTTCAAGTTAAAGAGCTCAGCTTCTAAGGCGACTTGTCCCGCTTCAAATTTAGAGATGTCTAAAACATCGTTTACATGCCGCAACAATGCGCGACCCGATGCGTCCATATGCTCAACAAAGAGCTTCTGCCGATCGCTTAGCTTTGTGTCTTCCATCAAGGAGAGGCTCCCCAAGAGACCGTTTAGGGGAGTTCTCATTTCATGGCTCATAACGGCCAAAAATTCGGCTTTGGCCTTTTCACCAGCAAGGGCACGGTCACGGGCGAGAACCAATTCTTTTTGTGCTGCTTTTTCTTCGGTAATATCTCTCATGAACGAGACGAAAATTAGCCGTCCATTGTGTTCTGCCACATCAATAGACAGCTCCACCGGAAAGACACGTCCGTCTTTGTGCAAAGCCTCTAATTCAATGCGCCCAGCTCCGACGACACGCTTTTGTCGACTTTCAATGAACCTTTTCATTCCAGCGCGATGTGCATTGTAATAGCGCGGTGGAACCAACAAGGTTTCCATCTGGGCGCCCATAGCCTCTTCGACGGAATATCCAAAAATTTCAGAAGCCGCGCCATTGTATTCGATAATGAGGCCCTCTTGGTCGATAACCACGATCGCATCCAGTGACGATTTCAACACGCTCGACATTCGCAAAGCCGTCTCACGGATTTGATTTTCACGTGTATTTGTAACCCGATACATACGGAACATCAGAATTGAAACCAGGGACAAAACCGCGACCAATGCCGCTGTAAGGAGGGCCAAGCGCCACAAGGTTGTCGCAACAGAATTACGCTGTGAATCCGACTGACCAATATGAAGCTGCAACCCTCGCAAGGCGACGTTACGAACGTCTTTCGCTAAGGAATCGGCATCCGCGTGAAGGGTTTCTATGGACTTTGCTAACTCTTCGTCTGACCCATCAATCTTCGCAGCACATCGCGTTAGAAAAGCCTGAATACGGCCAAGGGGCTCGTTATAGTCGCTGTCCTCTCGGAGCTGCTTATAGGCCGTTGAATCGCTTAACATCGCGACGCGGGAATAAAAGATATCAAAATTTTGGCGAACTTCCATAACATCATCGGACTCGCCCATCATGTAGGCCTCTAGGGAGGCCACATATCGATAATAATCCACTTCAGTCTGCGCAAAGGTCCATTGCGCACTGTCCGCATTCGCAATTTTAAGTGCATCCAGTTTTTTGACGACTTCACGACCCAAAGCAAACATAGTTGCAACGCACAATAAAACAGTCGCGATGAGCGCACAGTATCTTATCCAACGCATGACTTTGGGTGAGAGGACTGAAAATGTCATAAATAATACCTTACTCGCCACACAGGTTATTCGATTAAAAACGAATCAACTTGCCAAATGCTCTGAGCATAAATCTCATCTCGTCTAAATTCTTCGGACGCATCATAGGGAAAAACGACCCACAATGGCCCTTTGTCTCTTAGGCTCATGTACTCCCCGTTTCGCTTGTAAGCTATCAAGGGGGCTATATCGGTTGCTTCATTCACGTTGATATCAATGAGATACTCATTCGTAGCAGAAGCTTCGATGTTTCCCTCACTTACGCCAATGTGCGCCAGAAAGTCTTTGAGCAAGACGCCTTCAAATACTTGGACGCCTTCGGTCCAAATTGTGTTCGTTTCTATGACATGACGCGGCAGCCGCTCTAATGCCGCAACATTGAACCCATATTTAACAGGCACCCCTTGATCGTCACGAATTTCCACGTTGAGTGTGTAGTCGGCTGTTACCATGGGTTGAGCCAGAGCGATTCCCGCCCAAAAACTAACAAACAATGAAAAAACAAACCTGTATAATACGGTTTTGTACATAAACAATCCTAAGGGTTACAATGTTATCAAATATTACTAACTTTTTATCAGGTTTAATTGAAAAACTAATCCGTATATTTTTGTATCCATTGGGATTAGACGCACTCAAAATTTGTGCCAATTTGGCGAAAACTCCAAAAGATGTGCCGATGAATTGGGCGAAAATTTCGGAGAAAATCCCAGACACACACTTTGAGCAATTGATTTCAAAAAAATCAAAATGAAAGATTTTTTGGGTATCGAATTGGAAAATTTAGCAAGAAATTGGTAAAATTCACCTATCCTCACCCCCTAAACAAAAGACATGAAATGCAGTCCAGCCCAAGAAAAACTATCCCATAGTCTTGCAATTCAATTTGGTTAGATACATTCATATGTTAATAGTTGTATACTAAAGTGTATAAACTCAAATCTCAAAAGAGTGTGAGCGAATAGCATTGTGAATTGTTTTTGTGCTAATGATAAGGGACAATACACTCGTTGAGTGGGTTCTACTGTTAGCGGTGAAAGTATAAAATGAAAATATTGATTGCAGACGACCACGACCTTCTGAAGGATACTTTAGTTATGTTTTTAGAAGGCGAAGGTAATATTGACGTTACCACAGCTTCGGATTTCGACAGCGCGATGACAGCCGTCGATACGACAGGCCCTTTTGATTTAATTATGTTGGACTACAATATGCCTGGCATGGGCGGCTTAAAGGGTTTGGAAAAGGCACTTGAACATAACGGCGGCCAACGCGTTGCTCTTATGTCTGGGGTTGCATCCAAGAACGTCGCCGAAGAAGCTTTGGCCAAAGGTGCGGCAGGATTTGTGCCGAAAACACTTACCGCGAAATCGCTCGTAAATGCGGTGCGCTTTATGGCGATGGGCGAGCAATATGCCCCTATCGACTTTATGACAGCCGAGGACGAAGTCGCCGAACCTAATCCCCTTGCTGAAAAACTGTCTCGCCGTGAGATGCAGGTGTTAGAAGGCCTTTCTAAAGGCAAATCTAACAAGGAAATTGCACGCGATCTTGATCTTCAAGAGCCTACGATCAAACTGCACGTGAAAACACTGTATCGTAAAATCGGCGCAGGTAATCGCACGCAAGCTGCGTTGATCGCAAAAGAAGAAGGCTTGTTCTAAGCCTTTTTCAAACGACCTCTCTTTACGGACTGGGGTTGTTTCACAGCGTATTATTTTTCATAACAAAGCAACCGAACAATAAGGTTGCTTTGTTGTGATATCTAAACAGTTTCAGTGGCATCCCAATGCATCCCTGTTTTTCGAAGGGGTGCAACTAAATCAGAATGATCTGAAACATCATGGGTTGAATGTATTGGACGCGATTTTCACGTCAGTCACTGCACTTGGCCCCTATTTTGAAACGCAATCAGGCGGCACGACAGGGCAGCCGAAAGCCCTCAAACGGTCGCATAGCAGCTGGCTACGCTCTTTTGATATTCATCAATCCCTCTTCAAAATCGGACCCCATTCTCGATATGGTGTGCTAGGTCGCCTTGATCATTCGCTTGCCCTTTATGCAACCATCGAGGCGATCAATATTGGATCAGATAGTCACCTCATGGGGCACTTACGTCCAAACGAGCAAGCCGCTGCATTGCAAGAATTCCCCTGTTCGGTCATTTATGCGACCCCGACACAGGTGATGCGCCTGGTTGATTACGATTGCTTAAAACAGCCAGACGTCATCCTCATCGGCGGTGGCCGATTATCGCCAGAGCAGCGAACCGCTTTGACCCACGCGGCACCAAACGCAGACATTCGCGTCTTTTACGGCGCTGCAGAAACCAGCTTTATAACGCTTAGTGATCACCAAACGCCCCTAGACTCTGTGGGGCGGGCCTATCCAAATGTGAAAATTGACATTCGCTCAATTGATGAAACATCAGGCATTGGCGAAATTTGGGTGCAATCTCCTTATCTGTTTGAGTGTTATAGCGATGGGTCATCTGATGAGACCCGTTGGAACGGTGACTGGCTGAGCGTCGGTGAACTGGGGCGAATGGACGACGACGGTTATCTGTTTCTACATGGGCGCAAAAATAGAATGTTTACGATTGCAGATCAAAATATCTACCCAGAGGCAATTGAGCGTGTTCTTTCCAATCATCCAACTATCACACACTCAGCAGTGATCCCTAAACCAGATGAAAAACGTGGATCGCGCGCTATTGCGTTTCATGACGGACATGACCTTAGCGCGTCAGACCTTCGGAAATGGTGCCGCATCTCCCTGTCGGATCGTGCGGTCCCATCTGAATTCGTCTACATCGCTGCAAATGACTGGCCGTTTCTGTCTTCGGGCAAAACTGATCTAAGGGCCCTAACAACGCGCTTGGACTTTCTCTCATGACCACAACGTTTATCATAAATGCAAAACGCTCGGCCGTCGCGCCTCGTATGGGGGCCTTGGCTCAGCTTGAGCTCCATGAGTTAGCCGCACCAGTTATTCAATCCCTTTTATCCGAGCTTGATATCGCGCCTGAGCAAGTGGACGAAGTCATCGTATCTAATGCCCTCGGCGCTGGGGGAAATCCGGCGCGTGTCATTGCTCTTGCGGCGGGGCTCCCTGAAAGGATTGCCGGGCTTACGATTGATCGCCAATGTGTTGGTGGTTTGGATGCAATCGGGATTGCCAAGGCAATGGTCTCCTCAGGAGCTGCCAACATCGTTATTGCAGGCGGTGTCGAAAGCTATTCGCGCCGCCCCGTCAGGCTGCGAAGCGTGATTAGCTCATCGGTCCTCGAACCCTATGACCGACCGCCGTTCACCCCTTGGAATGACCGCGATCCAGACCTCGCAAACTCGGCCGCTCAGCTTGCTCATGACTACGGAATTTCACGGCAAGCCCAAGATCAATTTTCAATTAATAGCCATAAAAAAGCGCTAAATTTTGCTAATGACCTACGGTCAGAAATTGTGGACGCCGCAGATCTGACCCACGACGCCTATACACGCACGCTTTCTGAACGTTTGTGTAATCGCGCCCCGATTATTGAAGATACAATCACATTTGCAAATAGTGCTGTTGCTGCGGATGGGGCTGCGTTTTGCTTGGTCGTCAGTGCGGACATCGCCAAACAGTTTCCTAATAGATGCGTTGAAGTGGCAAGCACATTGACGGTTGGGGACAGCCCAGAACAGCCAGCGCTGGCCCCTGTGGCAGCAATCAACTCTATCTTTGCGCAAACGGGTCTCGGCCCCAAAGACATCGATCAATCGGAAATCATGGAGGCCTATGCCGTTCAAGCCATGCTCTGTTGTGACCTCACTTGCCTTGATATGGCTAAGGTCAACGTGAAAGGCGGCGCACTTGCACGTGGCCACCCCATTGGTGCCTCTGGCGCCATTTTGGCTGTGCGATTGTTCAACGATATGATCAACGCCAACAAAGCCAATACTTGCCTTGCAGCAATCGCCGCAGCTGGCGGATTAGGGAGCGCTATGATCCTAAGGCGCTAGGCGCGTGATAAAACGCTATTTGGACGCGCTTTATAAATCGCAGCCGTGATCGCCGCGGTTAACACAGCTTTTATTACATCACCTGGGATAAAGGGTGTCATCAGCCCTAAAGACGCCATGGGTGATTTTTCTAGCATAACTGCCATTCCAAGAACGCCCGGAATATATAGCACCACGATACCACCAAGCACGGCACCGATCAGCGATGCAACAAACACGCTCAACCCAGTCAGTCGCTCAACGATAAATCCTGTGACGAATGCCGCGATTGGAAACCCAATCAAAAAGCCAACGCTTGGGGATGCAAATAATCCCAAGCCACCGCGACCACCAGATAAGAGCGGCAACCCAAGCGCAACGAGGAAGACAAACAAGAGAACCGCCAAAAATCCACGCTTTGCGCCCAAAACCGTGCCGCACAACATGATGCCCATGCTCTGCGCAGTGATTGGAACGCCTGTTGCCAAAGTGATTTTTGGAATCAAACCCAGTGCCGCGATCAAAGCCGCAAACAAAGCGATCAAAACAAAATTACGTTCCATATTTATATTTCCCCTACAGTCCGTCTATACCACCGCGCGCACGTAAAGCTTCGGCGACGTGTTCCGCATCATCTATAGCAATAACCGCTAGGGGTAAAACAGTTTTCCACGTCGCTCTCTTTGCACTGCGCGCTCGAAACGAGTCCTGCAGTTTGGCGGATTTTTCAATCAACACAGGAGCAAAGCGGAGGAATAAGGCGATCAGCATTCCAATCCGCTTAGGTTTCACCCCAATGCGTTTCAGTGGCGCCAATACACGAACCACAATCTCAATGAGATCATCTACTTTTGTCGTGCAGGTCACCAAATTTGCACAGGCCACAGCCGTTATCATGCGCAGCGAAATAACGGTTCCGCGATAAATATCAGCTGTCACAAGGTGCCAGACTGCAATGACGCCAACAAATATCCAAATGGGCCGTAGCAGAGAGAGCCCGTATTTTAGAAACTTTGTCCCTTGCGACCAATAGACAGCCGCTATGCCCAACATTGCCAATATCTGAAGAGACAGCGCGTCTGTAAAAAACAATCCCGTTGTAACGACGACTAACACCAATAGCTTCACCCCCACGGGGATCTTGTGGAGTGCTGTTTCAAACGGAGTATGCAGCGCCAACATTACAGGGTGACCGCCTCAGACATGGCCTCGATATAGGCTGGAACAACCTGATCCGGTCGGCCAATTTGTGCAATCTGACCCTGCTCTAACCAAATCACAGTGTCGTAATTTTCAATGCTGTTCGTGTCATGGGTGATATGAATGATCGACTGATCCAGTTGCGAAAACTCGGCATTCAGCGCGGCTTTGGTCGGGATGTCTAATCCAGAGAATGGCTCATCCAAAATAATGATTTTAGGAGACATCGCCAAGACAGACATAAGACAAACAAGATGCCTTTGACCTTGGGAAAGGGTAACGATGGACCGTTCTGCCCAATCCTGACGATGAAACCGTTTTAGAATGAGGTGAGCCTGTTCGCGCGAATCGTTTTTGCTATGCCCTAATTGGGCCAAACCAAAGGCTATTTCCTCGATCACGGTTGGGAATATGATCTGGTGATCTGGGTTTTGAAAGAGAATACCAACCGTGCGAATAGCCGCTTTGCGATCATCAAACGGATCAATTCCATCTAATTTAATCAAGCCTTGGGTTGGTTTGATCAATCCGGCCAAGAGACGAACAAAAGTTGTTTTCCCCGATCCATTTCGGCCTATGACAGCCAGACGCTTTTGCGCCAAGTCAAGCTCTGGAATGGCCAACAAGACCTTGCCATCTAGTTGGTAAGTTAGATTGTTTACGGAAACTCGGGCGATTGCCATCTCTAAACCCCTTTTATTTCCGCCTCTTAGACAAGCCTAACAGAAATCTGTCAATGCGCAAAAAAATTGGCCCCGGAAAACCGAGGCCAATTTTGAATTCATTAAGAACTAACTTAGTTCATCGCCGCTGCGATAAGCAATAGCGCGATGCCAGGTAGGATCAAGTTTGAACCAGAAGAAGCAGCTGTTTCTGTAACTGCTTCGATTACTGGAGCTTCCATCATTGGCTCGATTGGGTTGCCTGCAACTGCTGCGGATGCTGCTACTGCAAATGCTGTGGCAAGAGCGATCTTTTTCATTTTATTACCTCGTTTTTCGCAAAATACGATACATGGACAGGCCAAGGGCCTGTTATCAACAATATCGTTAATATATCCAATCAGGTGAAGCATGCAATCATTAGATTAGCGAAATTCAACATTATAATGTCAAATCAGCAACACTTGTGTACCAACTTTAGCCAAATCGAACAATTCAGCGATATGCTCGTTGTACAAACCAATGCAACCGTTTGAAGAACGACGACCAATTTTACGCGTGTCATGCGTGCCGTGAATTCGGTAATATGTCCAACTTAGATAAAGTGCATGAGTCCCCAAAGGATTCGATGGGCCTGGCTCGATATAGGCGGGCCAATCTGGATTACGTTCTAGCATCGATGGCGTTGGGCGCCATGACGGTCCTTCGACTTTGCGGACCACGCGCGTCCGACCTTTTTTGGTCAAATCAGCCGTCATCGGCACAGAGGATGGGAACAATTTATAGGTACCCCCATCTTCGGACCAATAATGCAGGGCCCGCGATGGAATATCGACCAAAATCGCACCATTCTTTAACGAATCAAAATATGGGCGCCAATCGAATGTTCGGAAGCTCGACATATTGTGGCGGACGTTTGAGGAAATCGATTGTTCCATCTCAGTGGATGAATCTTGCGCCAAAGCCGGAGCTGCTATGGTTGCCCCTGCGGCAGCAATAAAATTTCGACGGGACAAGAGTGTCATTCTAACCAACCTATCAATAATGGGTATATCGCCTGTACCATATGACTATAAAGCCGCACTCTCAATTCAAACTGGCGTGAATTGGCCAAATTTTGCCAAACTGGGTTTGAAAGGCCACTCATTCTAACATAAGACAGGCTCAAATCAGAGGGTTGTGATCATGTTTATACGTCTATTGTCAGTTGCAATATTAGCGTTGGGGCTAAGCGCCTGTACGGAAGTGGCAACAGATCAGATTGCTGTAGATGGAAAGCCTGTTCCAAAATTCTACAATCTCTCAGCGCAAAACCAAGGAACAGTCCAATATCGCATGTTGGATGCCGTAAATGCGTTGCGCATGTCTGTGGGCGTGGGTCAGCTGTCCCTTAATTCTCAACTAAATGCAGCGGCAGCTACACATTCGCGCGATATGTCTATTCAAAACCGTCCTTGGCATTTCGGCTCTGACGGATCGTCCCCATTGGATCGTGTCGCCCGCGTTGGATACCCAGGTGTTTTGATGGGTGAAACAATATCAGAAACCTATGAGAACGAATTGGATACCTTGTCTGCGTGGATGTCTAATCCAGACACGCGGTTTGTGATCCTGAACCCTCAAGCCTTAGAAATGGGCTTCTCTTGGTTCCAAGAGCCTAATGGCAAAATTTGGTGGACCTTGGTAACAGGCGGCCAATCCCTTAGCACTGTTGCGGTTACGGACGAATAAATATCGGGGTCCCAATCGCAACAGATTGGTAAATTTCACGCATTTCTTTGTTTGTCACAGCAATGCACCCGGCGGTCCAATCTTGCATTTTGCGCCAGCGGTCTCCTGATCTACCGTGAACAAAAATATCCCCTCCAGCACTTTTGCCCAAAGCTTTCGCTTCGGCAATATCCGCTGCATTTGGGTAGCTGATCCCAACTGACAAATAGAACTGGCTGTTATAATTCTTGCGGTCGATGAAATAAGCGCCTTCTGGTGTTTTGCCATCACCGCGGATTTTCTTGTCACCCGTCGGGGCGAATCCCAACCCAACATCATAGGATTTCTTCACTGTGCTCCCTGACACAAGATACATCTTGCGGTCTGATTTATCGACTACCACACTAGTAACATCTGGCACAACGGGTCCACGCAATTTGGAATCTGGCACAACGGGTCCACGCAATTTGGAACATGCGCCTATAGACATGGCACAGGCCACGATTAGGATAACTCGGAAAATGGACATAGCACTGCTCTTTTTTGTTTTGCCTAGAGTACGGCCAAACGCGCCAATTGCCTAGAACCCATTTGGGCTAGGCTTTGACAAATTTGGCGACAAGCTCCGTATGCGACGACCACCTAAACTGATCCACTGTTTGCACAAACTCCAGATTGTAACCATGCGCTTCTAATGTGGCGGCATCGCGGGCAAAGGTCACTGGATTGCAGGACACATAGGCGATTACCTTAATCGCACTGATCGCAAGCTCGGCTATTTGTGCCTCGGCCCCTGCGCGCGGTGGATCAATGACGGCTGCATCAAATTTCTTAAGCTCGTCGGTCATAAGAGGTCGACGAAACAGATCACGCGCTTCATGTGTGACCTTTTTCAATCCAATCGCCTGACGCCATCCTGCGTCCAAGGCTTGCACCATCTCGGCTTGACCCTCGACAGCATGCACTTCGGCAGTTTGCGCAAGAGGCAGGGAAAATGTGCCGCAGCCAGAAAACAAATCAACAATGCGCGCAGCCGGTCCAACGATGTCTTTGACTGTTTCTAATAGATCCTGCTCACCTTCAGGAGTGGCTTGCAAAAAGCTACCCGCCGGAGGGACCACCTTGGCCGCGCCAAAGGTTTGGCTTGGGGGATGACGCATAGCGATGACCTCACCGTCCCAAGCTAGGCGCGCGACCCCATGTTTTTCGGTTTCATGCGCGAGGGAAATCCGCAACGCGCCGTCCAAAGGTTTGCCACCCGAAAACGCGATATCAAGACCCGCATTTGACAACGTCACTGTCGCGGTAAGCTCTGCTTTACGGCTCCCGCCAACGCAGGCGATTGCCTCGATGATTGGGCGGGCCGCCAATATTTCGGGCGCGACCAAGAGGCAATTTGGCGTCTCGATCAAAATATCGGAGGCGCGTGCGTGAAATCCGCTCATCGCTCCGTTTTTGGTGCGTTTCACAGAAAAGCTTGCTCTTCGTCGGCTCGCCCTAGGAGATGTTAGGCAAGGGCGCATCTCAGCACTTAATCCATGCGAGGCGAGCGCGGTTTTCACAATGTTGACTTTGTACTCCGCCACGAACGCATCAGAGGCGTGCTGAAGCTGACATCCACCACAGCTTTTGAAATGGGAACAGGGTGCCGCAACGCGATCCTCAGATGGGGTTACGATTTTCACATTGCTCAAACGGGTTCCATCTACTGTTCCGGTCACTTCTTCCCCAGGAAGGGTCAAAGGCGCAAACAGTGGGCCTTCTGCGATGCCGTCACCGTGATGGCCGAGGCGTTCTATAAGATACTGTGTCATATCGAGGCTGATACTGTGAATTCGACTGTGAATAAAGCCTTATTCACCAACCTCGTCTGTTCCAATAAATCCACCAGATTGGCGCGCCCAAAACCGCGCATATAATCCGCCCAGCGCTAATAATTCGGTATGCGATCCATCCTCAACAATTTGACCCCGATCCAAAACCAGAATGCGATCCATTTTCGCAATGGTCGAGAGGCGGTGCGCGATGGCCAAAACTGTTTTGCCCTCCATCACACGCTCAAGTGCCGTTTGAATTGAGGCTTCGACTTCACTATCAAGCGCGCTTGTGGCCTCGTCCAAAATAAGGATAGGCGCGTCTTTTAGGATGGCACGGGCCAAGGCGATCCGTTGCCGTTGACCCCCAGATAATTTGACGCCCCGCTCACCGAGATGTGCGTCATACCCCGTGCGACCATTGTGATCTTGGAGATCAAGGATAAAGTCATGCGCTTCTGCCTTGGCAGCAGCGATATGGACGTCCTCATCCGTGGCATCGGGGCGACCATATTTAATGTTATCCAAAGCCGAGCGATTGAACATCGCGGTTTCTTGCGTAACCATTCCAATGTGATGACGCAGAGATTCCTGTGTGACCTGTGAGATATCTTGACCATCAATAGAAATGACCCCGCCCTCAGTATCATACAACCGAAGAAGCAAAGAGACCAAAGTTGACTTGCCTGCACCAGATGCCCCGACAATCCCAATTTTTTCGTTGGGCCGAATATCGAGCGTCAGATCCTGAACACCGCCAACGTCACGACCATAGGCAAACTGAACCGCATCAAATGAAATGGCCCCATCTTTTACGGTCAATTCTGTCGCGTTATCCGCGTCAAGCAATGTATGCGGCTTGGTCAGGGTTTGAATTCCGTCCTCGACTTCGCCAATATTTCCGAAAATGCCCATCAAGGTAAAGCTCACCCAACCTGTCATTTGCGCCAAACGAAAAGACACGGCCCCAGCAATCGCAATATCCCCTGCAGTTGCAGTATTTTGGGTCCACCCCCATAAGGCAAGACCGACCAAAGCCACAGGCAAAAAGCCGGCAAGTACCATTAACCACAATCTAAACCGCACCATAACATCCGCATGTCGCAAGGACGCAATTCTAAAAATCCCCATCGCATTCAAAGCGGCGCGATCCTCATGATCCGCATGCGCAAAGAGTTTGACCGTTTTGATATTGGTCACTGTATCAACGATTTGCCCAGTGACCATCGCGCGGCTACTTGCGCGCTCGGTAGACCGTTGACGAACGATTGGGATAAACATGCGCAAAACAACGATATAGAGCGCGATCCAAACCAGCAGGGCGATATTCATCAATCCATCAATTTGGGCAATGACGATGAGCGATCCGACAATGGATGCAAAGGCAAACACCACTGTGTGCAATATTTCCACAATAACATCAGACATCGCACGCGCCGTTTGAAGTTCCTTTTGCGCGATCCTGCCTGCAAAATCATTGTCAAAATAATCAACCGATTGCCCAAGGGAAAAACGGTGCAACCGCGACATGATCAAATTCGTTATATTCGGCTGAATGATATAGCTCTGAAAGACTGCGCTAAGCCAAAAGGCGATCGGCCGTAACCCGAGGAAGAACACAACACAGACAATCAAAACCAGCGCATTGTCGGACAGAACCGTTTCACGAGGGCTATCAACAGCGGCATCCATTACCGCGCCGAGCACCCATGCGCTTCCTGCTTCGGTCAGACCTGCGAGGGCCGAAAACAATGCCGCGATAAAAACAAACGGCCAGCTTCCGTCCAATGCCCATTTGGTAAAGGCAAAGACTGTTCTTGGTGGAGGGCCATTCGCGGGGGCGTGAAAATCAATCCAATCGGACAGAGGTTTCATGTATTATTCCTCATAATCTAAAAACCCACCTGATTGGCGTGCCCAGAGTTCGGAATATAGCCCACCTTGCGCCAATAGAAAGTCATGTGTGCCTTGCTCGACAATCTGGCCCTTGTCCATGACAAGGATGCGATCCATATGAGCAATCGTAGACAGCCGATGCGCAATGGCGATGACGGTTTTCCCCTTCATCATGGAATAAAGCGTCTCTTGGATGACGGCTTCGACTTCGCTATCAAGCGCGCTTGTTGCCTCGTCCAATAACAAAATTGGCGCATTCTTGAGCAACACGCGCGCCAGCGAAATTCTCTGACGTTGGCCCCCTGATAATTTCACACCGCGCTCACCGACTTCGGCGTCATACCCTGTGTTGCCTTTGGGATCTTGGAGATCGGCGATAAATTCGTCCGCATGCGCGTGTTGAGCCGCCTTTATGATATCGGCCTCGGACGCGTTGCGATCCCCATAGGCGATATTGGCCCGAATGGATCTGTGCAACAGGCTGCTTTCTTGTTGAACAACACCGATTTGGCTCCGCAAACTATCCTGAGTGACCCGCATGATGTCTTGGCCGTCGATCAGAATTTGACCCTTTTCAAGGTCATAGAACCGCAACAATAGCTTTAGCAAAGATGACTTGCCCGCCCCAGAACGCCCAACTAATCCGACCTTTTCACCCGCCGCAATCTTGAGCGAGAGATTATCCAAACCGCCCGAGGTGCGCCCATAGTGATGGCTGACACCTGCGAATTCGATATCCGCCTTAGAAATCGCCAGGGGTTTGGCATTGGGCACATCGACCAAGGCGATGGGTTGCGCAATCGTTTCCATGCCCTCTTTGACCACGCCGAGTTCGCTGAACACATTTGTGATCGCCCACATAATCCAGCCTGTCATCGCACTTAGCCGCAAAACCAACGTGATCGCAGCCGCAACAACCCCAGCCGTTGCCGATCCTATAGACCAAAGGTAAATGGCCCAACCGACAACAGAGACAATCAAAATCGCGTTCAAGATATTGATGCCGAAATCCATAATCGAATAGATGCGCATTTCCTTGATCACTGTATCGCGCGTGTTCACGATGGCCTCTTTGGCATAGGCGATTTCATCCCCTTCGCTTGCGAACATTTTGACCGAATGAATATTGGTATAGCTATCCACAACCCGCCCATTAAGAACAGAGCGTGCATCAGACGAAGCTTGTGAAGCGGTTTCAACGCGACGAATGATCCACTTCATCAACATGCCATAAAGCACAATCCATAAAATGAGCGGTAAAGTTAGCCGCCAATCCGCCTCTAGCAATAAAACAAACGCCCCAATCAAATAGGCTGTAGCATAGGACAGAGCATCGAATATCTGAAACACAACTTCGCCAGTGGATCGAGGTGTTTGCATCACGCGATTGGCAATGCGTCCTGCAAAATCATTTTCAAACCAGCCAATGGATTGTTTCAAAACATGCTTGTGCGCACGCCACCGCACAATGGTTGCAATATTCGGCATCAAGCCATTGTTCAAAATCAAAACATCGATGAAATGGATCAGAGGTTTAATCACAACAATAAAGACAACCAACCCCAACAAGATGATCCAGTTGTCTGCGATCGCCTTTGCAGGATCGCCCTGCATGACGTCAACAAGCCAGCCAAAGGCATAAATCAAAACGATTTCGCTGAGTGCGGCAAGCACGGCAAAGATGGCGGCTAAGATCAAAATTTGACGGAATGGGCCGCAATAGCTTGAGATGAACTTACCAACAGTTGTGGGCGGAACCCGTGTTTCATCATACTCAACAAAAGGATCCGCTAAATTTTCAAATTTCTCAAACATAATTCACGTCCCGAACAAAAAGCCGTTCAGAATACACGCCTCAAATTCTAAGTAAATAGATTACTTGACGAGAGCGGGACTGTTCAGTCTAAGACCAAGAAAATACACGCCAATATCAAGATCGCCATTGTCCAATTAAACCACTTTAGTCGAGCCTCATTCGTAAGAAAGCGTCGAATTCCTTGTCCCAACAATCCCCAACTCAGCGTAGAGGCCAATGCAAGAACGCCAAACACACACGACACAACCAGAGCCGCAAAAACAGGCTGTGACCCTGAGGCAAATTGCGCCGTCACGGCAACGGACATTGACCATCCTTTAGGGTTGATCCACTGAAACCCGGCGGCTTCTAGGAATGTAAAGGGACGCGGTTCGCTATTAGACGAGCCAAGCCCGCCGGATGTTGCAATTTTATAGGCAACATAGATCAACAAAACGATCCCAATCCACCTTAGGGTTTCACGCAGTAGAACACTTTGTTCAAACAGCGCACCAAGCACGAGGCCGACCAAAAATATCATCAGACTAAAGCCAATGGAAATGCCTAAAATATGTGGGAGCGTTTTCCTAATCCCAAAATTCACGGCAGAAGCGGCAACAAGCGCATTGTTTGGACCCGGTGTGAAAGAGGCCACCATGGCAAGCAAACTTAAGGCAACAAAAGCGTCCCACGTCATACCATGTCATCCTTGCCCAAGGTGAATTTCGATGTGATCCACTGGCCTTCTAGTTCGCGCATTTTGTGGCCGAGGTCAGCCCCGCTATACTGCGGCATCAGATCACGCGCACGAATTGGAAAATTGGCCTCAGCACCCATTTCAACATCCAGCAGGTCGCTATGAGGAACCTCTGTTTCAAAGAGTGTCGCTTGTAAAACCAACACGTCAAGCGCAGGTTCCAACCCAAGGCGATAGCCCAATTCATGGGGCGGCATTGTATTTGATTGCCCATCAACCAATAGATCAAACCGTTTGCGTTCAGCATTCGACAATCTAAGGTTATCCTGCCCCAGTGACGGGCACAAAGATGCCAACCGCCGAATTGGGTTCGGATCAAGCCCAAGGTGCTGTTCGTGATGAACAAGCAAGGCAAAGTTCCGATCACTCGCACTTGGGAGAACGCGCGCAAGGACCCCAGTTGCGCGCATCGCCGCCAGGGATAGCGCAGGATCAAGCGCACTGAGCAGCTTTAGAATTTCGGCTGTCACGCGTTCCTTTGACAAACGCTCCAACCCCTCCAAATTTTGCGCAATCGCATCTAGCGCGTCTTCGTCAAGCCCATGCTCAGCATCACCATACCACGCATTGAACCGAAAGAACCGTAGCGTTCTAAGGTAGTCCTCTTGAATGCGTTTATGAGCATCTTGGATAAACCGAACACGTCGTTGTTTAAGGTCGCCAAAGCCCCCAAGAGGATCCAAA
>CBFHNR010000009.1:90365-97976 GCA_965657215.1 uncultured Paracoccaceae bacterium
CGTACGGCAAACCAACCTCTTCATAAGCTTCTCTCAGCGCCGTCTCTGTGAAATTTGCATCCTGCGGATCAACTTTGCCACCTGGGAAAGCTATTTGCCCGGGGTGATGTTTCAATTGCGAGGACCGCTTGGTTAGCAACACGGATGGACCATTCGGCCCCTCTTGGATCGCGATGAGCACAGCCGCGTCTCGCAATTGACGCCCCAACGGTAATGAGACCTCAGGATTAAGGTCAAAATCACTAGAGGTCTGCCCATGTTGCGACACAGCAGACCTCAGTGCGTTCATCAGATCAGGTGTCATCGCCTGCGTCTTTTGTCGCCTCGAACCCAACGGATAGAGGGTCAAGGTCATAATGCGCGCTACAGAATTGACAATCTGCCGTAACACGGCCCTCATCCGTCGTCATTTTCTCAATGTCCTTAGCCGAATAAATCGACAAAGACTGACGCACCCGCTCTTCGCTGCAAGAACAGCCGAATTTAACCGATTGAGCCGCAAAAATGCGCGGCTCTTCTTCGTGAAAGAGCCGTACCAAAAGGTTGGTTGGCGGAACAGTTGGACCAATCAATTCCATATCTTCGACGGTACTCATCAAGATATTGACGCGGTTCCAATTTTCTTCTTCGTCCCCATGCACAAGATCACTTGCCGCCAAAACGCCCCCTTCGCCTGAGCCACCTTCGCCAGTGACAAAAGGCGACGCCTTGGGCATCGTTTGGATCATGATCCCACCTGCGCGCCAATGTTCGCTTTTGCCAGGCTCAATGGATTTGCCAAACTTAAGGGCAAATTTCGTAGGAAGCTGTTCGGATTGTGCAAAATACGCCTCAGCTGAGGCCGACAACGATCCGCCACCCAAGGGAGCAATCCCTTGATACGGCTTCATATCTTGGCCTTGATCCATCAAAATCGCAAAATATCCGTCACCGATTTGCTCGAATGGGTCGCCATCGGTTAGGCGATCCTCATCAAAACTCGCGTAGGCGCGAATACGGGCTGGATCGCCCTCTTTTTCGGGACCGTAATAATCAGTCGCGATCATACGAACCGCGCCTTTGGACTGAACCTGAAGGGACAGTTTCCACCGCAATTTAATACTTTGACCGATCAACGCCGTTAACAGTGCCATTTCGGCAACCAAGGCTTCCACAACAGGGGGATAATTGTGTTGTTTCAACACACCATCGAGCACGCCATCCAGACGTGCAATACGCCCGCGCGTATCAGATTTGTCCAGTTGGAACGGTAAAACTGTATCGTCCCACGCTATTTGATTTCCAAGTGACATATGGTTTCCTTAATCAGCCTTTGTGTGGCATACCGTTTTCATGTTGTTCGAGCAAGTCATGCGCGAAAGAGGACCACAGATATGATTAGACGTTTCGGGGAACAACCCCTTGCTGAGATTTCTTACACACATCGACCGGGTGTCTATGTGATCCTCCCACAGGGCGATCAAGTTTTGCTGACCTATCAATCTGAACCAACTCCTGAATTTCAACTCCCCGGTGGGGGCGTTGATCCCGGGGAAAACCCAATGGCCGCGCTTCACCGCGAGGTGATGGAAGAAACGGGTTGGATCATCTCAGCGCCAAAACGATTGGGTGCCTTTCGCAGATTTACCTATATGCCTGAATACGATCTTCATGCTGAAAAGCTGTGCACAATTTATGCTGCGGCGCCGATCTATAAACGCTGTGATCCCTTAGAAGACGATCATGACCCCGTTTGGGCCGACATGGAAACAGCGCTGTCCTTATTGGGGAATGACGGAGACGCGCATTTTCTTGAACGCTTCATGGCGTTGAATGGTCTGTTGTAGCGTTATACTCTAATAAAACCGCTGAGACGTCATCTGGGAAATCGGCGGTGCCTGCGTAATCTGCTAAATGCCACGTCAAGAGATCAAGCTTTTCTAAGCCAGTCGTTTTGGACACGGATCGCAAGATCCGTTCTGTGCCCGCATCATCCAATAGCTCACCTTTTGCATTTGGGCATTCCGATATACCATCGGACAGGACATAAAACCTGTCCCCTGCCGTCATCTGGATTTGATGATTTTCAAAACTTGCATGCGGCAATAACCCAAGAGGAAGCCCCCCTTGCCCCAGAAATTCAAAGCGGTCTTTGCCCCGTTGAATGATGGGATGAGGATGCCCCCCTTGCGCAAAGCATAACTCACCCGTGGTGGCATCAAACACCGCTAAAATCATTGTGAAATAATGCTCAGTTTCCATGTCCTCTAACACCATTGTATTCAAATGCGCCAATACATCTGCAGGCGGGCGTGGTTCGACATTGCCCAAATGATCACGGTGCAGGGCAATATTTTGATCTGGCTCAGCAGAAGACAAATACCCAGCCAACCGCGCCGTCATCAACGCAGAGCTGATGCCGTGGCCAGAGACATCAATTCCATATATGCCGATCTTGTTGCCTCCTGCAGGAAAATACCCAACCAAATCGCCCCCGACCCGCCCAGCGCTCCTTAAGAGCAAAGACACCTGAGCGGACCCACATGAAATGGAGCGATCTTTGACAAGCGATTCTTGAAGCTTTTTCGCTTCGATAAGGTCATTGTCTATCGCGTCATATAGCGTGCGCAATTCGGCAAGCGTGTCTCCGATAACTTGGTTTTTCTCTCGCAACTCAGGCTGCATCGCCAGAATACGTTCCCCCGCCCCAATGCGCGCGCGAAGTTCGGCGCCGTTCACAGGTTTGGTCAAAAAATCATCTGCCCCATCTTCGAGGCCTTGGGCAATCGCCGTTTTTTCAGACTTTGACGTCACGAGAATGAAATAACAATACGCTGTGCTTTGAATATCCCGCAGCTTTTGACAGAGATCCAATCCCGTCATACCAGGCATCATCCAATCGCTGATGACGAGATCCGGCATAAGACGCGCCGCGATTTCCAAAGCCTCCCGCGCAGAAGCGGCCTCAGTCACAGAATAACCCCACCGCTCTAAGAGGGAGCGCATGATGCGTCTCTGCAGTCGGCTATCATCAACAATAAGGATATTTTGCACAACTCCCGTTGCGCTATTTAACTCGAACTCTTTTAAACAACTGGTCACAATACCCCCCTAACAGACACTCTAGTGTCCAAGGCAATTCCTAAGGATTTGTAAAACGTTCAAATCCAACTTTCTAAAATTGGAGAGGTAACTCTCTCTTCATGTTTCGTCGCGATTTTCTCCATTGGGACAAGTGAGAGGGTCGTCATGATCAATTGGAAAAGAGTCGAAGAATTGCGCGACGAGGTTGGCGCAGAGGATTTTGAAGAAATCATCGAACTATTTTTGGAAGAGGTTGACGAGGTCATTGAACTCTTGCGCGGTGGCGACGGATTGGACGACTTAGAGGCCCATATGCATTTCCTAAAAGGAAGCGCGCTGAACATCGGGTTTTCACAGTTTGCTGAGCTCTGTCAGATTGGCGAGACCCTCGCGCGCGAAGACCGTGATGAAGACGTGAATGTAGATGGGGTGATCGCATCCTATGACCAATCACGAGATACGTTTTTAACGCATCCGCATCGTTAAACCAAAAGGTGCATCTTGTCCGCACGTGTCGATCCCGTTTCCGCAATCGATTTGCGGCGTAACTTGCGCATGCCGCCAATCCAACGACCGTAATCGGACGCCTTTACCTGAACATAATCAGAAACGATGGGATGCGGTAAAATCAAGAACTGTTCATTCTTGATCCCTTGGACAATGATATCCGCCACCTGCTCAGGCCTTAGCAAACCATCATGATCGGGAACCCCTTGAACGCCATCGTAGCCCAGCATCGGGGTCGCCACATACTGAGGACACACCACCGACACTTTGACACCATCGTCGCCATGGGAAATCGCCAAAGATTCAGCTAACCCAACCGCTGCGTGTTTGGTCGTTGAATAGGCTGCGTCACCAATTTGATTTAACAACCCAGCCGCCGAGGCGGTATTGATCAAATAACCATCGCCGCGCTCTAACATCGCTGGCAAAAGCCGACGCGCAGCGAACACATGAGACATGACATGAATGGCAAAGCTATCTTGCCATTGTTGATTACTCGCTGATGCCGCATGGGACGGGTCGCAAAACCCAATACCTGCATTCGACACAAAGATATCGATGGTTCCCAATGCCGTCTCAGTCTGATCAATCAATGCGTTGATCTGACCTTCATCGCGCACATCGCATGGAACGCCCAACACAGACAGCTCTTGGGCGGCTTGGGTCAATGATGCCTCATTCACATCAGAAATCGCAACACGCGCGCCTTGATCCTTGAGAGCGCGGGCAAGGGCAAAGCCAATGCCGCTAGCGGCCCCAGTGATAACAACGATTTTGTCCGCAACATCCATAGCGTGCTAAATCACAAACTGAGCAAGCAGTTCATCATTGGTGATGTCAGTATAGGTAAATCCTGCACCATCAAGACGACGAAAGAAATCACTAAATTGATCCGCTGATTTGGTTTCAATTCCGATCAATATTGACCCAAAATTGCGGGCCGATTTTTTGAGGTACTCAAAGCGCGTAATATCATCATCTGGGCCCAAGAAATTCAGGAATTCTTTCAAAGCACCCGGTCTTTGAGGCATACGCAAAATCAGATATTTTTTGACTCCCATGAACCGCTGCGCGCGTTCTTTCACCTCTGGGAGCCGTTCAAAATCAAAATTGCCACCAGAGGTCACACAGACGACTTTGCGGCCTTGAATAGATTGGCCCAAATCTTTGAGCGCATCCACTGCTAAGGCCCCTGCTGGTTCCAATACGATGCCTTCTAGATTGAGCATTTCAAGCATCGTCGTGCAAATACGATCCTCTGGGATCGCGAGCAAATTGGCCAGACCGACATTTTTCAAACGGGCAAAGGTCTTTTCACCGATCATCCCAACTGCCGCCCCATCCGCAAATGTATCAACTTTGCTAAGCTTGCTTGGTTTGCCGTGCATGATCGCCTCGCGAAGGCACGCGCCGCCTGCGGGTTCAACCAAGGTGTAATTTGGACCATTCCCAAAATAGCTCAGCACACCGGATGACAATCCACCACCACCAACCGGGAGGATGATATGATCAGGGACGCTTCCTAATTGCCGTTCAATTTCCACCGCAACGGAGGCTTGGCCTTCGATCACGTCATCATCGTCAAAGGGCGATAGAAAATGTGCGCCACTGTCGCGGCAGAAGTCTTGCGCCGCGCGTAGGCAGTCATCGAAATAGTCCCCAACAAAGCGGATTTCGATATTTTCACCACCAAAGACTTTGGTTTTTTGGATTTTCTGTTGCGGCGTTGTCACCGGCATAAAAATCGTCCCTGTGACACCAAAATGGCGGCACATAAAGGCAACCCCTTGCGCATGGTTCCCCGCAGAGGCACAGACAAAGGCCTTTTGTTCAGGCACCTTGCGCATGGCATTAAAGGCCCCGCGAAGTTTGTAAGATCGCACAGGGCTTAAATCTTCGCGTTTGAGCCAGATCTCTGCGCCAAACAGCGCGCTGAGATGTGCATTTTTCTGCATCGGTGTTTCGGCAAACACGCCACGCATTTCTTGCTCGGCCGCTTGGGCACGTGTATTAAAATCAGTCATACCTAAGCATTGCGGCATCCCACAAAGCGTTGCAAGCCTATTGTTGACGCAGCTACGCTTGGACGCAGGTGTTAGGTTTCCTGTTTCATCGTGCGTGATAAAACATTCATTTCCGCCGAAATCCCCTGAATTGCCGAAGACTGCTCTTCGGTCGCAGTGGCAACGGAGGATGCATTGTCTTTTAGAACAAGCACGCTTTCCAGGATATCTTTGGTGTTTGTTGAAATGTCACCTGTCAGCTGTTGCACAGAGTCGATTTCCGAGGCGATTGACTGGGTAAAGACGCTCGCGCTATTTGCGAGGTTCTTAATTTCTCCCGCAACAACCGCAAACCCTTTACCAGCTTCCCCCGCCCGCGCAGCCTCAACAGCGGCATTCAGCGCCAGCAAGTTAATTTGATCCGCAATTGAATAAATCTGTTCAACCGTTGTCGTCATCTTTTCAGATGCATTCACCAAATTGCCAACAATCATTTCTGTTTTTCTGACAGAGTCACTGCTGTATTCTGCCGCTTGCGTATTCTGACGCATGAGCCTGACAATATCGTCGATGGATTGGTTCATTTGAACGATCGCCGTTGCGGTAGAATCAATAGTCGCAATAACGTTTTGTTGCACCTCTTTAGACGCGGTTATGTCCGTTGCCCGTTTGGTGACGCCAATAACATTGCCAGCCAAATCATAATCAGGATTATATGACGCGGAAATATAGACGCTTTTGCCCAATTTGTTGATCCGGTGAAAGTCTCCAAACGTTGACTTTCCAGCCTGAAGATTGCGCCAAAATTGATCATAAAAATGGGACTGAACGTAGTCAGACGTACAAAACATTCTGTGATGCTGGCCAATGATCTCATCCAAACGGTATCCAAACACATCCAAGAATGTTGAATTGGCGTCCGTGATATATCCATCAGGCGTGAACGAAATGGAGGCCTGTGTCAGGGCAATCGCTTCTTTGGTTTTCTCGGTCGGGATTGAAATATCAACCGCATATTTCACGACTCCGACAACATGTCCTGCGTCATTGCGCACAGGGTTATATGTGGCTTGGATATAGATGTCCTCGCCTGACCGTTTGAGGCGTCGATAGCTTCCTGATTGAAATGTGCCGCTGCGCAAAGAGTCCCAAAAATCTTGGTATTCCTCAGAGGCCGTATAGTTTGGGTCGCAAAACAAGCTATGATGCTGACCCATTAATTCGCTCAGGGAATAACCCAGCGCTTTGCAGAAATTGTCGTTGGCGTAGAGGATATTGCCCTCTGGTGAAAAATGGATAATCGCTTGGCTTCTATCCATGGCCTCTGCAATTTGTGCATCGGAAAAAGCACTATTTCGCGTTTGTTTGATGTGTCGAGAGAAAAACATTCGGGCGGTGTCCTGAGGTCATTAAATAGCAGTGTTATTCTTTGTAACGGCCAAGACCGCCTGACTATTAGATAATCGCCCAAATTGCCCTAATGGATAGCCACCTTGAGCTATTGATCGGCATCCCAGTTGGGCTCCCCCTTGCCTCTATGGGGAAAACGGGGTAACTCGCTGACAACTTTCGATCTAGGGAACATTTGTTATGACCAACGCACCAAAAAAAGTGGTCTTGGCCTATTCTGGCGGCTTGGACACATCCATAATTCTGAAATGGCTTCAGACAGAATACGGCTGCGAAGTGGTTACTTTTACGGCGGACCTCGGCCAAGGCGAAGAGCTTGAACCAGCCCGCCAAAAGGCTGAGCTATTAGGAATCCCTTCTGAGAATATTTATATCGAGGATGTACGCGAAGAATTTGTGCGTGACTTCGTTTTCCCAATGTTCCGTGCGAATGCGCTCTATGAAGGGCTCTATTTGCTAGGGACCTCTATTGCGCGCCCTTTGATCTCCAAACGTTTGGTGGAAATTGCCGAGGAAACCGGTGCTGATGCTGTGGCGCATGGCGCAACGGGAAAAGGCAACGATCAGGTGCGCTTTGAATTGGCGGCCTATGCCTTGAACCCAGATATCAAAGTCATCGCTCCTTGGC
>CBFHNR010000009.1:98074-100866 GCA_965657215.1 uncultured Paracoccaceae bacterium
GGAAAAGGCAACGATCAGGTGCGCTTTGAATTGGCGGCCTATGCCTTGAACCCAGATATCAAAGTCATCGCTCCTTGGCGCGAATGGGATCTGTCTAGCCGGACCAAGCTTTTGGCCTTTGCAGAGGAAAATCAGATTCCGATCGCCAAAGATAAACGCGGCGAAGCGCCGTTTTCTGTTGATGCCAACCTGTTGCACACCTCTTCCGAGGGCAAAGTCTTGGAAGACCCAGCAGATGAAGCACCCGATTATGTGTATCAGCGGACTGTTCATCCTGAGGATGCCCCAGATACACCAGAATATATCGAAGTCGAATTTAAATCAGGTGACGCTGTGGCCATCAATGGCGAAGCAATGTCACCAGCGACAATTTTGACGAAGCTTAACGAATACGGCGGCAAACACGGTATTGGGCGTCTTGATTTGGTTGAGGGTCGATTTGTCGGAATGAAATCACGCGGGATCTATGAAACACCTGGTGGGACAATTTTGCTAGAAGCGCACCGTGGTATTGAACAGATCACGTTGGACCGTGGCGCAGCCCACCTCAAAGACGAGCTAATGCCGAAATATGCTGAGCTTATTTACAACGGGTTTTGGTATTCACCAGAACGCGAAATGTTGCAGGCCTTGATTGATCAATCACAGGAAAACGTCACGGGGACTGTGCGTCTTAAGATGTACAAAGGGTCCGTTCGCACTGTAGGACGCTGGTCCGATTACAGCCTGTATTCAGAAGCCCATGTAACGTTCGAAGACGACGCTGGCGCCTATGATCAAAAAGACGCGGCAGGGTTCATTCAGTTGAACGCGCTTCGCTTGAAATTGCTCGCGGCACGTAAACGTCGGGTCGGCTAAATCATTAATGCGTTAGAATGACTGAGGGCCGCGATAGACAATATCGCGGCCCTTTTCTTTGGGCTTCGCCCCGCCGCTTGCGCGGCTCCTAAGAGTATTTAGGCAAAGATGAAATTACAGTCCCGCCTCAGATTCGATTTGTTTGCGTGATTTGCGCGCGCGTTCAGTGGCGGATTTCAACTGGCCACAGGCGGCCATGATGTCTTCGCCGCGCGGGGTTCTAATTGGGCTTGCATAGCCAGCTTTGTAGATAATATCTGCGAATGCTTCGATACGGTCCCAGTCGGATCGCACATAAGGGGAGCCTGGCCATTCATTGAATGGGATTAGGTTAATCTTGGCAGGAATGCCGCTGATGAGTTTGACCAACCGCCGGGCATCTGCATCTGAATCATTCACGTCCTTGAGCATGACATATTCAAATGTAATCCGCTCAGAATTTGATATTCTTGGATAGGCGCGCAGCGCCCCAAGCAATTCTTCGATATTCCACTTTTTATTGATCGGAACCAATTTATCACGCACCTCATCGGTGGTTGCGTGAAATGAAATCGCCAAGAGACATCCGATTTCCTCGGCCGTTTTTGCGATTTCTGGAACGACGCCAGAGGTAGACAAGGTGATGCGGCGGCGAGACAGGGAAATGCCTTCGGGATCCATAGCGATTTTCATCGCGTCGCGCACGTTGTCGAAATTATAAAGTGGCTCGCCCATGCCCATCAGAACGATATTGGACAAGAGACGGGTTTCGTTTTTTGGCGCCCCAGGAATGGGCCATTCGCCAAGATCATCGCGCGCCACCAAAACTTGGCCAATGATTTCAGCAGAGGTGAGATTGCGAACAAGCTTTTGGGTGCCCGTGTGACAGAATGAACAGGTCAAAGTACAGCCAACTTGGCTGCTGATGCATAGGGTGCCGCGGCCATCTTCGGGGATGTAGACCGTTTCGACTTCATGACCGCCAGCAATCCGCATGAGGTATTTGCGCGTGCCATCCAAAGACACCTGTTTGGACACCACTTCTGGAACCTCAAGAACGAAATTCTCGGCCAAAAGGGTGCGATACGGCTTCGCGAGATTGGTCATCTCAGCAAAATCGCGCACGCCTTTTTCGTAGATCCATTGCCAGATTTGACCGACACGCATTTTTGCCTGCTTTTCAGGCGTTCCATGGGCGATCAAAGTATCCCGCATTGCGCTCCGAGTGAGACCAATGAGATTGGTCGCACCCTCCGGCACTTTGCGGGGAATGGTCATGACATCCTGAGTAATCGGCGCGGTTGCGGTCATTGAGTGTGCTTTCCAGAAAAAACTAGAGCGAACCCTTACAGGATTCGCTCGGCATTTGCAAAATGTAGCTAGGTGTTACTTACACCGCTTTTCCGCGTCTTCAACGGCGGCGGTAAAGCCAGACAAGGAAAACGTATCCTCTGTTTTGGTTCCTTTGGAAGAGCGCCCAATCAGAGTGGCCTTGGCCCCACGCTTCATCGCAGCAATGATTTTATCATCATCTGCATCTGACGCCGCCCAAGCCCAATCGCCTTGGGTAAACAGGTTATATGTGCTGCTTCCAACAGAAAGCGTTACAGTTGAATCCTTGGCAAAGGGATAGCCGCCAGTGAAGGCCACTTGACCGTTCACTTTGTCAGATGGGCGGTAGAAGGTGTACAAGAGGATTTCCCCACGACGCACAGCAACCACACGGCCATTGCGTGTATTTACCGTCTCTTTTGGTTGAGACACGCTCCAGCATTCTTTGGGGTTGGTTTCAACAAACACGCTCCAATCCGTTTTTTCGGCCACTTTGTTTGTGCTTGTTTGTTGTGCCATAGCGGGTGTGGTGAACAACATCACGCTGGTTACACATGCTGCAATTTTCGTCACTGTTCGCATAAAAGCCTCCGCCCCTTTGGGCCTTAATCCTTGTAAAAATG
>CBFHNR010000010.1:0-94636 GCA_965657215.1 uncultured Paracoccaceae bacterium
CCATGAAGGTTACGATGAACCAGAAATCCTCCTAACTCAATTCAACAAATCTGTCCCAAAGGCGATGACGTTAGACATCAAGCGTTTAGAAGATCGTATTGATCTTCGTTTAATGGCCATCGAGGATGCGATTTCGTCCCAATCGACAGAAGTAGAAAAAACAATCTTAGCCGCGTTAAAAGACGTCTCCGACCTTCGCGCCGATATGCAGATGATGCAGGGGTTGTCCTTGGCCCAAAGCGGACATGATGCGCAAACCCTGATGGATGTTGCGCCTCTCAGTCAAGAAGAGGCAGAAGCGGTTTTGAAGCTTCGTAAAGCGACGTAGTTCTTACAATTGCGCCTGAAGAACAGTGCAAATTTCATGCTGTTCAACATGTGTCTCACACCATAATCCCAGCGTTGCACGGGCTTGCGTTTGAACATTGGATCGCTGTGTGGTGTCCAATTCAAACGCCACGGCTTCGCGAAAGGCCTTGGCATATTTGACATCCAATGCTGCCGCAATTGTGAACCATTTATAGGCCATTTCAACATTGTGCTCTGGGTAGACTTCGTTGTGGTTACGACCCATGGCGAGGGCCGCTTCGGGATCAGCTTGAAAAAACAGCTCACTATACGCCAATTCTAATTTGGCTCCGATGGTGTCGTTCACATCAGTTGGCAAACGCGTGTTTAAATAATCAACCAAAGTCACCGAACGTTTGATCCCAGAGAAACGCGCGCGCCATGCCCAGAGCAAGGCGGATTGATCATCCTGAAGCACGCCATCACCTTTGGCAAACATGACGGAAAGGTTAAATTGCGTTTCACCGTGCCCCATGTTTGCCGCTGTTTGAAATTGGGCCACAGACTTGGAGCTTTGACCTTGGCTCAAAAGGTCTAACGCAGTCTCAAAGGGTCCTGCGATAACAGGCGAGGACAGGATACATGAAAGAACAAGGGGGAGGAGGCTTTTCATTTCATTTTCCTGCCATCATGACCAATTGAAGATACATGAGACGTTTTTTGCGGCCCAATTTGGAGACCTCATACACGACGACCTTTGGGCGGGTGACGCCCTCAGTTTCAAATTCTATATCGACGTTTTGAGGAAGGTGAACGGAATAGCTGGCCAAGACCTTTTTGGGATTTTCCATGAAAAGGATCATGAAATTCTTGTCTATCCAGCACCGCGCCAAAGCACGCCCGAGAATATCAGGTAGAAACTTGAGAACGGCTTCGCTTGAGTCAAAATGTGTCTCTTGGCGCACCAATTTAAAGTCTTTGGCTTTGGGAGACGCCGCTTTTGCAGGTTGCACACGTGTCAGTGCGTCAAACATGCGCATAACGGGTATAAGCGGGTTTTTCATTGGTATCGCCATTAGAAGTCACATCACGGTTTGCCCCATCAAATTGACAGAGCATCTTATGATTCTAAACGGCCTAGTCAGCTGAACTTTTAGCGATGGAGGGCTGGTGAAATGATTTCAAAGGCATTTACATCGATCATTCCGTGGTCCGTGATTTTAAGAGCTGGAATCACGGGAAGTGCGAGAAACGCCAGTTGCAAAAACGGCTCTTTCAGAGTGACACCCAAGGCTTGAGCCGCCTGTCGTAATTCAATGAGTTGATGATGGACAAACTCATAGGGCTGATCTGACATTAATCCCGCTAAGGGAAGGGGCAATTCCGCTGTGACATGACCGTCTTCGACAACGACAAAACCGCCGTGTAATTCGCTCAATCGCTCTGCGGCAATCAACATATCCTCATGCGAGATACCAACAACGGCGATGTTGTGATGATCATGGCAAACTGTGGTCGCTATAGCCCCCTTGCTCAGGCCAAATCCCCTAACAAAGCCAGTTGAAATATTGCCGTTTTTTCCATGCCGCTCAATCACGCTGATTTTTACCAAGTCACGCGCGACATCGGCATGTTTGTCGCCGTCTTTTGGGGCAATGTCATAGTGTAGATGCTCCGTGATAATCTTGCCCTCGATAATCCCAATCACATCCGTATGGTGTTGATTAGACGGGGTTTTAAAGCTTGAAATACTAAGGTCAGGTGCCATAACGCTGTTATAGCCAACGGGATCGATGAGGGTTCGATTGGCGAAGGCCGCATCCTGAACTCTACGCCCGGCGGCAAAGACCATCTGAGCATCACAGGCCTCAAGTGAGTTAATCACAACAATATCGGCGCGTTTTCCAGGACTGATATGACCGCGATCCTTAAGACCAAAGGCCTCTGCTGCCGATAGGCTCGCGGCGCGGTAAATATCCAAAGGGTCAACCCCATGTTTGATGGCCTCGCGGATCATATAATCTAGATGCCCCTCTTCGGCGATATCCAAAGGATTGCGATCATCGGTACAGAGGCACATATAAGCCGACGTTCGCGGGGTGAGCAGGGGCAGCAATGCGTGCAAATCCTTGGACACGGACCCCTCACGGATTAGGACGCGCAAGCCCTTTTGTAGCTTTTCGCGCGCTTCCTCAAATGTCGTTGCCTCATGTTCGGTTCGAATGCCTGCTGCTATGTAACCATTCAAATCTTTGCCCAAAAGTTGGGGCGCATGCCCATCAATATGACGGTTTTCAAAGAGCGCCAATTTATCCAAAACCTCAGGCGATTGGGCCAAGACGCCGGGGTAATTCATCACTTCGGCCAAGCCAGAGCATTGCGGATGATCCATCAAGGGGGCTAAGTCTTGGGCGAGGATGCGTGCGCCCGCGGTTTCCATATGGGTTGATGGGACACAGGAAGACAGTTGCACCCGAATATCCATCAATGTGTGCTGCGCGGCCTCAAGGAAATAGGCGATCCCCTCGACACCAATCACATTTGCGATTTCATGGGGATCACATATTGCAGTGGTCACCCCCAACGGTGTGACGCAACGATCAAATTCATATGGCGTCACCAATGAACTTTCGATATGGAGATGGGTATCAATAAATCCTGGAACCAATATTTTATCAGTCACATCAATAATTTGCGTGGCGTTATACATGTCGCCAATGCCAACGATAGTGTCCCCGCAAATGGCGACGTCCCCTGTTATAAAATCCCCTGTAATCACATCCAAGACCCGACCGCCTCTCAGAACAAGATCACAGTCAATTTGACCTGAGCCTTGGGCAATTCTTTTGGCAATCGTCATTGTGGGATCTCCTACGGTCGGTGGCAGGCGGAGGCGTGAAAGACCAAGCCGTCTGTGCTATTCTCAAATTTCACTTGTTCAAAATAGTCTGCGCTGAAATTTTGATTGTGGCAAATAAAAACCCCCGCATCCTGTGCGGGGGTTTTGCGCGGTAAATTTAGTGCTCTGTCAGCAAGATATCCAACATGCGCCGCAGGGGTTCTGCGGCACCCCAAAGCAATTGGTCCCCAACCGTAAAGGCATTCAGGTATTCGTTGCCCAAATTCATTTTGCGCAAACGACCAACGGGAACGGTCAATGTTCCTGTGACCTTGGCGGGTGTCAGCTCTTGGGCCGTGATGTCGCGTTCATTTGGAATGACTTTGGACCAGGCGTTTGCTTCATCCAGCATTGCCTCAATCTCATCCATTGGGACATCTTTTTTGAGCTTGATCGTCAAGGCTTGACTATGACAGCGCATCGCGCCGATACGCACACAGGTGCCATCAATCGGAATTGGATTATCGGATCGACCAAGGATTTTATTGGTCTCAACGACGGCTTTCCATTCCTCTTTGGACTGACCGTTTTCCAAGGCCACATCAATCCATGGGATCAAACTACCGCCCAAAGCGGCACCGAAATTTTCTGTTGGGAAATGGTCCGCGCGCATTGTGTCCGTCACAATACGATCAATGTCCAAAATTGCAGAAGAGGCATCGGCCAGATGATCCGCAACGCTGTCTCGCAAAGCGCCCATTTGGTTAAGAAGCTCGCGCATATTGCGCGCACCCGCACCGGACGCGGCCTGATAGGTCATGGAGGTCGTCCATTCAACGAGATCATTTTGAAACAATCCGCCCAGACCCATCAACATCAAGCTCACAGTACAGTTGCCGCCAACGAAATCCTTTTTGCCATTCGCCAAAGCCTGATCAATGATCGAACGGTTCACAGGGTCCAAAACGATTGTTGCCGCATCCTCCATGCGCAAGGCAGAGGCCGCATCAATCCAATAGCCATTCCAACCCGCCGCGCGCAGATCAAAGATAACGGATTTTGTGTAATCGCCCCCCTGACAGGTCACAATCGCATCCATGGCTTTCAAAGCATTGATATCATTTGCATCCTGAAGAGGCGCGGACCCAAAGCCCATGTCGGGCCCATCTTGGCCGACTTGAGAGGTCGTGAAAAACACCGCTTCGTCAATGTTTGCAAAATCATTTTCTGCGCGCATGCGATCCATCAATACAGATCCAACCATGCCACGCCATCCAACAAAGCCTACGCGTTTGATTGCCATTTTTCCGTCTTCCTTACAAAGTTGGGGCGACAGTTTCCACTATCGCCCGAATGTCTTGATCAAGTTTATTCCCACTCAATCGTTCCGGGAGGTTTTGAGGTGATGTCATAGGTGACACGGTTGATCCCCTTGACCTCATTGATGATGCGCGTCGCCGTTTCACCTAGGAACTCATGGGTGAAGGGATAGTAATCTGCGGTCATGCCATCCACAGAGGTCACCGCGCGCAAGGCGCAGGCGAAATCATAAGTGCGCCCATCGCCCATCACACCGACCGTGCGCACAGGGAGGATGGCGACAAAGGCTTGCCAAATTTCGTCATAAAGGCCGTGTTTGCGGATTTGATCGATGTAAACCGCATCCGCTTTGCGCAGAATTTCGAGCTTTTCACGCGTGATTTCACCAGGGCAGCGAATGGCAAGACCAGGTCCAGGAAAGGGATGACGGCCAATAAAGCTATCGGGCAATCCCAGTTCACGACCTAAGGCGCGAACTTCGTCCTTGAACAATTCGCGCAGGGGTTCCACCAGCTTGAGGCCCATTTTTTCGGGCAATCCGCCGACGTTGTGATGCGATTTGATGGTCACGGATGGACCACCGCTAAACGAGACGCTTTCAATCACATCTGGATAAAGCGTGCCTTGGGCCAAGAATTCCGCACCTTCAATTTGGTTGGCGTATTTCTGGAACACGTCAATAAACAATCGCCCAATGATTTTGCGTTTGGTTTCGGGATCTGATTGACCATCTAGCTCGCCAAGGAACAAATCGCTCTCATCCGCGTGGATGAGGGGAATATTATAGTTGTCGCGGAACATTGCGACGACTTCTTCCGCTTCTCCTTGGCGCAAAAGACCATGATCGACAAACACACATGTCAATTGATCCCCGATGGCTTCGTGGATCAAAACGGCCGCAACCGAGCTATCGACACCACCTGAGAGACCACAGATAACTTGTTTATCGCCGACTTGGTCGCGGATGGCGGCAATGGCTTGTTCGCGGTAGGCGCCCATCGTCCAATCCCCGTCAAACCCTGCTAAGCGCACAAAGTTTTCATAAAACTTGGCGCCATTTGGGGTGTGATGGACCTCTGGGTGAAACTGAACGGCGTAGAAGTGACATGATGTATCCGCAGTAATGGCGTAAGGCGCGTTTGGAGATGTGCCATAGACCTCAAATCCAGGGGCAATTTCGCTCACATGATCGCCATGGCTCATCCAGACTTGTTCGTCGCCATCCTTGAACCAGCCATCTAAAATTGAGAGCGTGTTTTGAGGGGTCACAAAGGCCCGACCGAATTCGGCTGTTCCATGACCGCTTTCGACGCGTCCACCCAATTGATGCATCATGACCTGTTGACCATAGCAAATGCCCAAAATCGGAACACCAAGGTCAAAAACACGGGCCGGTGCGCGTGGGCTGCCCTTGCGGGTAACGCTATCTGGACCACCGGACAAAATAACCGCTTTGGGCGCAAATGCGTCCAAAAAGCTGTCGGTTACATTCTGATAGGGATGGATTTCGCAATAGACATTCAATTCCCGCAAACGACGCGCAATGAGCTGCGTCACTTGGCTTCCAAAGTCTATGATTAAAAGGCGGTCATGTGTGTGTTTTTCCATGCTCTGCCTCGTATATGTCAGACGGAAGTGTTGCAAGTCCCTTGGCTCTTGGTGCATGTGTTTTTTCATCCAAATTGGGCAAAAAAAAACGACATGTCGCTTTCCTGCGTAAAAGGCCGTTAATTTCCCGTGACACTTTAGACCTATCCGCTAAGTGCTGTGCAACACTTAGCCTAAACGCTTTTACGAAAGGGTAGCGCATGACCGAGACAGCAACACGTTCCAGACGAGCCCGTGGCGGCGGCGGCGCAGCCCGTCGTGCAGAGCGCAATACCGTCAGCTTTGACACAGCAAAATATATTGAGCGCAATATCCCGAATTTCGAAATTCTGACCGAAGAAGCGTTAGAAATCATCGAGGCGAACGCGGACACGATCCTCGAAGAAGTCGGTGTCAATTTTGTGAATAACCCGGCTGCGCTTGAGCTTTGGCGCGAGGCAGGGGCGGATGTGGATGGCGAACGCGTGCGCATTCCGCGTGGATTGGCGCGTCAGCTCTGTTCAACAGCGCCGAGCAGTTTCACGCAACATGCCCGTAATCCAGAGCGTAATGTTGTCATGGGTGGCAAAAACTTGGTCTTGGCCCCAGTCTACGGACCACCTTTTGTCCGCGATATGGATGGCGGCCGTCGCTACGCCACCATGGAAGATTTCCAGAATTTTGTGAAATTGGGCTATATGTCCAAATGGTTGCACCACTCTGGTGGCACAGTCTGCGAACCAACGGATGTTCCTGTGAACAAGCGTCACTTGGACATGATGTTGGCGCATATGACTTTGACGGATAAACCGTTCATGGGCTCCGTCACAGAACCAAGTCGCGCCCAAGACAGCGTTGATATGTGTAAAATCCTCTTTGGCGATGACTTTATCCAGCAAAACACTGTGATGACGTCTTTGACCAATGTGAACTCTCCGATGACCTTTGACGATGTCATGATGGGGGCCTTGGAAGTCTTTGCCAAAAACAATCAGGCTTGTATCGTGTCGCCCTTTATCGTGGGTGGGGCTATGGCGCCCGTGTCCGTTGCGGGCACTTTGACTCAAGTTTTGGCCGAAGTGATGGCAGGGATCGCCTATTCCCAATTGGTTCGCAAAGGCGCGCCAGTCATCTTTGGTGCCTTTGTGACATCGATTGACATGAATTCAGGGGCTCCGACATTTGGAACACCTGAGGCCACACAAATTCTAACGGGTGCGGGGCAATTGGCGCGTCGTATGAATTTACCTTTCCGCTCTGGCGGTGGGTTGTGCGGATCTAAATTACCCGATGCGCAAGCGGCCTATGAAACGGCCAATACGCTGAATGCAGCCTTGTTGGGTGGGGTGAACTTTATGTTGCACGCCTGTGGTTGGCTCGAGGGGGGATTGGTGTCCTCTTATGAAAAATTTGTCATGGACGCGGATCAGCTCGGTATTCTTCACCAAATGGCGCGCGGTGTCCAAGTGGATGAAAACGCCCAAGCGATGGATGCCATTCGCGAAGTGGGCCCAGGTGGGCATTACCTTGGTTGCGCACATACGCAATCAAACTTTAAGGATGCGTTCTGGCGTAGTGATCTATTGGATTACAAACCCTTTGAAACATGGCACGAAGAGGGGGCACGTGACACAATGACATTGGCGTCGGCGCGCGTGAAAAAGATGTTGGGTGATTACCAAAAACCCTCAATCGATCCTGCGATCGAAGAGGCGTTAAATGCCTATGTCACCAACAAAAAAGCATCTATGCCAGACTCGTTTATTTGACCTAGGATGTAAGTGAGGCGCGATATGCACGCGCCTCGCAAATCAGGGCAATGAGAACGTCAATATGAAATTGAACGGAATAGGACGCATCTGTGGTGCGTCTTTTTTCATTTGTTGCGGCCTCCAAATCGATGAGCTCTGTGAGGATATGCTCAAAGTCATCTGGGGCGGAATATCCCATAATTCGGGATAAATGAAACGAGCGTCGATAAAATTCTGCCCCCAAGCGGGCTGTGCGCATCAATAGCTTTGGTCGTTTAATCGTTTCTAATTCATCAACAATCCAAGTCATTTTCGGTCTCCTGTTTTGGGTATTTGTCCAAAAGAGGGCGAAATTGTTGCGAGACCGTTGTGGCTCCGCGCGTTGCGCGATGAGATTGTCAAGATTTGGGAAACAATTTGGGTTTCAGTAATCAATCTTAACAAATCGGTAATTTGTACAACTTTAAGATGTATTTTGATTTGAAGACCCGGGGGAGCACAATGCAGACACAGAAATCAACGACCACTCGCAAGCTTGAACCGAATTGGCTGAGATCTGCGGCGGTGAATTATATCAATCACGAACGCGGTGAACCTATTCGCGCCTTGGCGCGGATGCAGGGATGCAATCCGTCTACAGTTCTAAGACAAGTACGTCGTATCAGACAGTTACGAGAAAATCCTCAAGTAAATCAAATGATATCTGAGATCAAAAATCGTCACGATGATCACAAGCTCATTATTGATCGAGAGGCGCAAGACAGTAAAGACTGCGCAATATTGCAATGCCTCAAAGACCGTAATGCAATTGTTGTGTGTTCCGAGAATATGGCGAAGTCTTTGATCGTTTCTGAGACGGACAAGGCTCTTGAAAATCCTCTTATGGTTGTGAATCGAGAAGAGATTATGGCGCTAGCATTGAGGGGCGTTCTTTGTGTGGAAGCCTCTGGGAAGGTCACAAAATACCGTCTCCGCGATGCCAAGCCGACAAAGGCGTCTTCAGATGATCTACCTTCGTCTCAAACAGAGGCTCCGATAGAGATGCTTGCGCGCCGGCGGGATGTGACTGGTCGGCCGTTTTTGTCCGCTGATCTTGTGAAATCCGCCGCGCGGCTATGTGAAGATTTTGAAATAGGTGGGCTGAATGAGTTTGATATTCAGGATGTTATATCTGGCGATATTCCATCACTCACTCGCAAAGATGCCGGCGCAATGGCGCGCTCCAGCGCGGTTGATGCCTTTGCCGTTTTGGGGGCGGGACTGAGTGAAATTGCGATCCGGTGCTGTTGCCTCAAAGAGGGACTGGAAAAATCCGAAAAAACGATGGGATGGTCTGCACGATCAGGGAAAATCGTGCTTCGGATTGCTTTGCAACGGTTACATCAGCATTATCGGGACGTGGATGAACGCGGGGGTGGGTTAATAGGTTAACACCAAGTCAGGTGTTAACCACGCCAAGTGCGCACAGGACCACAATCCATATGCACAAAATTTGAGCCGCCATAACGACCAACACCGCCTGCTTTACAGCTTGCCGCCGCGCGCGCCATCTGTGTCACTGAACGAGATCCGAGACGAAGATCAGCGGCCTGTGCCTTGAGGTGGTACGATTTTTTGGCAACACCGCGCGAGCTATTGCGCAACATGTTATTTGTTTTCGGGCTGCGATAGCCAGAGAGAAGCTGATAGGCTTCTGTTGTATCCATCAAATTATGTGCTGCAGCCATGAGGTCAATCGTACGAATATCAATTGGCTTAATTGCATTTTGACGCCAGTCGCGCATGAGATAATTGATCTCAGCAAGGGCTTCTTTGATGTATTCACCTTCGATCCAGTAGATCGTATCTAAGGTTTCACCTGAGCGTCGCGAATACAGCTTGAGGCGACGAATGTCACCTGAGCCACGCAAAAATCCGGCTGCGCTGGAAAAAGTAGGGGCGGCTGTGACAGCGGTTGCAGCAAAAGCTCCAAGCAATGCACGCCGTGTGAAGTTTGTTCGTCCCAAGTCCATTCGTCCCATTCATTACGTGCGCTAGGCAGCAGTGCGCACAGTTTACCTTTTCCCCTAGGTGCAACTCCTATGCCACAAATCGAATCGTCAACCAAGTCAATTTTTTTGACAGTCGCAAATTTCAATGGTTTTCGGCAGAATGTTGCCTCAAATTTTAATATTCACAGAAAAATGGCAACTTTGGGGCAAAGAAGTCGCACATGAAGAGAATGCAGCGGACATAACGCCGATGTTATTGGACAAGAAAATGGGTTAAATTTAGAAGGCATAAAGATTTAATAGTCAGGACGAGATCACGCGATGCGATTTATTGTCGAGTTTAAACTAAAATTACTCTCAAAACTTTTTGTCTACAGCTTTGTTAGCCTGTTTATTTTGGTGTCTTCTAATGGGCAAGCCCAGGCTCAATCGGTCGGATTTCAAGTTGCTTTGATCGAACAGCTTAAAAATGACGATGATGCGATTGCCTTTTATCAAGCAAATAAATTCAAACCAATTTGGACTGGAAACGGGTTTGGCATCAATGCGCGTCGCACAGCTTTCTTCAAAGCGCTCGATCAATCCCTTATTCATGCGCTCCCACGTGACTCTTATCGCGCTGCTGAATTAAAAGCAGCTTTGCGCGCGGCGCGCACAGACAAAGCCCGCGGCGCGATTGAGGGGGCCATGACGCGCACCTTCCTTGATTATGCGACGGACATGCAAACGGGTGTCTTGGTCCCAGCACGCGTGGACAAAGACATCGTACGCAAAGTTCCCTATCGTGCGCGGCAAAGTTACCTAACTGCCTTGGTCAAAAGTAATCCATCTGGATTCTTCAAGGCTCTGATCCCAAGCTCAGATGAATATAAACGCCTTTTGAAGGTGAAAGAAGACCTGCTTCAAGCCTATGCACGAGGCGGCTGGGGACCAAAAATTTCAACGTCCAAATTGTCCCCTGGATCACAAGGGAAATCGGTCGTTGCCCTTCGCAATCGTTTGATTGCCCAAGGATACTTGGGGCGCACCAATACGCAAACTTACGATGCCAATATTCAAAAAGCTGTTCAATTGTTCCAACTCGATCATGGTCTCAGTGCCGATGGGGTTGCGGGGCCTGCAACCCTTGGCGAAATGAACAAAACAGTTGAGCAACGTTTGGCCTCTGTCATCGTTGCGATGGAGCGTGAGCGTTGGATCAACAAACCAAAAGGCCAGCGTCATATTTGGGTGAACCTTGCGGATTTCTCCGCCAAAATTGTGGATCGTGGTCGTGTGACGTTTAGAACCCGTGCGGTGATCGGCTCTGACAAAGACAAGCAACGCAGCCCAGAGTTTTCAGATGTTATGGAGCATATGGTGATCAATCCAACATGGAATGTTCCTCGCTCTATTGTCGTTGATGAATACTTGCCAATGCTCAAGAAAAACCCAAATGCGGTTGGTTTCTTGGATATTCTCAATAACAAAGGTCAGATTGTTAGCCGAGGAAATATCGATTTTTCTCAGTACACTGAAAAAACATTCCCCTTTGCCATGCGCCAACCGCCCTCAACCAAGAATGCCTTGGGGTTGGTCAAGTTTATGTTCCCGAACAAATACAACATCTACCTCCATGACACACCAGCTAAGAGCCTGTTCAATCGGGAGACACGCGCCTTTAGCCATGGATGTATTCGTCTTCACCAACCTTTTGAATTTGCCTATGAGCTGTTGTCAAAACAGACATCCAATCCAAAAGGTGTCTTCCACAGTGCTCTTGATTCCAAAAAAGAGACATACATCAATCTTAAACAACAGGTCCCAGTGCATTTGATTTATCGCACTGCGATTACCAAAGTTGACGGTGGTGTTGAGTTCCGTCGTGATATCTATGGGCGGGACGCAAGAATTTTCTCGGCACTTCAAAAAGCAGGGGTAGTCATCGGCGGTGTTCAAGGGTAATTGAGTTTCCAGAGATTGGAAACGACTATGACCTATACTGTTCAGCAAATCGCCGATGAAATTGGCGCCCAAGTTTTTGGCGACCCGAGTTTGATAATTTCTGGGGTCGCTGAACCTTTGGACGCAACGCCGCATGACATCGCCCTCGCGATGAAGCCCGACTATGCAAAACAGCTGACCCAAGGCCAAGCGCGCGTGGCGTTTTTATATCCAGAAGCGGATTGGCAGGCCTATGGGCTTGATGCTGCAATCATTGCACCGCGTCCGCGCTATGGAATGGCAGGGGTCTCGGCGATGTTGGACCGTGGTCAGCGGTTACCAGCGGGTATCCATCCAACTGCTTTTGTCGATGATCGCGCAACGCTTGGGGCCAATGTGACCATTGGTGCCTTCAGCTATATCTCCCAAGGAGTCATTATTGGGGACAACACGGTCATTGCCCAGCACTGTAGCATTGGCGCGGATAGTCATATCGGGCGCGATAGCCTATTGCGTGAGGGCGTGAAAATTGGTGCCGATGTTCGGATCGGGGATCGCTTTATTGCGCAGCCTTCTGCGGTTGTGGGTGGGGATGGGTTTTCCTTTGTGACGCCCGAAGTGTCCGCTGTTGAAACGGTTCGAGATACCTTGGGGGATCAAGGAGAGGTCACGCAACAATCTTGGGCGCGGATCCATTCGCTAGGCGGTGTCACAGTTGGTGATGACGTGGAAATAGGCGCAAACACATGTATCGATCGCGGAACTGTGCGTGCAACTCAGATCGGCAATGGGGTCAAGGTCGATAACCTCACACAGATCGGACATAACGTGGTCATTGGCGATGATTGCCTCATATGTGCCCAAGTCGGCATTGCAGGGTCCACGCGCATCGGTCGCAATGTGGTTCTAGGGGGTCAAACAGGGGTCAGTGATAATGTATTCATTGGCGATAATGTGATCACGGGTGGGGCGACCAAAGTTCTCAGTAACGTGCCGAGTGGCCGTGTCATGTTGGGCTATCCTGCAATGAAAATGGATAGGCATATTGACCTTTACAAATCTCTGCGACGGCTGCCAAAAATGCTACGTGATGTAGCAGATTTGAAAAAAGCTGTTTCAAACTCGGATCAGTCGGACTAAATGCTATTGGGAATTCATGTGAGGGGACATCACCATGAGCGTTAAAGATAAAGTTATCGAAATTATCGCTGAACAAGCGGTGTTGGAGCCATCCGATGTGACGATGGACAGCACGCTTGAAAGCCTCGGCATTGACAGCCTCGGTCTTGTCGAAAGCATATTCGCGATTGAAGAGGCCTTTGATATTCAAGTGCCCTTCAACGCCAACGACCCCTCCGAAAGCGATTTTGACATCTCCTCCGTGGCCACCATCATCAAAGGCATCGAAACCTTGGTGGCGGATCAAGCGTGAGACGGGTTGTCATAACCGGTGCGGGCACGATTAATGCGCTTGGCACCTCTGTTCCCGATACCCTCAAAGCCATGCAAGAGGGACGTTGTGGGATTGGACCTTTGGAATTTCGTGATGTTGAAAGATTGGCCATTTCCATCGGCGGTCAGGTCAAGGATTTCGAGCCTGAAACGACATTTAATCGCCAACAGCTTTCGCTTTATGATCGGTTTACGCAATTCACCTTGATCGCCGCAAAAGAAGCGATAGAGCAATCTGGGCTTGTGTTTAGTGGTGAATTGGCTGCGCGCTCAGGTGTTGTTCTTGGAACCGCTGGCGGCGGTGTCAGCACATGGGATGACAACTATCGCGCCGTTTATGAAGAGGGCAAAAACAGGGTTCATCCCTTTGTGGTTCCTAAACTCATGAACAATGCCGCGACCAGCCATATTTCGATGGAGTATAACCTCAAGGGGCCAAGCTTTACCGTGTCAACCGCTTGTGCAAGCTCTAACCATGCGATGGCGCAAGCCTTTCAAATGGTGCGCACTGGTATGTCTGATGTGATGGTTGCAGGTGGCTCTGAATCGATGCTCTGCTTTGGTGGTGTTAAAGCATGGGAAGGTCTCCGTGTGATGAGCCGCGATGCCTGTCGTCCGTTTTCAGCCAATCGCAATGGCATGGTCCAAGGCGAGGGGGCGGGTATTTTCGTGTTCGAGGATTATGAGCATGCGAAAGCGCGCGGCGCTGATATCTTGGCCGAAATTTCAGGTTTTGCAATGTCATCGGATGCCTCAGACATTGTGATGCCGTCGAAACAAGGGGCAGGGCGTGCAATCGCGGGTGCGTTGCAAGATGCCAAACTTAATCCCGAGGATGTGGGTTATATCAATGCGCATGGCACAGGGACGGCTGCGAATGATAAAACCGAATGCGCGGCTGTGGCTGATGTCTTTGGTCCGCATGCGGATAAATTGATGATGAGCTCCACGAAATCCATGCATGGTCATTTGATTGGTGGCACAGGGGCCGTTGAATTGCTAGCCTGTATTATGGCGCTGCGTGACGGGATTATTGCCCCAACGATTGGTTATCAAGAGCCCGATCCTGAATGTGCCTTGGACGTTGTTCCAAATGAAGCGCGCGAAGCCAAAGTTGACGTTGCCCTTAGCAACGCCTTTGCCTTTGGTGGTTTGAACGCCGTTCTCGCGCTGCGTCGCGTTTAAGCGCGCTTGGTGATCCAACCGCCGCCGAAAATGCGGCTGCCTTCGGTTTCATAGAACACACAGGCTTGACCCGGTGAAACACCTTCTTCTGGGTTGAGCAATTCGATCTCTGCATGCCGCGCTGAAATAGGGCGCAAAATCGCCTCGCGCGGGGGGCGGGTAGAGCGGACTTTGACCGAAATGTTCCATGCCTCTTTGGACATAAGCGGTTCATCCCCAAGCCAATTGATTTCTGCAACAGGAACGATCCGTGTTGATAGTAACTCTTTGGGCCCGACAACGACATGTTTCTTGTCCACATCAAGAGAGACCACATATAGCGGCTCACTCAATCCGCCAATTCCTAGGCCGCGCCTTTGCCCAATGGTGTAATGAATAACGCCATTGTGCTGGGCCAATACGCGCCCATCGGCATGTACAATATCCCCCGGTTCAGCGGCCCCTGGTCGGAGCTTTTCAATCACGGAAGCGTAATCGCCGTTGGGAACAAAGCAAATATCTTGGCTATCGGGTTTATCCGCAACGACCAAACCGTATTTAGACGCTAATTCGCGGGTCGCATCCTTTGAGGGCAAATGCCCAAGAGGAAAGCGCAAGTAATCCAGCTGTTCCTGAGTGGTTGAAAACAGAAAATAGCTTTGATCGCGATTCTTATCTGTGGCGCAATGCAGCTCAGACCCATTTGAGCCAAGTTTTCGCTGAATATAATGCCCCGTTGCCATGCAATCCGCGTCCAAGTCTTTGGCCGTTTGCAGCAAATCCTTAAACTTTACCCGTTCATTGCACCGAATGCAGGGAACTGGCGTGGCCCCCGCCAGATAGCTATCTGCAAATTCATCGATCACGGCTTCTTGAAAGATATTTTCGTAATCCAACACATAATGTGGAAACCCCATATCTTCGGCAACGCGACGCGCATCATGGATATCGACACCTGCGCAACAGGCCCCTTTTTTCGCCAAAGCCGCCCCATGATCATACAGCTGAAGGGTTACTCCGACCACATCATAGCCTTCGTCCTTGAGCTGGGCCGCGACAACAGAGCTGTCCACGCCACCGGACATGGCAACAACAACGCGCGTGTCAGCAGGGGGCTTTGCAAAGCCAAGCGAATTCATAGGATGAGACATGGTGGTTCCTTTGCACTCTTCGTTCAAAATATAGGAAAATTGAACGTATTCTCAAGGTGTCGTTTCATTAAGCGTTAAGGCCTGAAAGCGCAATGTCATTCTTGTGGTGAGACGGGCTTTGGCCTGTGAGAGGAGGAATAACATGACACAATCCGTTGTTCGGTTAACAAATGGTGAGGTGCTGAGCTTGGCGGATTTACCGCCTGATGAGCATGTTCGCTGGGTGGCCTCGCGCAAATTAACTGTTGTGCGCGCTGTTGTGTATGGTTTGGTGCCACTGGAAGAGGCGCTTGAGAAATACAATCTAAGCGAAGATGAATTTTTCTCATGGGTGGATAGCGCCGCCAATCATGGAGAAAATGCATTAAAATCAACCTATATAAAAAAATATAGACAACTATAGGTTGTTTATGTTTTTCTTGTTTTGGTAATCGCTCGTTAACCTTTTGAAATTAACCATAGGGTAACCACGAGTATAGGAGCAAGACATGCGTGTACTATTGATCGAAGACGACCCAACGACATCGCGTAGCATTGAAATGATGTTGTCACACGCGAATTTGAATGTCTATTCAACTGATCTGGGCGAAGAGGGCATCGATCTTGCGAAGCTCTATGATTACGATCTGATCCTGCTCGATCTGAATTTACCGGATATGACAGGTCATGAAGTGTTGCGCCAACTGCGTTTGGCGCGGATCGAAACGCCTACTCTTATCCTTTCTGGCGAAGACGGCACCGACAGCAAAATCAAAGGGTTCGGCTTTGGGGCGGATGATTATCTTACGAAACCCTTCCATCGCGAAGAATTGGTTGCCCGCATTCATGCAATCATTCGCCGCTCCAAGGGGCATTCTCAATCGATTATTCGAACAGGAAAAATTGCCGTTAATCTGGATGCTAAAACGGTTGAGGCAGATGGCGCGCCTGTGCATTTGACAGGCAAAGAATATCAAATGCTGGAATTGCTCTCACTGCGTAAAGGGACAACTTTGACCAAGGAAATGTTCCTGAATCATTTATATGGCGGCATGGATGAACCTGAATTGAAAATCATCGACGTCTTTATCTGTAAATTGCGCAAGAAATTATCTGAGGCCACAGATAATGACAATTATATCCAAACTGTTTGGGGGCGAGGCTATGTTCTCAAAGAGCCGGAAACCTCCTCAGCCCCACAAGAGTCGCGCATAGCACTGAGCGCTTAGAGGATTTATTCTGGACCATTCTTAGTTGGCGAAGTATCACCTTTTTAACTCTTAAAAAGGAAGCCAACCGTGACGAGTGATCTTTCTGTTGATGATCTAACGCATAGCGCCGCCGCAACAGAGGCCCGCGACCTCAGTGATCAATTACATGCCGCGAATGAGGCCTATCACCGCGATGATGCGCCTGTCATGTCGGATTCAGATTATGACCGTCTCAAGCGGCGATTGTCCGATATCGAAGCGCGGTTTCCTGATCTGGCACACAGTGATAGCCCGACGCAACAAGTTGGGGCCAAACCGTCTGAGGGGTTTGGCAAAATCGCTCATGCGGTTCGCATGCTCTCGCTTTCGAACGCTTTTGATAGCGCGGACGTTAAGGATTTTCACGACGGTATTTGTAGGTTTTTGGGCCATGACACCTCGCATCCCTTAACCTATACGGCCGAGCCTAAAATTGACGGGCTTTCCCTCAGTTTGCGTTATGAAAACGGCCATTTGATCCAAGCGGCCACGCGGGGGGATGGCGCAATTGGGGAAAATGTCACTGAGAATGCAAAGACCATCGCAGATATTCCTCATTACATTGATAACGCGCCGCAAATTATTGAAATACGTGGTGAAGTTTACATGTCTCATGAGGATTTCACCGCACTCAATATGCGCCAATCAGACCGTGGTGGCAAAGCCTTTGCCAACCCACGCAATGCGGCGGCGGGGTCATTGCGACAGCTTGATGCTTCAATAACCAAGGATCGGCCATTGCGCTTTTTCGCCTATGCCTTGGGTGAGATTTCAGAGCCGATTACAACAACGCAAATGGGGATTGTCGAAGCCTTTCAATCCTTTGGGTTTAGCGTCAATCCTTTGATGAAGTCCTTTGCAAACTTGGATGACTTGCTGGCGCATTACTCAAATATTGAAACCCAACGTGCAACCTTAGGATATGATATCGACGGGGTGGTTTACAAGCTTGATGATCTTGCTCTTCAAGGGCGGTTGGGGTTTCGATCAACGACCCCCCGTTGGGCAATTGCCCATAAATTTCCCGCTGAGCTGGCTTGGACGCGACTTGACGGGATAGATATCCAAGTGGGTCGCACGGGGGCTTTGTCACCCGTTGCGCGTCTTGATCCCGTCACTGTTGGCGGTGTGGTCGTGTCGAATGCAACGCTTCACAACGAAGACTACATTAAAGGGCTGGATTCCAACGGCGCCCCAATTCGCGACGGTAAAGACATCCGCATTGGCGACTGGGTTCAGGTCTATCGCGCAGGGGACGTTATTCCCAAAATCGCTGATGTTGATCTCGCCAAACGGCCCGCGCAGGCGATGCCTTTTGACTTTCCAACGCACTGCCCTGAATGCCATTCTATCGCGCAACGAGAAGAAGGCGATGCTGTACGGCGCTGTACGGGCGGCATGATTTGTCCGGCGCAAGCGGTCGAGCGGTTAAAGCATTTCGTCGGGCGCAAGACATTTGATATCGACGGCCTTGGGGCCAAGCAGATTGAAATGTTCTTTCACGACCGTATTTTGCCAATTCGAGAGCCTTCCGATATCTTTACGCTTGAGACCCGAGATGCCGCTAATCTAGCCCGTTTGAAAAACCGCGATGGTTGGGGCGACAAAAGTGCGACAAACTTATTTGCCGCAATCCGTGACAAACAAACGATCCCGTTTGGCAAATTTCTTTTTGCGCTCGGTATTCGCCACGTTGGGGAATCTGTCTCAAACCTCATTGCCAAACATTACATCTCTTGGACCGCATTTCATGAGGCGATGCGCGATGCGGCGTCCTCTGATGGACCTGCGCGCTCGGATCTCTTGTCGATTGATGGCATTGGCCAAGTTATGGTTGATTCCTTGGTGGCGGCCTTTTCGGATGGGCCTGAATATGAGGGTATTCAACGTCTTACCTCGCATTTAACGATCCAAGATGGTGAACGCCCAAAAACCGATGGAAGCCCCGTTGCCAATAAAATCGTGGTCTTTACAGGGACGCTTGAAAAAATGAGCCGCGCAGAAGCCAAAGCCAAGGCTGAAAGCTTGGGTGCCAAAGTATCGGGGTCGGTGTCGGCCAAAACCGATCTCTTGGTCGCGGGCCCAGGCGCGGGGTCCAAGGCAACAAAGGCGGCTGACTTGGGCGTGGAAACCATTGACGAAGATGCGTGGTTGGATTTGATTAAGGGATTATGAGCACGCGTCCCGAAATCCTTTTTCCACTCTTTGGGAGCTTGACCTCTTTGGAGGGGGTCGGCCCAAAGATCGCGGCGAATTTCGAAGGTTTGCGCGTGAGCAAGCCGTTGGATACTTTGATGATCCTGCCTCAATCTGGTGTGGATCGCCGCCTCCTTGAAACGATCCATGATGCGGATCTCCCCTCTGTTGTGACCGTCAAAGTCACTGTGAAATCGCATCGTGCACCGCCCACGAAATCAGGTGCCTACCGCGTTACTGTTGAGGATGCTCAGACAAGTTTTCAGCTCGTGTTTTTTCATGCACGCGGCGATTATCTGAAAAAACAGCTTCCCATTGGAGAAGAGCGGATTGTTTCCGGAAAAATCGAGGCCTTTGATAGTATCGCTCAGATGGTGCATCCAGATTACATGGTTCTTCCTGATCAACTGGGCGATATTCCTGAATTCGAACCCATCTATCCCCTGACCGCAGGGGTCACGCAAAAAACCATGTTCAAGGCAACGCGATCTGCGCTTGCTCTGGTGCCAGAGGTGGGGGAATGGTGCGATCCTCTGTTGATCAAAAAACGCGATTGGCCGTCTTGGCAATCCGCGCTGAGCTTGGCCCATACGCCCATGACAATGAGCGATGTGTCACCAAATGTCCTTGCCCGTCAAAGATTGGCCTATGACGAATTCTTTGCTCATCAGCTTACCTTGGCCTTGGCTCGTTCCGTTGTAAAACGGGGTGCAGGACGGGTGAGCATTGGGGACGGACGGTTTCGTTCACGCGTTTTGGCGGCTTTGCCCTATCGTCCAACTGGGGCGCAAATGCGTGCGATGGAGGATATAGCCACCGACCTCGAAGCGCCGCATAAAATGAACCGCTTGCTTCAGGGAGATGTGGGGGCAGGTAAAACATTAGTGGCCTTTATGGCGCTTTTGATTGCGGTCGAAGCGGGGGGCCAAGGCGTGTTGATGGCCCCGACAGAAATCTTAGCGCGCCAACACCTCGAAGGGTTACAGCCCTTGGCCGAGGCCGCGGGCGTCGTCGTGGAATTGCTCACAGGGCGGGACAAAGGCAGTGAGCGCAAATCAAAGCTCGCCGCGCTGGAGGCAGGTAAAATACATATTTTGATTGGCACACATGCGGTGTTTCAAAAAGATGTGGCGTTTCATGATCTTCGTCTCGCGATCATTGATGAACAACATCGCTTTGGTGTCAATCAGCGCATGCTCTTGGGGGAAAAGGGGACACAGGCGGATGTTTTGGTGATGACGGCCACGCCCATTCCGCGATCCCTTGCGCTTGCGCAATATGGGGACATGGATGTGTCCATCTTGGATGAAAAGCCGCCCGGACGTTTGCCAATTGCCACCGCTGTTGTGTCAAATGAACGCTTGGGCGAAATCATCAATAAATTAAAGATCGCTATTGCCGAGGGCAAACAAGCCTATTGGGTTTGTCCTTTGGTTGAGGAAAGCGAAGTCTTGGATTACGCCTCAGCCGAGGATCGGTTTAAATCCTTGCGCGCGGCCTTGGGCGAGGGTGTTGTTGATTTGGTCCATGGTCAAATGCCAAGTTCTGATAAAGACGCCGCAATGGCGCGGTTCCAAAACGGCGACAGCAAGGTGTTGGTGGCAACGACTGTGATTGAGGTTGGGGTGAATGTCCCCGCCGCAACAATTATGGTGATTGAGAGGGCTGAAATCTTTGGTTTGGCGCAGTTGCACCAATTGCGGGGACGTGTCGGGCGCGGGTCGGAAAAATCGACCTGTGTCTTGCTCTATCAACCGCCCTTGTCAAAGACAGGTAAAAAGCGATTAGAATTGATGCGCGAAACCGAAGACGGATTTCGCATCGCTGAAACGGATCTGCAAATGCGTGGGGCAGGTGACCTGATCGGGACCGCGCAATCAGGTGTGCCCCGTTTTCGAATCGCGGATATGGAAACACAGGCGAATTTAATGGAAATTGCGCAATCCGATGCGCGTGCCCTGTTAGACGCTGATCCCAAGTTGGAAACAGAGCGCGGCAAGGCGGTTCGTGTTCTTCTTTGGTTAATGGAACAAGAAAAATCAATTCGTTTGATTTCAGTGGGTTAACGAAAATTTAACCATTTTGTTCTCAAATGTTCTCAAAAAGTTCTTTACAAAATGCGGCGCAAATGAGAACAAAGAGGCAACACAATAGGAGTTGCCGAAATGTTCGCAGAAGTGAAATCAATCGTGAAAGCCTCAGGTCCAACCATCGCTTATGATGCACTTGGCGCTATTTCCTTGGTCGTTCTATTGGTCGGTGCGCTCCATCTGCCCTCTGTGTTTTGATCTGCCTGCATAAACCCTAGTGAGATTTCCCCAAGGTCTTGTCACTTTCCCCATTCTGTTGGTCTGCCTTAACTAACACGTGACACAACTAGGTTTATGTTTTTACCCGCTGCCTTCCTTGTGAAGTGCAGCGGTTTTTTTTTAGGCGTGTTCTTTGGCTTGGATCTGAGTAATCGCCTCAACCGCGGCATCCAAAGCCAATAAAATTGACGCATGGCGATTTTTGAAATCACGCGCGGGTTCCATCACGGCCAATCCCTCAAAAGGGGCGCTTGGCACAGAACCATTCTGTTTCAACATAGCGGCCATTTCATCACGCGCCGTTATAATTTGTTCCACCCGCGTTCCAATAATGGCCTCTCCTACAACAGAGGCGGCGGCCTGTCCCAGAGCACAGGCTTTAACGTCCTGACCATAGTCCGTCACAACGCCATTCTCGACATTGAGATCAACGGTCACACTAGACCCACAAAGGGGCGAGCGTTTTTTCACCGAGGCCATCGGGCTGTCTAACCGATCTGTGCGCGAAATATCCGCGGCAAGCGCCAAGATTTTTGACGAATAGAGCTTGATCAGATCGTTATCACCAGACATGGGCTTTTCCTTTTTGTTCTAAGACAATACATAGAAAGGAATTTCTGGATTGCAAAAGGTTTTATCACAATGACGTTTGACCCTTCGGTTTTGACCTATAATGAGGCTGGTCTCATTCCTGTGATTGCGCAAGATCACGACAGCAAAGAGGTGTTAATGATGGCTTGGATGAATGCCGAAGCCGTTGCGCGCACGTTGGAAACGGGTCGTGTCACTTATTGGTCCCGCTCGCGTCAATCCTTTTGGATCAAGGGTGAAAGCTCTGGTAACGTTCAAGAATTGGTCGATTTTCGCTATGACTGTGATCAAGATTGCATTTTGGTCATGGTACGCCAAACAGGACCAGCCTGTCACACAAATCGCCGCTCGTGTTTTTACACATCGGTCGTTGATGGTGAATTGGTCGAACTTATGTCGCCGATGACCTAAGGCCGATCATCGCACGGATATCCTCTGGAGAATATCCCTCAGCGCGATATTTAGACAGCGCTCGTGCATCATCCCGCTTGGCCAATCTCTTGCCCGTCTCATCCCGAATGAGGTCGTGATGGACATAGGTTGGCGTCTGGTAACCCAAGAGGTGTTGCAGCAAAACATGGATCTGCGTCGCCTCGGCTAAATCCTGTCCGCGGATAACATCTGTGACACCCTGTTTGTGATCATCCACCACAACAGCAAGGTGATAAGACGCGCCCATAGATCGCCGTCTTAGAATAACATCACCGACAGAATGAATGAGGGTTTCACAATTTAAATCAATGCCTTGATCGTTATTCTTAAATGATATTTCTTTCGGTATCATTGAAACTGCTTTGCGCATATCCAACCGAATTGTATCGGTTTCAGTCGCGTCCAACATCGTGCGATACCGACAGGTTCCTGGATAAATCCGCCCGTCTGGACCAAATTCAGGGACGCCTTCTTGAGGTGCACTCGCAGCCAGCTCAATATCCGCACGTGTACAAGAACAAGGATAGGTAACACCCATTTCGCTCAAACGGGCAAGGGCGTTTTGATATTCAGGCAAGCACTCTGATTGACGACGCACAGGCGTAGACCATGTGATCCCAAGCCACGCTAAATCTTCATATATGAGAGCTTCCCAAGTGGGGCGCGAGCGGGATTGATCCAAATCATCAATCCGCAAAATTAAATCATCCTTTGCGGCCTTTGCCGCGTCAAACGCACAAAGCGCGGAATACGCATGCCCCAAATGCAACGGTCCAGTTGGCGAAGGGGCAAAGCGCGTCCGAAACGTCATGTCTCAGCTCATCGTCTCAAGCCAAGCGGTCCACTCGGTCTTGGCACGATCAGTATAGGCCTTATAACGATCCTTACGACCCCGACGCCCGCCCTTAAGCCCATCAACAGGGCGGAATAGGCCGAAATTCACATTCATCGGTTGGAAGGTCTTAGCATCCGCTCCGCCTGTGATGTGATGGATCAGTGCACCCATTGCTGTATCTTGAGGCACGCTCGACATGTCGCGTCCCAGAATGTCACAGGCCGCCATGCGCCCCGCCAACAGCCCCATAGCCGCGCTTTCGACATAGCCTTCAACACCGGTAATTTGTCCAGCAAAGCGAATATTCGGTCGTGATTTCAATCGCATCTGTTCATCAAGTAATGTGGGCGAGTTGATAAAGGTATTCCTATGAATGCCGCCCAATCGGGCAAATTGAGCGTTCTCTAATCCCGGTATCTTGCGCAAAACGTCTGTTTGTGCGCCATACTTCATCTTGGTTTGGAAACCGACGATATTATAAAGCGTCCCCAAGGCGTTATCGCGACGCAATTGCACAACGGCATAAGGCTTTTCCTCAGAATGCGGATTGGTTAATCCAACAGGCTTCATCGGCCCAAACCGGAGTGTCTCACGCCCTCGCTCTGCCATGACTTCAATCGGCAGACATCCATCAAAATAGCCCGCTGTTTCACCTTCATGAAATTCGGTCTTATCTGCCGCAAGCAGAGCATCAATAAAGGCCTCATATTGATCTTTGCTCATGGGGCAATTCAAATAGGCTGTGCGCTCGGCTTCCGTTTCACCCTTGTCATAGCGCGACTGCATCCAGGCTTTGCTCATATCGATGCTGTCGTAATAGAGGATCGGAGCAATAGCATCGAAAAACGCCAAAGCATCTGCGCCTGTTTCTTGCGCAATCGCAGCGCCCAAATCAGATGAGGTTAAAGGACCGCTTGCAATGATCCAATGCCCGTCACTAGGCAATTCGGTGATTTCTTCATAAGACACTGAAATATTTGGATGCGCGATCAAGGCCTCTGTAACACTTTCTGCAAAAGGATCACGATCCACAGCCAAGGCGCCACCAGCGGGCAATCGATGCTTATGCGCCGTCTGCATAATCAACCCACCTGCTTGCACCATTTCCCAATGCAAGAGACCAACTGCGTTTTGCTCATGATCATCTGAGCGGAACGAATTGGAACAGACCATTTCCCCCAAATGTCCCGTACGATGCGCAAAGGTTTCCACCTTTGGTCTCATTTCATGTATCACAACGGACACGCCCATGTTTGCAGCCTGCCAAGCTGCCTCGGAACCGGCCATTCCGCCGCCAATGATATGTAATGTTTTATCCATGCCCTTCATCTAGCGAAAACTGAGATAATGAAAACCCCTCAAGGCTTCTTCTTTTCAAAAATATCCGCAGGGGTGAATGCGTCAGCAGAGGGGGCAGCAGCCCCCTAAGACCCCCTCAAACCTTCCAATCAGGATCACGTTTTTCCAAAAAGGCAGCAATCCCTTCTTCGGTATCGCGATACATCATGTTTTGCACCATGACGTCGCCTGTATACGCATAAGCCTGCTCCACTGACATTTCGATTTGCTCATAAAACGCTTCCTTACCGATTTTTACGGCGGCACTGAGCTTATCGGCTACCATTTGCGCCAAGGCTTGCGTCGAAGTCGCCAGGTCGTCTTGGGGAACAACGCGATTGATCAATCCCAAATCTAAAGCGCGGTCCGCATCAATAAACTGACCCGTGCTGAGCATTTCAAACGCTTGCTTGCGGGGAATATTGCGGCTGAGGGCGACCATTGGCGTGGAACAAAACAAGCCAATGTTTACCCCATTTACCCCGAAGCGTGTCCCTTCCGCGGCAACAGCCATATCACAGCTTGCCACCAACTGGCATCCAGCGGCGGTTGCGATGCCGTGAACTTGGGCGATCACAGGTTGAGGAAGCTTTTTGATCGTTGTCATCATCGTGGCGCAGCGATCGAACAAATCTTTGAAATAGGCTTTGCCGCCATCCTCAGCTTGGCGGCCTGCGGTCATTTGTTTCAAATCATGTCCTGCACAAAAGGCTTTCCCAGACCCTGAGAGGATAATGGCGCGCACTGAGCTGTCGTTCATGAGGCTCTCAAACTCGCTTTGCAGTGCGGCGAGCATTTCATCGGAGAGCGCGTTTAATTTCTCTGGTGCGTTCAAATTGAGATGCGCAATCCCATTGCTGTCGTTACGTTCCAAAATTGTCATCTTGCTCTCCTGTTAGAAATGTCGAACCATGTTGGGGATCAAACAGAGGGGTCGCATATGCCATTGTGTTTCACTAAATCCGAGTTGTCTGAGTTTTTGACCGAAGTTTTCCCTCAGGTCAAAGATGATTTTGTCATCGAAGACCTCAAAGAGATGGAAGTGACGGTACGTCTCAAGGTGCAAGAGCGACATTTGAGGCCCGGTGGCACAGTGTCTGGCCCATCCATGTTTGCTTTGGCCGATTGTGCGATTTACATGGCTGTGCTGTCAATGATCGGGCGCGAAGCTTTGGCTGTGACAACGAATGGATCCATTGATTTCATGCGCAAACCCGCTTCTGGCAAGGACCTGATTGCACACTGCCGTTTGTTGAAATTGGGCCGTGTTTTGGCGATTGGGGATGTGTTGATGTATTCTCACGGAGGGGAGGCGCCGGTTGCGCGTGCGTCAATGACCTACTCCATTCCTCCAAAAAAATAATGCGGCCCAAGGGAGCCGCATCACAGAGTGTCATAACAAGACTGAGTTACTTGGCCGCAGGTGCCGCCTTCGCTGGAGCCGCTTTGGCAGGTGCCGCAGCTGGTTTTGAGCCTGCGCTCAATGGATCGTCTTGACGCTGAACAGAGCCTTCGAAATGGGCGCCTGATTCGATAGCGATCGTTTTGTGGATGATGTCACCTTCCACACGCGCAGTCGCGGTGAGGCGGACTTTCAATCCGCGAACGCGGCCGATGATGCGGCCGTTGATGACAACGTCATCTGCAATCACTTCGCCTTTGATGGTTGCTGTTTCACCGATTGTCAAAAGATGCGCGCGAATGTCGCCTTCGACTGTGCCTTCGACTTGGATGTCACCTGTTGTCTTGATGTTGCCTGTGATGTGCAAATCAGTTGACAAAATAGACGCCGGTGGCTTGGCCTTGGGTGTCGAAGAAACAAAGTCATTCGTTGCTGCTGGCTTGGCTGCGGCAGGGGCAGCTGGCGTCGCAGCATCTGTGTCTTTGGAAGCGGGTTCGTTGATTTTGCTTTTAGAAAACATCTTTTGCAGCCTTGATATAAGTCATTGGGTTTAGGTCTTTGCCGTTGATACGGACTTCATAGTGAAGATGGGTACCAGTCGAGCGTCCAGTATTCCCCATATCACCAATTCTTTGCCCGCGCGAGACCTTTTGTCCAACTTTTACGCGAATGCGTGACAAATGGGCGTAGCGGGTTTCAAATCCAAATTCATGTTTGATCTTCACAAGGCGTCCATAGCCAGATCCCCATCCTGCATGAACAACGACGCCTTCGCCTGTTGAATAGATGGGTGTGCCATGCTTGGCGGCGAAATCAGTGCCGCGATGCATGCGCCCCCAGCGTTTGCCGTATCCAGATGTAAAGCGGAAGTTTCCTTTGACAGGGTAGCCCACAGGAAGTTTCTGCGCCGCTATCCGATAGACGTTCAGATCATCAAGTTTGTTGAGCAAACCAATCGCACGCGCTTCTTCTGCACTCAACGGGACGCCAGTTTGTGTCTTGCTCAAGGATGGTCCGCCAAGGCCAGAATATCCCTGACGTACCGTGCTCAAGAGGCTGTCGGGGTTAACGCCTGCTTTTTTGAACATGGTTTCCAATGGTTTGATTGAGACGACCATAGCTTCTTCGACTTTGCGAAAGATTTGCTCATTGCGTTCTTGCATCAAACGCATGTCCATCGCTGCACTGCGCGCTTCTTCCAAGGCAGACTGTGCCGCGACAAGCGACATGTCGCGTTCTTGCGCCGTTTCACTTAGGGCTTGCGTCAAAAAGGCGACTGTTTCTGATTGCGCCGCTTCATTCGCAGGCGTTGCAAAGGCGGCGTCTGGATCATCTAGCGCCAGCTTAAGCTGGTTCATTTCATCCACTGCTGAACTTTTGGATTTCAGAGCGTTCACGAGATTTGTTTGCACCACATCTAGACCAGTGCGTAATTCAAGCCCGCGCATTTCTGATTTTAACAATTCAGCTTGCATATCCGAGACTTGTTCAACCGCCTGCGCAAATCTTTGTTGTGCCATGGCCGCTTCTTCAGCGCGGGCATCGCGCTCTTCTGCCATGAGGCGCAGGCGAAGCTGATAGGTTTCTTGATCACGCTTTGCTTGTTCTCTGAAGTTTCCAGCGCCAATAGAGTCCATCAACAAAATTGCCGTGGCAATAATAGACCACGCCAAAAGAACGGCCAAGGTTGAAAAGATTAATCCTTGGGTTGTGGGACGTAAACGAATGTAACGGGTGTCATCGTCAGAGCGCAAAAAGACACGGCGTTCGGGAAACATCCCTGAAAGCATAGCATCCAGTTTCGTCGCAATTTTTGTCCGCACAGCCCCATTCCCTTGTTTTTGTTGCTAAAGAATGGGTTAACGGGGCCGGGTCAGTGATGCAACATTTTTTGCTGAGTTCCCCGTAAACTGGGTTGATTTTCGCCTATTTTGCTCAGTCTGAGGGTAATTTGACGCCCATTTGATCCGCAAGCGGCCAATAAAAATCGGGTGGAAGTCCTGCATCTGCGCGCTTTTCTTCGTTAAAGGGAGGCTTTAGGCCGCCTTTGAAATATTTGCGCACGAGATCATGAAACACATCTTTTGGGTCTAAATTATCACGACCACATAAGAAATTGAACCATTTTGACCCATAGGCCACATGCGCCACTTCCTCGGCATAGATGATCTTGAGCGCCTCTACCGCATCCGTTGCGCCAGCCTTTTCAAAGAGCTTGATCATGCCCGGTGTTACGTCCAACCCGCGCGCCTCTAGCACCATGGGGACCACGGCCAAGCGCCCAAGGAAATCATGCGCCGTGTCTTCGGCTGCGCGCCACATTCCTGCATGCGCTGGCAAATCTCCGTAAAAGCTCCCCATAGCTTCGAGGCAATCACACATAAGGTTATAATGCTTGCTTTCTTCGGCGGCGGATTTCACCCAGTCATCATAAAATCCGATGGGCATTGGGATATGACCAAAGCGCGCAATGATATCCCAGTGTAAATCAACCGCGTTCAATTCGATATGAGCAACCGCATGCAATAAGGCAATCCGACCTTTCGCAGTGCCGGGTTTGCGTTTTGGAACATCGCGGGGGGACAGGAGATCAGGTTTAACAGGGCGCGCAGGTTGATCCGGTGGAGAGGCCGTTCCAACGGGAATGCGATCATTTGCGTCGCGCGCCGCGAACCACAGCTCTGCATAGTGTTTTGAAAGGGCGGTTTTTTCCCGCCCATCCGCTGTTTGCAACACGTCGGTTGCCATTTCTGTCAAAGTTTTTGTGCTCAAAGCGATTTAACTGCCTCTAAGACCTCTTCTACATGTCCGGGAACTTTGACCTTGCGCCATTCACGAACAACTTGGCCTGATCCATCTATCAAAAATGTGGAACGTTCAATCCCCATGTAGGTTTTTCCATACATGGATTTCTCTTTCCAGACGTCAAATTGTTCGCAAATATCACTTTCTTCGTCTGACAAAAGCGGCACAGTTAGGTCATGTTTTGCCACGAATTTATCATGGGCTTTAACACTGTCTTTGGAAATTCCGATGACTTTGGTATTCGCGGCGGCGAAGGCATCTAAGTGTTCGCTGAATCCGATGGCTTCTTTTGTGCATCCCGGTGTATTGTCTTTGGGATAAAAGAATAAAACCACATTTGACGGGCGAAGTTCCGCCAAAGAGAGTGTTTCACCCCCATCTCGGGGCAGATTAACTTGTGGCGCGGGGTAAGGAAGATTAGACATGACCTGTTCCTGTTATTGTGTAACACTACCACCCATATTAGCGCAGGTTAACTTGGAATAAAGAGCTTGGACGAGAATAACACAGCAAAAGCCCCCAGTCCTAAAATAGTGACTGCACTCATGGCACTATGGCGAACGGCTATGGCTATGGTTGGTATTGTTGTGATGACGGTGCTCATTGCTTTGGTGCTTTTGATATTGGCTCTCAAGGGACAAGACGTAGCGCTGCCACAATGGGCGCTTGATCCCCTTGAGGCGGAATTAACCGCGGTTCAAGATGACGTTACTGTGTCCTTTGAAAGTGCGTATGTCACGGTTGATGATCAGTGGCAGCCCTCGATTATATTAACAGGCGTTGCATTGAACAGGGCGGATGAGCCCAGTTTCCTACAACTCGGTCGCGTGGATGCTGCTTTTTCCTTGTCGGAAGCTCTGTTGGGGACTTTGGCGGCCACGCATATTAATATTGAGGGCGTGTTTCTGACCCTTTTGCGTGATCTTGATGGCAAGCTGAGGTTTCAATTCGGCGAATTCGACACGGGCTCAGATGCGGTTCCTGATGTTTTTTCTGCCATTTCGGGATTAGATTCGGCGCTTGAAACAGATCAGTTGTCAAAATTAGAGACCCTGCAGATTTTAGCAATTACTCTGAATTACCAAGATCGCCGAACAGATCGCTCTTGGACCGTAGATGGCGCGCGCTTTATGGCAAATCGCGATGGCGATACGCTTTTTCTACGCTCTGATCTGGCCTTGCTTACAGGGGGAAGCGATGTTGCAACGTTAGAGGCGAATTATTCCTCCGTCATCGGTGAAAACAGCGCAGAGGTTGGGATTATCCTAGAGGATATTCAATCCCGTGATATCGCGACGCAATCGGTGGCTTTGTCTTGGCTCGGCGTTTTGAACGCACCGATTAGTGGGGCCTTGCGGTTGGAAATTCTGCCTGAGGGTGTGTTGGGGCCACTCAATGGCACCTTACAAATTGGAGAAGGGGCCTTGCAGCCCTCGCAAGGCGCAAAGCCTATTCCGTTTGATGCCGCGCGGACCTATTTTTCCTTTGATCCTGAGACGTCAAATTTGGACTTTAGCGAAATCGCTTTGGAAAGCCGTGATGTGTCTTTGACGGCTGAAGGCTATGCGCAGCTCACCTATGATGATGCATGGCCAAGTGGGATGGTGTCGCAACTCTCCTTACAAAATATCAAAGTGAACCCAGAGCAATTTGACAACCCACTCGATTTTCAAAAGGCGATTATGGATTTTGACCTGACCTTTGATCCGTTCCGCATTCGCGTTGGACAGGTTTATCTTGAAGATACGGAAAGAGACGTCGCAATTTCTGGGTCTGGTCAAATTGAGGCGGATAACACAGGCTGGGATGTTGCACTTGATCTTAAAAGTGAGCGGGCAACAGTTGCGGATGTCCGCCACTATTGGCAGCCCCAATTCATCGATAAAGTGAGAGAGTGGGTGGATCGCAATGTGATCTCTGGAACAGTCTCCGATATTGCCTTTGCCTTTCGAACACAGCAAGAGGACAAACCTCTTGTTGATCTCAGCTTTGCCTTTGACGAGGCAACTGTCAAAGCTGTCAAATTTTTACCAAACCTTACAGACGCGAATGGGTATTTTTCTCTCTCAAACAATGTCTTGTCCGCCATTGTTAAATCGGCTCGCGTGAGAGCTGCGCAAGGTGGCGATGTCACCTTTGATAACGCTCAATTTGTGATTAAGGATACACGCCAAAAACCTGCGCAGGCCTATGTTGATTTTTCAGGCAAGGGCACAATCACGGCTGTGGTTGATCTCTTGAATGCGGAGCCTTTGTCCGTGATGACGCGGATCAAACAGCCCGTGACCTTGGCAGATGGCACAGCGGATTTATCAGCGCGCATTGAGTTTCCAATCAAAAAAGGTGCCAAGCCTGAAGAAATAAAATACACAGCTAATGCCACCTTGAACAATGTGAAAACCTCCAAACTGATCAAGGATCGCGTCCTTTCGGCCCCTCGATTGGAGCTGGCCGCGAACAACACCTCTTTGTCGATTGAGGGATCAGGTCGCTTTGATGGCTTGCCCTTCACAGGGGAATTCACCACAGGCATTGGGAAATCTCCTGATACACCGAGACCCGCTCTCAAAGCACGCTTTGATATTTCATCAGCCATGTTTGATACATTTTCAATTCCTCTGTCATCAGGATTGTTTTCGGGATCGACACCTGCGACTTTGGCAATTCTATTTCCAAAAGACGCATCACCCATTTTTTCCGTTGAAAGCAATCTGGTTGGAGCGCGCCTAAAAATTGATGGGGTAGGCTGGGTGAAACCAAAACGCTCCGCTGGAAAGTTGGATTTAGAGGGGCGGCTTGGCAAGCAACTGGCGATCACGCAACTGGATGTTTCAGGTTCGGGGGCAACCCTGAAGTCTAAGGTCCGCTTTACCCAAGACCAAAAATTCCAAAGCTTGGACATATCGCAATTTAAACTGGGCAATGGCATCAATGTATCTGGTGCCTTTTTGCCCAATGGTATTTTGCGGATTGATGGCGGGCGCGTTGATTTAGCGTCATTTTTGGCGCGACAGAATAGTGGGGGCAGCGGGTCAGGTGGGTTGAAACGCATTGATATAAATCTAGACCGTTTGATCGTTGCGGAAAACCAAGAGCTTAATCGTGTAAAAGGGAGCCTTGCCTTAAATGGTGGTCCAAATGGGACGTTTAACGCGCTTGTGAATAACCAAGCCCAGGTCGCAGGCCGTATAACCCCCAAGAAAACTGGCATCGATCTCATCATCACATCGAAAAATGCAGGGCGTGTTTTGTCGGCTCTCGGCGCTTTGGATAAAGCCAATGGCGGCGATTTGGTTCTTACGCTTGGGGCAACTAATCAACCGGGGATCAGTGATGGTCGCCTCCACGTCACGGGGGTCAAGGTTCAAAACGCCCCTGTACTTGCTGAGCTGTTCAACGTGATTAGCGTTGTGGGGCTGTTAGAACAATTGAACGGCCCTGGTTTGTTGCTCTCTGAGATTGATGCGCGGTTTCGGATGACGCCGACCCAAGTCATTGTGAGCGAAGCTTCGGCTGTTGGGCCGTCAATGGGGTTGTCGGTTGATGGGTATTATGATCTCAAGCCTAAATCATTTGATTTTCAAGGGGTTATATCGCCTCTTTATCTCCTGAACGGTATCGGGCAGGTCTTTACCAGAAAAGGCGAAGGCTTGATTGGTTTCAACTTTAATCTCAAAGGCGATGCCGCTAAACCCCGCTTTAACGTGAACCCGTTCTCGATTCTGACACCTGCCATGTTCCGTGAAATCTTTCGCAGACCGGCTCCAAAACTAGATTAGACCTATGCAGCTCAGCGATTTTGACTTTGACCTCCCTGACGATTTGATCGCAACGCGACCTGTGTCGCCGCGCCCGTCGGCAAAGCTGTTGTATGCGCATGACGGTCAAATTGAGGACAGACAGGTTTATGATCTGGTCGATATCCTCCAAGCAGGAGATCGTTTGGTGTTAAACAATACCAAAGTCATTCCTGCACGTTTGTTTGGACATCGTCATCGCCCCGAAGCCGTTGGCGGCACAGGAAGCGCCAAAATAGAGGTGACGCTGTTGACGCCCAATGCTGATGGGACTTGGGACGCTTTGATCAAGCCATTGCGCAAGGTCAAAGAGGGGGAGGTTATCACATTTGCCTCTGATTTGACGGCGACCTTAATTCGCAAAGATGACGGCCAAGCAACGTTAGAATTTAACCTTGCCGGGGATGATTTTGATCAGGCCCTTCTAGAGGCGGGCACTATGCCTTTGCCACCCTATATCGCGTCAAAACGACCAGCGGATGAACGGGATTTAGAAGATTATCAAACGGTTTTTGCGCAAAATTCAGGATCGGTTGCAGCCCCGACTGCATCGCTGCATTTTGATCAAGACCTATTGGACAGGTTAGCGGCCAAAGGGGTCCTGTTTAGCGAAGTCACTTTGCATGTTGGGGCAGGGACCTTCCTTCCTGTGAAGGTCGATGATGTGCGCAGCCATAAAATGCATGCAGAACTTGGCCAAGTCTCGCAACAAGCCGCTCAAGAGATCCAAGAAACCCAATCAAACGGAGGCCGTATCATCCCGGTGGGCACGACTGCGCTTCGTTTGATTGAAACGGCTGCGTGCGATAATGGGGGCAACATCGGTGCATGGAGCGGAGCGACGGATATTTTCATCTATCCAGGGTTCGACTTTCACGTGGCCGATGGATTGATGACAAATTTCCACCTTCCAAAATCGACATTGATGATGTTGGTCTCTGCCCTCATGGGCCAAGAGCGGATAAAGGAAATCTATGATCACGCGATAAAAAAGGACTACAGGTTCTTTTCATACGGTGACTCGTCGCTTTTGTTACCTGATTAATATGTTCTGGGGTTAAATGGATCATTAGATTCTTTTTGCTCAATAGGAGCCGCACTCATGTTTTCTGTGATCTCTAACACATGGGCATTATTGCTCGGTGTATTGTTGTTGATGGTCGGCAATGGCCTTCATTCTACGTTGCTCGGTGTGCGCGGCGATCTCGAAGGGTTTTCGACCTTCGAACTGTCTATTGTCATGTCATCCTATTTTGTTGGCTTCATGGGCGCGTCGCGGATTGTTCCTGAAATGATCCGCCGCGTGGGACATGTGCGGGTCTTTGCGGCGCTTGGGTCATTCATCTCGGCTGTCTTTATTCTGTTTCCAACGTTTGTCGATCCCATTGTTTGGAGCATCGGACGCGTGATCATCGGATTTTGCTTTTGCGGTGTGTATGTGACGGCGGAAAGCTGGCTCAATAATAGTGTAACGAATGAAACACGGGGCCAAGCTCTGTCTGTTTATATGATCATTCAAATGGCAGGCGTCGTCGCCGCTCAATGGTTATTAAGCGTTGCAGATCCAGCCGGGTTTGTCTTGTTCATCATCATATCCGTTCTCGTTTCGATTTCCTTTGCACCGATTTTGCTATCGATTAGCCCGACCCCAGCCTTTGAACAAACCAAACGGATGAAGCTCACTGATTTGATCAAGAACTCTCCGCTTGGCTGTGCGGGTATGTTTCTCTTGGGCGGCGTGTTTGCAGCCCAGTTCGGGATGTCTGCGGTCTTTGGCGCTCAGATCAATTTGAGCTTGGGGCAAATTTCAACCTTTGTGGCGGCGTTCTATGTCGGTGCTATGTTGATGCAGTATCCGATTGGCTGGCTCTCTGATCGCATGGATCGACGGACATTGATTGCTGCTGTTGCTTTCATTGGGTCTATGGCGTCAGTATTGGCATTTGCGACAGGAGAGAACTTTTTTGTTCTGCTGATTGTTGCCTTTTTGATTGGTGGAATGGCGAACCCGCTTTATTCCTTGTTGATTGCGCATGCCAACGATTACCTTGAATATGATGACATGGCGGCCTGCTCTGGGGGGTTGCTGTTTATCAATGGGCTCGGGGCGATTGCTGGTCCGATTGTGATCGGTCAAGTCATGGACGGATTCGGTCCCTATGCCTTTTTCCTCATTATCGCAGCTTTGATGGGCTTGCTGAGCCTTTATGCGGTCTATCGCATGACACAACGTCCTGCGCTTGATGTGGATGAGATGAATGCCTATGCCCCCGTCGCGCCAAGCTCCTCAGTTGTTGTCATGGAGCTTGCTCAGGAATATGCGATTGATGTGGCAATGGAAGAAGAAAGTAACGAAAACGCCACATAATTCACAATTTTATTTCGCGACTGTTGCAAAAGTTTACTTTAGGAAAGCGGATGCCTAAGCTAGTGTATCCGTTAGGTTTAAAGGAGTAGGCGCATGACACCTGAGGCAGTTTTGCAGTTTTGGTTAGACGAGGTTAATCCATCTGAATGGTATGCGCCGTCTGAGGGTTTGGATCAGAAAATCAAGGATCGGTTCGAAGGAACCCTCTCTGCGATTTGTGATGGCAAGCATGGCATGTGGCTGACTTATCCAAGCGGGGCCTTGGCCTATATTCTCGTAACGGATCAATTCTCACGTAACATGTATCGGGGGATAGATCGGGCATTTGCCACTGATCGTCTTGCGCTTTCTGCAGCGAAGCAAGCCATCCAATATGGGTTTGACCTGCGCATCGATGCGCCCGCTCGACAATTTTTCTATATGCCTCTTATGCATTCTGAGAACCTAACAGATCAGGATCGCTGTGTGCGATTGATGCACGAACGTCTTCCTTTGGAGGATGAGAATAACCTCCTTCATGCCCGAGCGCATCGTGCGATTATTCGGCAATTTGGTCGATTTCCAACCCGTAACGCTGCTCTTAATCGCAAGACTTCCGAGCTTGAGGCGGCCTATGTTGATCAAGGTGGCTATGGTATGACGCTTACGCAACTCGCAAAGGCGGGATAAACATAGCTCGCTTGTTGATAGAGTTAAAAAAATAGTTTAACATTAAACGGAATTTGATTTCCGGAGTTAAGCTATGTCGTCTAATGCCTTTGATGTTGTTGTGATCGGTGCTGGCCCAGGTGGGTATGTTGCCGCCATTCGTGCGTCGCAGTTGGGACTAAATGTTGCAATCGTTGAGCGTGAGCATATGGGGGGCATTTGCCTGAACTGGGGATGTATTCCGACCAAAGCGCTCTTGCGTTCGTCTGAAGTGTTTCATCTGATGCATCGTGCCAAAGAGTTTGGCCTTAGCGCAGACAAGATTGGCTACGATTTAGACGCTGTTGTTGCACGGTCCCGCGCTGTGTCAAAACAGTTAAACCAAGGCATCGGCCACTTAATGAAGAAAAACAAAGTGACGACCTTTATGGGCGAGGCGAGCATTCCGAGCAAAGGCAAAGTGTCTGTTAAGACCGACAAGGGCGTGGAAGAGTTGACCGCTAAAAACATCGTCTTGGCCACAGGCGCGCGTGCACGTGAATTGCCTGGATTAGAAGCTGATGGCGATTTGGTTTGGACCTACAAACATGCGCTCACGCCAAAACGCATGCCTAAAAAGCTTTTGGTGATCGGATCCGGCGCGATCGGCATCGAATTCGCAAGCTTTTACAATACGTTGGGCGCTGATACGACAGTTGTCGAAGTCATGGATCGCGTGCTTCCTGTTGAAGATGTCGAAATTTCAAAATTCGCAAAAAAGCAGTTTGAAAAGCAAGGCATGAAAATTCGCGAAAAAACGATGGTCAAACAATTGGATCGTGGAAACGGAAAAGTTGTCGCTCATATCGAAGCCAACGGCAAAGTCACAACAGAAGAATTTGACACCGTAATTTCGGCGGTTGGTATCGTTGGGAATGTGGAAAACCTAGGGCTTGAAGCTTTGGGCGTTAAGGTCGACCGCACCCATGTTGTGACGGATGAATATTGTCGAACCGGGGTCGATGGCCTCTTTGCCATTGGCGATATTGCAGGCGCCCCATGGCTCGCTCATAAAGCCAGCCACGAAGGTGTTATGGTTGCTGAACTCATCGCAGGTCAAAAACCACATCCAATCAAGCCAAATTCAATTGCGGGCTGTACCTATTGTCACCCTCAAGTCGCAAGCGTTGGCCTCACAGAAGAAAAGGCCAAAGAGGCGGGCTATAAGATCAAAGTCGGACGCTTCCCCTTTATCGGAAATGGCAAAGCCATTGCTCTTGGGGAACCAGAGGGGCTGGTCAAGACGGTGTTTGACGAAAAGACCGGCGAACTGCTTGGAGCTCATATGGTGGGCGCAGAAGTCACTGAGATGATCCAAGGGTACGTTGTTGGTCGTCAGTTGGAAACAACTGAAGAAGACCTGATGCAAACAGTATTCCCACATCCCACATTGTCTGAGATGATGCATGAAAGCGTTCTTGACGCCTATGGTCGCGCAATCCACATGTAACCTAAAGGAATGCGGCCCAAGGGCCGCATACTCTATTTTTGAGTGCCTTCGGCGAGGATATTTTTCAGACAAAAAATGAAAAACCCTCTGCTACGTAAGTAACAGAGGGCCATTTCTTGTCACGGTCATCGGCGTCCCCGCCTGTACCGTAATCAGAGTATCATCAGTTTTCTTTAAAAATAAGTTAACATTTTTTGTCGGAAAATATCCTGGGGGAATTGGCTGAAGGCCAAGGGGGCAAAGCCCCCAAGGTGATTTTCTTACCCGCGGCGACGGCCACCGCGACGACCGCCGCGTCCACCGACTTCACCACCTGATCCTGCTGGTTTGTTGAAGTGGATCCATGCACCGCCATGTGGGTCATTGTCTGTCAACAAATTGGCTGCGCGGATGGCTTCCATTTCTTTGCCGGGACGTGGCTTTGTTGAACCGAGTCCAAACATTGTGACAAAAGCCTCATCTTCCATGTCAGCAGGTAGGATAATTCCTGCGGCTTCAACTTCGGCCTTTTTCGCAGCAATTTTTGTTTGGCTGATTGGGAGGGCGACTGGGTTCATAATTGCAGAGGTCATGCCTGCACCCATTGCCATTGGCAAAAACGCATTGTTGATACCATGTCGGTTTGGAAGGCCGAATGAAATATTCGACGCGCCGCAAGTGGTATTTACGCCCAATTCTTCGCGCAAACGGCGCACCAATGTGAAAACTTGTTTTCCAGCTGTCGACATTGCGCCAATCGGCATAACGAGGGGGTCAACGACGATGTCATGCGCTGGAATTCCGAAATCTGCTGCGCGTTCAACGATTTTCTTTGCGACGGCAAAGCGGACATCGGGGTCCTCAGAGATACCTGTGTCATCGTTAGAGATAGCAACAACAGGGACATTGTATTTCGCAACGAGCGGGAGGACAAATTCCAAACGCTCTTCTTCCCCAGTAACCGAATTCAGCAAGGGGCGACCTTCGGCCGTTTGAAGACCCATTTCCAATGCTTCGGGAACCGAGCTATCTATGCACAAAGGCACATCTGTTAGGCCTTGAACCAATTCAATGATTTTCTTCATCAAGGGTGGTTCAGTTTCATTTGGGTTTGGGTTGGAATTATAGACAACTCCTGCGTTGATATCCAAGATATCTGCACCCGCCAAAACTTGGGCGAGGGCGTCTTTTTCGACTGTGGAAAAATCCCCTGCTTCGAGTTCGGCAGCAAGCTTTTTGCGGCCTGTTGGGTTGATCCGTTCCCCAATGACGCAAAAGGGTTCGTCAAAGCCAAGGACGGCGGTTTTTGTTTTTGATTCAACAACTGTACGTGTCATGAGGGGTCCTTAAGATGCGTTTGCAGGGACGGCGGAGCTGCCGCCATGTTCTATGGCCCAATTTGCATTGGTTTTGATGCCACCAAGTGGAAAGAAGTGCACATTGGTAATGTTAAACTCAGGGTTTGCAGCTTTATATGCGGCGAGCTCACTCAGGACCTCGGTCGGCTCATAGGGCAGCAAGAGCTTGGTCACGTCCATCGCGCGTTTTTGCAGAACCTTTAATGATGGGCCAACGCCACAGGCAATCGCGAATTTAATCAAGGTTTGCAATTTCGCAGGACCAGCAATGCCAATGTGAATTGGAATATCAATGCCAGAGTCTTTGACTGAATTGGCCCATTCGATGATTGGTTTGGCTTCAAATGCGAATTGTGTGGCAAGGGCCATTTGCGCATCTGTGCGTTTGGAAAATTCTTGTTTCCAAGACAGGGCCTCGTTCACGTTGCGCATGGATCCATCGGGGTCGATGTCTTTGTTGCCTTCTGGGTGGCCTGCGACATGGAGGTGTGTGAAGCCCGCTTTGTCAAAGAGACCCGTTTCCATGAGCTGCATTGAGGAATGAAAATCGCCGTGGGGTTTGTCAACGCCGCCTGCCAAAAGGAGGGCTTGAGTGACGCCTGCTTCGCCTTGGTACTGGGCGATCCAGTTTTCTAATGTGGCCGTGTCCTTGATGATGCGCGCGGGAAAATGAGGCATGACAGCATAGCCATCCTCAGACAACCGTTTGGCGGTTTTGACCATATCTTCAATAGGCGTGCCTTCGATATGGGCGATGTAAACCCGTGTGCCAGCTGGCAAGAGATCGCGAAAGTTTTCCACCTTTTCAGCGGTGCGCGGCATGACTTCGATCGAGTAATCCTGAAGAAATGCTTCCATTTCTGGGTTTGTGCTCGATGCTTCGTCTTTCTTTTTAAAGTTAAACAGCGCCATTATGGCCTCCCTCACGTTCAACAGGCTTACGCCCAGCCATCATTTGCGATCAAAGCTTTGATGCGCTCTTGGTCATATTCCGTTTCCAACCGCATCGCTTCGCTTTCTGCGATCTCGGCTGGATCCCCCTCTACTGTATAAGGATCAGCTTTGCGCCACTCAGAGAGATAGTCATCTGTGCCTTCTAGTCCGCCTTTCATGGCCGCGCGATCGATCGCTTGTTCAAAGCGTTCGGCAAGCTGTTTTTTCGCGCCACGGCGTCCTTTGCCGACGATAACTTGGGCGGGAATGTCGCGCCAGAATACGATGGTCACATCGGGCATGATGGTGATTCCTTATCTTGTGTTTGCTCTGTCTAAATCAGCTCATTCGCGACACAGTGTCGAATTTCGACAACAAACGCCACTTGTGCGACTTTCTGTCTTGTAATCGTCCTTTCAATTCATCGCCACCGTTGTGCGCTGTCGAAATTTGCATAATGACTATGAATCCGTGTTTTTGTGAAATCAGATGGATCGGCTCTTGCGCAGACATCGGGCAGGGCTTATCCTAAGATTAACTTTAAGCATCGGAGGGCGTAGATATGGCGCCCAAGCGTCCCAAAGGTGCGGGCGCATTCCCGAAACCGGTTGAGAGCCCCGCGCCCAAACCGCCCAATCCAACAGAGCTTTATGCCGCTTTGGATCTGGGTACAAATAGCTGCCGTATGTTGATTGCCCAACCAAAGGGCAGTCAATTTCACGTGGTCGACAGCTTTTCCAAATCCGTCCAATTAGGGGCAGGGTTGGAAAAGACTGGCAAGCTAAATCGTGGATCTATGATCCGTACGATCCAAGCTTTGCGAGTATGTCAACAAAAGCTCAAAAAGCACAAGGTCAAGCGCATGCGTTTGGTGGCGACAGAAGCCTGTCGTCGCGCGAAAAATGCCAGCGACTTTATTCGGCAAGTCCGTCGGGAGACGGGTCTGAAATTGGATATTATCCTCCCCGAAGAAGAAGCGCGTTTGGCGGTGATTTCCTGTGCGCCTTTGGTGAGCACGAAAACAGAGCAATTGTTGGTTGTTGATATCGGGGGTGGCTCAACAGAATTGGTCTGGCTTGATCTCACCTCCGTTCCACCACGGGAAAGACCGCGCTCGATCATGCGGCTTCATGCGGGGTTTCACCCAAGCGAAAGCCCGTTTCCTGCGGCAAAGGTCGTGGATTGGATTTCGGTGCCTTTGGGGGTTGCCACACTGCGCGATCAGTTCAACGATGTGGATGATGACGCCGCGCGATATGCCTTGATGAGCTGGTTCTTTGAAGAAAACCTTGCTGATTTTGCACCCTATCGCGATGAACAAGCGCGCGAAGGGTTTCAAATCATTGGGACATCGGGAACGGTGACAACAGTTGCGGCAAGCCATCTTGGGCTCAAGCGCTATGATCGCACCAAGGTTGATGGGTTGCGCATGTCGTCAAATCAAATTGAAACCGTTATTCAAAGCTATCTTGAGCTTGGCCCAGCAGGGCGGCGGCGCGATCCAAGGATTGGCAATGATCGTCAGGCCTTGATCATGTCGGGCTCTGCGATTTTGCAGGCCCTATTGCGCAGCTGGCCCACGGATCGTTTATCTGTCGCGGATCGGGGTTTGCGAGAAGGCTTGCTATATGCACAAATGAGCGCCGATGGCGTATTAGAGGATGTTCCGTACTAATGGATGAGAAACCGACACAACGCAGTGCTCGCAAGAAAAATACCTCTGGTCGAGGGCAACGTGATCTTAAGGTGAATGTTAAAAAGGCACGCGGGAAAACTGTGTCCCAAGTGCGCTGGTTGCAGCGTCAATTGAATGACCCTTATGTGAAGCGCGCTAAGGATGAAGGCTATCGGGGCCGCGCGGCGTTTAAGATCCTGGAATTGGATGACAAGTACCGGTTTCTGGTGCCGGGTGCGCGCGTTGTGGATTTGGGCTGTGCCCCCGGTGGGTGGTGTCAAGTTGCGGTGAAGCGCGTGAATGCCCTTGGTGAGAAAAAGAACAAAGAGATTGGCTCTGTTCTCGGCATTGACTTGCAAGAGGTGGAAACCATCGCAGGGGCCGAGATTTATCAATTGGATTTCATGGCTGATGATGCGGATCATCAGGTGAAAGAATGGCTTGGCGGAACGGCGCATGTTGTGATGTCGGATATGGCGGCGTCCTCTTCTGGGCACAAGCAAACCGATCACTTGCGCATTATCGCGCTCTGTGAAGCGGCGGCCTATTTCGCCTTTGACGTTTTGGAAGAGGGCGGCACCTTTGTCGCCAAGGTTCTCGCAGGTGGGGCAGAAGGCGAATTGCAAAAGCTGTTGAAGCAGCGGTTCAAAACAGTTTCCAACGTTAAACCGCCCTCAAGCCGTGCGGATAGTTCTGAAAAATTTGTCATTGCGCGTGGGTTCAAAGGGTAAACGGCCCTTTGGGCCGTGCCTGCGGCGCGAGTATTTTTGCAAAGATGAAGTCTAGGGGCGCATGGCCGTGGGCGATTTGCCAAAGCGGACCTTGTAAGCACGTGTTAAGGCGGCGGGGCTGTCATAGCCGCATCTGAGCGAAATTTCATAGATATTTAGCGCTGTGGTTTCCACCAAATGGCGCGCATGGCTCAAGCGGATGTGACGGTAGACCTGTCCTGGGCTTGTTCCCATGGCTATTTGAAACCGACGTGCGAGCGTTTTTGGAGGGCAAGCGATATGGTGGCTTATCTCGGTTAGAGTGAGCGGCGTTTCAATATTTTCATGCATAAGCGCAATGGCACGCTGAACGGAGGTTGGTTTCACGGGATTATAGCGACGCGGTGTTGGCGCTTGGGGGTCATCTTTTAAAAATAATGTATCCACATCTAGGGCAATAGCCTCGCCCAAATGCGTGCGGATCACGTCCCGCGCGAGATCAAAGGCAGACATCGCTCCAGCGCATGTGACGCGATTGCCATCCCACACAACCCTTTGGCGCAGCACGTCTGAGGAGACAAAGCGTTCGGTGAAATCTTGCAAAACATCCCAATGCACAGTGGCGCGCCGGCCTTTTAATAGGTCTGCAGCTGCCATGAGCCATGGACCCGTATCAAGCCCAACAACCGTTTTCGCGCGTCGGGCTGTGTGTTGCAGGGCTTGTCTGGTTTTCGCGCTGTCATGGGTTCGATAGTCATAGCTTGCTAAGATAAAGAGATAATCGCAGGCCGGCACATCGCCAATGGACCCATGCGGCATGACGGGTAGATTGGATGAGCTATGCACAGGCGCGCCATCAATCGTAAAGAATTGCCAATCAAAGGCTGGGGCTTGCAAGAATCCATTGGTCGCCCGCATGGGTTCGAGGCAATTCGCCAAACAGAGGTTTGAGAATTTATCAAAGAGCAAGAACGCGATTTTTAGCGGTGCTGAATGAGAGATTGACCATTTATGCATAGTAAATGACCGTTACTGCATTCTTTGGCGGCTGTCGATGCGAAAGAGTGAGACAAACGTGTTGAAACAGGAGAGCAAGATGCCGTTAACGATGAACAAAGATGTCTTTATTACCTGTGCAGTCACTGGCTCGGGCGCGACCCAAGATCGAAGCCCACATGTGCCGCGCTCTCCAAAGGAAATTGCCGATAGTGCTATTGCCGCGGCCAAAGCAGGGGCGGCCATTGTTCATTGCCATGTGCGGGATCCTGAAACAGGCGCGCCGAGCCGTCAGTTGGAGTATTATCGCGAAGTCACTGAGCGTATTCGCGATGCTGAGGTTGATGTTGTATTGAACCTCACTGCGGGCATGGGCGGGGATATTGTGTTTGGCGGCAGTGAGACTCCGTTTCCTGTGGCCGATGGAACAGATATGATTGGCGCCTCTGAGAGGGTCGCGCATATTGTGGATTGCTTGCCCGAAATTTGTACCCTTGATTGTGGGACCATGAATTTTGCCGAAGCTGATTATGTCATGACCAATACGCCTGGTATGCTTCAGGCGATGGGACGCATGATGACAGACGCAGGGGTCAAACCAGAAGTCGAAGCCTTTGATACAGGGCATCTTTGGTATGCGAAACAATTGGTGGCCGACGGCGTTTTGGAACCTGATGTTTTGGTTCAGCTCTGTATGGGGGTGCATTGGGGCGCGCCAGATGATTTGAACACCTTTATGGCGATGGTGAATAATGTGCCTGACAATTGGAATTTCAGCGCCTTTGCCTTGGGACGTAATCAAATGGCCTATGTGGCGGCTTCTGTTTTGGCAGGAGGCAATGTGCGCGTGGGATTAGAAGATAACCTTTGGTTAGAAAAAGGCGTCTTGGCCACGAATGAACAACTGGTAGCACGTGCCAAAACCATCATCGAAAATCTTGGTGCGCGTGTCATTGGCCCTCAAGAGGTGCGCGAAAAACTGGGCCTCACGAAAAGAGCGCCACGCGGATGAGTACGATCCTTGTTTATGGCGATAGCAATAGCCATGGCACACCGCCTTTGGTGGCGCTGGGGGACATTGCGCGTTTTGACAAAGCACATCGATGGCCAGGTGTCATGGCGGATGATTTGGGGCCTGCGCATGACGTGATTTGTGAGGCGCTTCCTGGACGTACGACGGTGCATGATGATGTGATTGAGGGGGGCATGCGCAACGGATTGACAGTGTTGCCCGCCATGTTGCAGTCGCATAAACCGATTGATCTGGTTGTCCTTATGTTGGGCACGAATGATTTGAAAATACGGTTTTCCGTTTCAGCCTGGGAAATCGCACGCTCGTTGGAACGATTGGTGTCTGAAATTCAGTTGGGCCAACCGCAGGCATCCATTTGCGTTGTGGCCCCTGCAAATGTTCGCGAAATTGGAACCCTGAGAGATGTCTTTGCTGAGGCGGAAACTCGCCAAGTGAATTTGTCAAACTGCATCAAAGAGATGACAGATCGCACAGGCCTTTATTTTGTCGATGCGAATGATCATGTGTCTGTCTCTGAGATTGATGGCGTTCATTGGGACGCAGAGCAACATGTCATTTTTGGCAAAGTGATGGCGGACAAACTGCGCACAATCTTAGAAAGCCAATAAATGAAATTTATCTATAGTCTCGCTGCTAGTGTCCTGTTGATCGCTTGCCAAGGCGAGCAACAATCAGAGGAACTAGGATCGCCTAAACTATCCTCCCAAATTGAACTGGTTGAGAGGCTTGCAGCTGAGTGCACCCAAAAGGGCGGGACCATGACGATTGGGGGACATGGACAACCAGTGTGCCTTGAAACCGCGTCAGATGCAGGCAAACAATGTTCAAGCTCAGCAGACTGTGAGGGGATATGTTTGGCAGAGGGGCAAATCTGTTCCTCCCAAGCACCGATGTACGGATGTAACGACGTTTATGAAAACGGCACTATCGCAACTCTTTGTGTGGATTAAAAAATGACAAAAACAGCAGCAATCATTGGTGGTGGGGTAATCGGCGGCGGATGGCTCGCGCGATTTTTGTTAAATGGGTGGGACGTCAATGTCTATGATCCCGATCCAGAGGCAGAGCGCAAGATTGCTGCTGTGTTGGAAAATGCGCGTCACGCACTTCCGATGCTCTATGATCATGCGCTGCCTCCTGAGGGCGCGCTGACATTTTGCACAACATTGAAAGAGGCCGTCGCAAAGGCCGATTGGATCCAAGAAAGCGTGCCTGAGCGTTTGGATATCAAACATAGCGTTCTTGCGGATATTCAGAATTCTTGCCGCAAAGATGCGATATTAGCCTCTTCAACATCGGGGTTTAAACCATCGGAATTACAGGAAAAATCGGATTTTCCAGATCAGATTATGGTCTGTCACCCGTTTAACCCTGTTTATTTGCTGCCGCTGATCGAAGTGGTGCCAAGTGGTGCAACCTCGTCACAACATGTTGAGGCCGCCAAAGAGATGCTCGCCTCAGTTGGGCTTTATGGGCTGCATGTGCGCAAGGAAATTGATGCCCATATCGCCGATCGTTTCTTAGAAGCCGTGTGGCGCGAAGGTCTTTGGCTGATCAAAGATGGCATTGCCACCACAGAGGAAATTGACGACGCTATTCGCTATGGGTTTGGGCTTCGCTGGGCGCAAATGGGATTGTTTGAAACCTACCGCATTGCTGGTGGCGAGGCAGGGATGGCGCATTTCATCGCCCAATTTGGACCTTGTCTTGAATGGCCATGGACCAAGCTGATGGATGTCCCCGAATTAACCGATGAATTGGTGGCCAAGATCGCAGACCAATCGGATGCACAATCCGGTGATCTCTCTATTCGTGAACTGGAACGACTGCGCGACAATAACTTGGTCGCGATGATGCGCGCGCTCAAACAGCAAGGGTCGGCCGCAGGTGCCTTGATCAACACCCATGAAAAATCAATGATCAAAGTGGCGCGGCCCCAAAAAACGTTCCAAACAGTCGCCCGCAAAGTACCCGTGGATTGGACCGACTATAACGGTCATATGAACGAAGGCCGCTATGGTCAGGTCTATAGTGATGCAGCAGATGGCTTCTTGTTTGCGATTGGGGCAGATGCGGATTACGTCGCCTCGGGAAATAGCTTTTTCACAGTTGAAACAACAACCAAATTCCTAAACGAAACCCACGCAGGCGAAGATATCCTTGTCGATACAACTGTTGAATTGGCGCAGGGGAAAAAGCTTAAACTGTTCCACGAAATGAAACGTGCTGATGGCACTGTGTTGTCCACATGTTCTCAGTTCTTGCTGCATGTTGATCTCACAACGCGCGCATCAAGTGACCCTGTCGGCCCTGTTGCCACCGCGATTGCGGCCCTGTCATCCTAAATCGGAGAGTGCTATGAATTTCGGCCTAAGCGAAGAACAGAATATGATCGTCACCACTGTGCGTGACTTCGTCGAAAAGGAAATTTATCCCCACGAGGATTTGGTAGAACGCACAGGCGAAGTCCCCGAAGACATTGCCCAAGACATCAAACAAAAATGTATCGATCTCGGGTTTTATGCCTGCAACTTTCCTGAATCCGTCGGCTGTGCAGGGTTAGGGCATCTAGATTTCTCCTTGGTCGAACGTGAATTGGGGCGCGGGTCCATGGCGCTTAATCACTTCTTTGGGAGGCCACAAAATATCCTCATGGCCTGCGAAGGCGAGCAAATTGATCGCTATCTTATGCCTGCTGTTCGCGGTGAGCGCATGGATGCCTTGGCCATGACGGAACCTGATGCGGGATCCGATGTGCGCGGCATGAAATGCACGGCAATTCGCGATGGTGGGGATTGGGTAGTGAACGGAACCAAGCACTTTATTTCTGGTGCAGAGCATGCTGATTTTATTATTGTTTTTATTGCAACAGGCGAAGATCAAACACCGAAGGGTCCAAAAAAACGCATAACTGCGTTTCTTGTTGATAGAGGGACCAAAGGTTTCACAATTCGCGATGGATATAAATCAGTATCACATCGCGGTTACAAGAATATGGTGTTAGAATTTGACGATTGCCGCTTGCCAGATGCTCAGGTCTTAGGCGAGGTCGATGGCGGGTTTGAGGTCATGAACACATGGCTCTACGCCACGCGCCTAACCGTTGCAGCCATGTCTGTCGGTCGCGCACGGCGGTGTTTCGACTTTGCTCTCAATTATTCTGCTGAACGCAAACAATTTGGACAACAGATTGGAAAATTTCAAGGTGTCAGCTTTCAAATCGCGGATATGATCACGGAAATTGATGCTGCTGATTGGCTTACCTTGGCGGCCGCGTGGCGCTTGGATGAAAATATGCCAGCCAATCGCGAAATCGCGAGCGCCAAACTCTACGCAACGGAAATGCTCGCGCGTGTGACTGATACAACTCTGCAAATTCATGGGGGTATGGGGCTAATGGATGATTACCCGATAGAGCGGTTTTGGCGCGATGCACGAGTAGAACGCATTTGGGATGGAACCTCTGAAATTCAGCGCCACATCATCAGCCGAGATCTATTGCGCCCTCTGGGCGCATGATTTAGCACTGCGTGCGAGGATATTTATGAAAAGAAGAAACGTTATCCCCAAGAAAATCACCCCTTGGCACGAAAACATGCACAAGGGGCTTCTCCTTTTACGGTCATCGGCGTCCCCGCCTGTACCGCAAATCAAGGAATATTCTGAAATAGTTAACAAAGTCCTTCTTCTTTTTACAAATATCCTCGCCGAAGGCATTGCTCCGGTTCAATCCTTGCCATGGAGGGCGTAATGCGCGATTTATCTCGTCTTTTTTCGCCCAAAACAATAGCCGTTGTTGGTGGTGGTGCTTGGGGGCGCAATGTCATCGAGGAATGCCGCAAGATCGGCTTTTCAGGTGATATCTGGCCTGTCCATCCCAAAGCGGACAAAATCTGTGGGCTAGATGTTAAGCGATCTGTGAGTGATCTTCCTTCCGCGCCTGATGCTGTTTTCATCGGTGTGAACCGTTCTGCGACGATTGAGGTCGTGCGTGATCTGGCTAAAATGGGAGCAGGGGGCGCAGTTTGTTTTGCCTCTGGTTTCCTCGAGGCTCAAAATGAAACTGAGGATGGTGCGGAGCTTCAACAACAACTTGTTGCCGCTGCGGGTGATATGCCAATTGTCGGGCCAAATTGCTATGGGTTCATCAATTATTTGGATCAAGTCTGTTTGTGGCCTGATCAGCATGGGGGTTTGCCTGTTGAGCGCGGTGTTGCGCTCCTTACGCAAAGTTCGAATATTGCGATCAATCTTACAATGCAGGCACGCGGGTTGCCGATTGCCATGGTCATGACTGCGGGCAATCAAGCGCAGACCAGTCAAGCTGAAATAGGGCGTGCGCTTTTGTCTGACCCGCGCGTCACAGCACTTGGGATTCATATTGAGGGATTTCAATCCGTTCAAGAATTCGAAGACTTAGCGCGGTATGCGAAATCTTTAAACAAGGGAATAGTGGCCTTAAAAGTGGGCAAATCAGAGCAAGCCCAACAGGCGACCGTGTCTCATACCGCCTCTTTGGCAGGCGGCGACGCAGGTGCGCATGCCGTTTTAAAACGCTTGGGATGCGCTCAAGTTGAGAGTCTTGCGGCTATGATCGAAGCGCTAAAAATCTTGCATGTATTCGGGCCTTTGTCGGGTACACGGGTTGCATCGATGTCCTGTTCAGGGGGAGAAGCCAGTTTGATGGCGGATGCAGGTGAGCGCGCGGGTATCAAATTCCCGCCGTTGAGCGAGGCCCAAAGGACAGATTTGAGGGCGGCTTTGGGGGATAAAGTCGCCTTGGCCAACCCGTTGGATTACCATACCTATGTTTGGGGCAATGGGGAGGCCATGGGGTCGGCCTTTGCTGCGATGATGCAGGGACCTGTTGATCTGGGTGTTTTGATTGTTGATTTTCCGCGCTCTGATCGGTGCGATCCCTCGGCTTGGGACTGTGTTCTTGATGCGGCTCGGCTTGTGCGTGCGTCATGCGATATTCCTTTCGCCTGTTTGTCCAGTTTGGCGGAAAATTTGCCAGAGGATGTTGCACAAGATTTGCTAGAACTGGGGGTTGTTCCGTTACATGGGTTAGAGGAGTCATTGGCGGCAATTAAGGCCTGTGGCGACATGGTGTCTAGGTTGACAGATGAGCCTCTTTTACCGCCGCAAAGTCCCGTACAAGCGACGACTTGGTCAGAGGCCACCTCAAAGGCGCAGTTGGCGCAGTATGGTGTTCAAAGCCCTAAATCCATATCGACGGATGTGTCTGGTCTCGCCGAGGCATTCGAACGCCTTGGGGGGGATTGTGTCCTGAAAGGTTTCGGGTTTGAGCACAAATCTGAAGCCGGCGCGGTGGTTGTCGGGATTGCCTCTGTAGAGCAGGCGATTGCCGCCGCTCAGTCCATGGATTGCGCGCAGTTTCTGATTGAAGAGATGGTGCAGGACTGTGTTGCAGAGGTATTGATAGGTGTGGTGCATGATCCTGTTCATGGGTTTGTGTTAACCTTGGCGGCTGGGGGCGTGCTCACCGAAGTGTTGCAAGATTCTGAATCCCTTATGGTTCCCAGTTCCCGAGCCGATGTAGGGGATGCCCTGTCCCAATTGAAAATAGCCAAGCTATTGCAGGGATATCGGGGGGCGTCGCCTGCTGATATAGAGGCGTTAATTGACACGGTGATGGCTGTTCAATGCTTTGTTCTGGATCATCATGACCGTCTTGAAGAACTAGAAATAAATCCGCTCTTTGCTTTGCCTACGGGTGCAATCGCAGTGGATGCCCTCATTCGAATAGGAGATTAACATGAGCGATGGACCCATAAAAACCCAGCGACGCGGACACGTGTTAGAAGTGACTTTGGATCGCCCCAAGGCCAATGCGATAGATTTGGCGACCTCTCGGATCATGGGCGAGGTGTTTCGCGACTTTCGGGATGATCCAGAATTGCGTGTTGCGATCATAACGGGGGCTGGCTACAAATTCTTTTGTCCTGGCTGGGATTTAAAGGCGGCTGCAGATGGGGATGCAGTTGATGGGGATTATGGTGTTGGGGGCTTTGGCGGTTTGCAAGAGCTGCGCGGGTTGAACAAGCCTGTCATTGCCGCCATCAATGGGATCTGTTGTGGGGGTGGTTTGGAATTGGCGCTCTCAGCGGATATGATATTGGCCGCAGAGCATGCCACATTTGCTTTGCCGGAAATTCGCTCAGGCACGGTTGCGGATGCGGCGAGCGTTAAATTGCCAAAACGCATTCCTTATCACATTGCGATGGACATGTTGTTGACAGGACGGTGGGTGGATGCCGATGAAGCGGCGCGTTGGGGGTTGATTAACTATATTTATCCCGCTCAAGACCTTATGGCTGAGGCGCAGAAATTGGCGGATTTACTGGCCTCAGGACCGCCGCTGGTGTATGCGGCGATCAAAGAAGTCGTGCGTGAGGCTGAGGACATGAAATTCCAAGATGCGATGAATAAGATCACCAAGAGCCAGTTTGAAACAGTTGAAAAGCTCTATACTTCAGAAGATCAGCTTGAAGGCGCGCGTGCTTTTGCAGAAAAACGCGATCCCGTTTGGAAAGGTCGCTAGTGCCTTCGGCGAGGATATTTAAGAAAAGAAGAAGGGTTAGGTGTCTGTAAACCTAACTTTGCCAATGAAGCTGAGGTTGCGATTGCGTTGAGCAAAGTCGATGCCATAACCGACGACAAATTCATCAGGGATTTCAAATCCGATGTAGTCGGCTTTTGCCTCGACTTCGCGTCGCGTGGGTTTGTCGAGCAGGGCGATGCATTTGAGTTTGGCTGGATTTCGGCTTTGAAGAAGGTGGATCACGTGATTGAGGGTAAAGCCGGTGTCAACGATATCTTCGACCAAGAGGACATCGCGGCCTTCGATTGGAGATCTTAAATCTTTGAGAATGCGCACTTCTCGGGAGCTTTCCATGCCATCGCCATAGGAGGAGGCCTCTAGGAAATCGACCTCAACAGGCAGGTCAAGTTCGCGGACCAAATCTGCGATAAAGACAAAGCTCCCGCGCAAGAGGCCGACGACGACCAATTTCGAGGTTTGAGCAAATTCTTCTTGAATATCGCGGCTCAATTCCTCTATTCGGGCGGCAATGGCCTTGGCAGAGATAAGTTCGTCGATTACATAGGGACGCTGTGTCATTTGGGCCTCTTGAAACTTGGGGTCAATGTTTCCTAAGTTGTGAAATGTGAAAAGTCAAAACGAGTCCGCATGCCGACACATTCTGAAACCCGTCACTTGCCTTATACGGCGCAGCAAATGTACGATTTGGTTGCAGATGTCGGGCAATATCCACAATTCTTGCCATGGTGTTCCGCAGCGCGCGTGCGATCTGTTGTTCCGACAGGTGAGAGCGAGGTTATGGCTGCGGATTTGGTCATAAGCTTTAAAGTATTCCGAGAACGATTTGGAAGCCGCGTTGTTTTGTGGCCCGCGGATAAAAAAATCGAAACGGAATATTTGGATGGCCCCTTTAAATATATGGTCTCACATTGGGAATTTGTGGATACTGATAGTGGGTGTGATGTCAGCTTTTTCGTGGATTTCGAATTTAAGAATGCTGTGTTGCAAGGGATTATCGGCCTTGTCTTTAACGAAGCGATGCAGCGCATTGTACGTGCATTTGAGGCGCGTGCCGCGGATTTATACGCCTCTTAAACCTCAGATGTAAGAAATTCAACTTGAGTTGAATGGAGTGAGGTCTGTCGTTATCCTAGCTTTATTGCGAAAAGGAGAATTCAGATGTTGAGCACTGTTTTAATGTTATTGGCGGGCGTCGCCGTTTTGGGATTTGCTGATTTTGCAAGCGCGGATGAAAACGATCATGATGAATATGAGGATGGCTATGACCATGACGATGATCATGACGACAGTGACGGGTATCACGATGATGATCATGACGACGATTATCAGGAAGATGATGATGACCACCACGACCATTCTGTGAACTCTGGTCTGAGCTCATAAAAAAAGGCTCCCAAATTTGGGAGCCTTTTATCGTTCATTGGGTCTGTCTTATGAGGACATGTCGTAGGCACGTTCGCCATGGACCGTAAGGTCGAGACCGTTTGTTTCGGTTTCTGCATCGACGCGAAGCGGTGTGATGGCTCCGACGACTTTGATCAGAATGATCGTGACAACTGTTGTAAAGACACCAACGATCACCAAGGCACCCAATTGTGCCGCCCAAGCGCCAAGGCCGAAGGCTGCGATCATGAGTGTCCCAAAGATACCGCCAACACCGTGAACCGCAAAGACGTCCAATGTGTCGTCGATGTTGAACTTGTTGCGCACAAGGTTAACCGCTTCTTGGCATAGAATACCCGCGACCGCACCGATTATGAGCGCTTCTATTGGGCCAACAAATCCAGAGGCAGGAGTGATTGAGGCAAGGCCTGCAATTGTACCTGTGACGATGCCGACCAAAGAGGCTTTGCCATATTTGAATTTTTCCCAAAGCGCCCAAGTCACAGAGGCCGTAGCTGCGGAAATATGTGTGACCGTGATCGCCATTGCCGCGCCACCGTCAGCTGCTAGCTGAGAGCCTCCGTTAAAGCCGAACCAACCGACCCAAAGCATTGAGGCACCGATCATCACATATCCAGGATTATGCGGAGGCGTTGTGCGGTTTTTGCGTGGTCCAAGGAAAACGGCAAGGATCAAGGCCGCAAGACCAGCTGTTTCGTGAACCACGATACCACCTGCAAAGTCTTTGGTGCCAACATCGCCAAAAATGCCGCCGTCTGCCATCATGCCGCCACCCCAGATCCAGTGGACGACAGGTGCGTAACAGAGCAACATCCACAGGCTCGAGAAGAGAACCACAAAGCCAAAGCCGACGCGTTCAACATACGCACCAACAATCAACGCTGGCGTGATGATGGCGAATGTCATTTGGAAGGCAAAGAATAGGATTTCAGGCAATGTGCCTGAGAGTGTATCTGCATCGATGCCGTTGAGGAACATTTTGTCCAAGCCACCCCAGTAGCCTGATGTGCCAGAGCCAAAGGCGATGGAATAGCCAAACGCTAACCAAAGTATGCTCATCACGCAAGCGATGGCGTAACATTGCATAAATACACTAAGTACATTGCGTGCGCGAACAAGGCCGCCGTAAAATAGGGCCAATCCAGGAAGGGTCATGAACAGCACCAATGCTGTTGCGACCATAATCCATGCAGTATCTGCTGCGTTCATTGTGTGTCATCCTCTATGATATGTTTGGATCGTCTATGACGACAAAGAGGCGAAAAACAAAGTGATCGCTTAATAATGAGGCGGTGTGATTTTAACGGAAACGCGGTTTTGCAAAAAATATCTGCACAAATTATGATCATCGCTCAAATTTTGTGCAGATTAATAATTGGGTGACGGACGACTGGAGGAGGGATAGGGCGTGCTCAACGGCGGATTGACGCACGCCATCGCGGCCCAATGCGCCAAATTCAATCGTCTCGGTAAATGTTGTCGTCGCCGTTGCCAGACCAAAACAGACACGCCCTTCGGGTTTGTGATCAGAACCACCTGGTCCTGCGATCCCTGTAACCGAAATTGCTATGTTTGCATTAGAGTGGCGAAGTGCGCCCATTGCCATTTCTTGGGCAACTTCTTCTGATACGGCGCCATGATCCGCGAGCGTTTGCTCTTGAACGCCTAGCATTTGCTGTTTGGCGTCATTGGAATAGGTGACAAAGCCACGATCAAACATCACAGACGATCCAGCAATATCCGTAATGGCCGCTGCAATCAGGCCGCCTGTACAGCTTTCTGCCGTTGCGAGGATGATCTTGTGCGCGCGGCAATAGGTAACGAGGTCTTCAACGTTCATCCCATTAGGACCCCATGAGCTAGGGCTGCAACGGCGATGGTGCCGATGGCGGCAAAGATGCCAGCGTAGATGTCATCCAACATAACGCCAAGCGCGTCGCCACGGCGATCCGCATGACCGATGATCCAAGGTTTGGTGATATCAAAGAGGCGAAATAGGACAAAACTTGCGATCCAGCCCGGCCAAAGCGCAGTGACGGATACGCCCATCATGCTTGCACCATAAAACACAGGCAAAAGCGCGATCCATTGGCCTGCGACCTCGTCTATGACGATTTCAGAGGGATCGTGATCCTCTTGTCCCTTGGTTTCAGCGATCGTTGCCCACCAGCCCAAGCCAAAGGCGGAAATGATGCCAATGAGGATGGCCCAAAGCCCGCCCACGGAATAAAGAAGCCAACCGACAGGAAGGGCGGCGAGGGAACCCCATGTTCCAGGCGCAGGGCGCAAATAGCCCACATAAAAAAATGTCGCGATCAATCGGGTCATGACGCCACCAAAGCGGCCGTTGCAATCGAGGCAATGCCTTCTTCCCGACCAGTAAAGCCCAAACGTTCGCTTGTTGTTGCTTTGACGCTGATGCGAGAGACCTCCATATCCATAATGCTGGCAAGCTGTGATTGCATGGCCTCAGCATGGGGGCCGATTTTTGGGCGTTCGCAAATGATCGTGCAGTCAATGTTGGAGATGTTAAACCCTCGTTCACGCACCAACTGGACCGCGTGTTTCAGGAAAATATCACTGGCTGCCCCCTTCCACTGTGGATCAGAGGGGGGGAAGTGGCGGCCAATGTCGCCCTCAGCCAAGGCTCCATAGAGTGCGTCGGTGATGGCGTGCATGGCGACATCGGCATCTGAATGCCCCTTGAGTTTGGCTGAATGGGGAATACGGACCCCACAGAGGATCACGTGATCCCCATCTTCAAATGCATGGACGTCATATCCATTTCCAAGGCGGATATCCATTATCTATTCCTCAATATACGGTCCGCGCGAGCAAAATCTTGCGGAGTTGTGATTTTCAAATTGTCTTCTGAGCCGAGTGTGATGGCAACATCGAGCCCAAACCTGCGCGCGATTTCTACATCATCGGATGCAGTTTCCCTATTTTTTTCATGAGCTTCAAGGATTTTATTAAATTTAAATCCTTGGGGCGTTTGCGCGCGAAAGAGCGTGCTGCGATCCTGAACACCTGTGACCAAACCCTCGCTCCCATGCCAAAGCGCATCTGTCACAGCAAGCGCGGGAGCGGCGGCGTCATGGGCATTCAGCGCGCTAAGAACGCCATCTATCACAAAGGCCTCTACTGTCGCGCGGGCGGCGTCATGGATCAGAACCAAGTCCGGGGATTTGACGGAAATCGCCTTAAGCCCATTTTTGACCGAGTCATTGCGATTTTCTCCGCCGAGACAGGTCATCACGGAGGGAGTGTTGAGCAAGTCAATGTCATCAGGGTGAAGAACGACGCAAATATCATCTATCTTTGGATGCGCTTGAAAGGCCTCGATGGTCCAATCTAACACTCGTTTCCCACAGAGCATTTGCCATTGTTTTGGAACGTCCCCACCTGCACGGGTGCCACGACCTGCAGCAACGATAATGGCGATGGTTGTCATGGCGATGCTCTCCTTTGCTTCTGTTTACGCAACTGCCTTTAGTTTCGCAATGCAGAAGAGTGTGATTAAATTTTGTGCAAATTTACTAAATTGAGTATAAATTCATCAAGCTGTACTTGCGCCAGAAAAGGTAGCTCGATAGTTTTATAGAAAAATCGGAGCTTCCTTTGTCGATCACCTTGGGATCATATCACCTCAAACCGCCAATATTCTTGGCGCCTCTCGCAGGGATAACGGATTTGCCGTTTCGCAATTTGGTGTCCCGTTTTGGCGCGGGCCTCGTTGTGAGCGAAATGATCGCAAGCCAAGAAATGATCCAAGCCAAACCAGGGGTGCGCGAAAAGGCTGAGCTGGGCTTTGGGATTGAGAATACATCGGTTCAAATTGCAGGTCGAGATGCCTATTGGATGTCAGAAGCGGCCAAAGTGGTCGCGGACAATGGCGCGCGCTTTATTGATATCAACATGGGCTGTCCTGCGAAAAAGGTGGTGAATGGTTATTCAGGCTCTGCGCTGTTGCAAGATCTCGATCACGCGCTGACGTTGATTGAGGCGGTTGTGGCGGCGGTTGATATACCTGTGACGCTCAAAACCCGACTGGGATGGGATGAGAGGTTGATGAATGCGCCTGACTTGGCGGTGCGTGCGGAACGAGCAGGCATACAAATGCTGACCATTCATGGGCGCACAAGATGTCAGTTTTACAAAGGGCATGCAGACTGGGCCGCTATTTCAAACGTAAAACAGGCTGTCGATATTCCTGTGATTGCCAATGGCGACATCGTTGATGGAAGCAGCGCACGCGAGGCTCTGCGCCTAAGTGGGGCCAATGGCATTATGGTTGGTCGGGGTGCACAGGGGCGACCATGGCTATTGGCGCAACTCGCGCATGAGCTCTATGGATTGCCAGCTGTTCCTATTCCACAAGGGGTGGCTTTCGCGGATATGGTCGTGGAACATTATGAAGCAATGCTTGGGTTTTATGGGGTGGAGCTTGGATCGCGCGTCGCGCGGAAGCATTTAGGATGGTATATGGATTACGCCCAAACCTCGACATCGCTCAGGCGTCAAATCCTCACGGAAAAACAAACGGATAAGGTGATCGCACTTTTGCCTGATGCCCTATTGGAAAGCGAGGCGGCATGACGGATGACATGTTAAGAGCACTTTGGGGATCGCTCCCAACGCCTGCGGTTCTTTTGGACGAACAAGATCGGATCAAGAATATTAACTCGGCGGCTGAGGGGTTCTTTAATTCCTCGATACGTGGGCTTTTGGACACGCCAATCTGGGACAAGCTTGCCGTTGATGCGCCTTTAGAAGAAAGCTTTCTAAGATCGCGCCTCTCAGGAACGCCTCTTTTTGTTAATGATGTGGATGTGGGAACAGGAGAACGCGCACCGCTTCAGTGCAATTTGAAGTTCGCGCCTGTAACGGGGCATCCTGGCTATATGATCCTCTTGATTGCGCCGCGCGAATTGGCAGGTCGTATGAACCAAAGCCAATCTGTTAAGGCGGCGGCAAAATCCGCAATCGGTATGGCGGAAATGCTGGCGCATGAGATTAAAAACCCCTTGGCGGGAATCACGGGGGCGGCGCAGCTTTTGTCCATGAACCTTGAGCCTGAGGATCAAGAGTTGACCGATTTGATCGTCGCGGAAACGCGTCGCATTGTGAAGCTGCTGGAACAGGTTGATCAATTTGGTAATCTTACGACGCCGCAGTGCCGTCCAGTGAATATTCATGATGTCTTGCACCGCGCAATGCGGTCTGCACAGCTTGGGTTTGGGGCGCATATGACAATCCGCGAAGAATATGATCCCTCTTTGCCAGATGTGTTTGGCGATAGTGATCAATTGCTCCAAGTGGTGATGAACCTCATCAAAAACGCGTCTGAAGCGGCCTCCAAGGATGGGGGCGTTATTCGGCTTCGGACCTTTTATGAACATAGTTTTCGCCTACGTCGCTCTGATGGGGCAGGGCAGGCCTTGCCGCTACAGGTGGAAATTTGGGACGATGGTCCTGGGCTTCCAGCGGAAATTAAATCTGATGTGTTCGAACCCTTTGTGTCGGGACGTGAAAACGGAACTGGATTGGGGTTGGCTTTGGCGAGCAAAATTATCTTGGAACATAATGGCTGGATCACAGTTGACTCGGTGCCGGGGCGCACTGTGTTCCGCATCTCGCTTCCGACTGTTCCAAAAGCCGCAAGAGAATAAGGAGTTAAACGATGGATGGTACAGTATTGGTCGCAGATGACGACCGCACAATCCGAACGGTTTTAACCCAAGCCCTGACGCGCGCAGGCTGTCGTGTGCATGCAACCTCAAGCTTGACCACCTTGATGCGCTGGGTCGCTGAAGGAAAGGGCGATGCCATCATCACAGATGTCATGATGCCAGACGGGAACGGCCTTGAGATGTTACCAAAGATACATCAAGACCGCCCCGATATGCCGGTCATTGTGATTTCAGCGCAAAATAACATTATGACGGCTATTCAGGCGACCGAGGCCAAAGCCTTTGACTATTTGCCCAAGCCCTTTGATTTGCCTGATTTGATGAAACGCACATCCAAAGCGCTTGATTTCAGTCGCTCGGCAGGGCGGACACGCTCAGATACGGGTGCGGCTCAGCAAATGGATGATGGTTTGCCGTTGATCGGTGAAACGGCGGTGATGCAATCGCTTTATCGGGTGACTGCAGGATTGATGAACGCGGATTTGCCCGTTTTGATTTCAGGGGAATCTGGGACAGGTAAATCCCTAATTGCCAAAGTTCTTCATGATTTTTCCGATCGCCGAAATTTACCCTTTGTGAATGTCAAACCCTCGGATCTTGAGGATATCGACGGACCTGCCCGTGTATTGTCGCGCGCCAAAGGGGGGACAGTCGTTTTCGAAGAGGTCACAGATATTGCAGCGGATATACAGGGACGTATCGTGCGCATGATCGATGCGCCTATGGACGCCAAACCGCGCTTTTTGGGCACAATGCAGGGCAATTTTAACGATGCGATAGATCAAGGCAAGTTGCGCAGCGATCTCTATTACCGGCTCGGGGGCGCAACGATAGAAGTTCCCTCGTTGCGCGAGCGCATTGACGATATCCTGCTCTTGAGCGATCATTTTTTCGCAAAACTTGACGCAGATGTTGGTGTGACGCGCACATTGAGCGAAGAGGCGGGTGCCTTGTTCAAGAATTATAGCTGGCCAGGAAATGTGCGTCAGCTTGAGAATATCGTGAAACGCTTGGCTTTGACGGCGCGCGAACCACAGGTGTCTTTGGTCGAAGTCGAAGCCGCGCTAGGATCGCAACCTGCGATCAAGGATGTTATCCAACATGGAAGCGGCGATAAGCTGTCGTCGGATGTTGAACGTCATTTGCGTCGTTATTTTGATCTGCATGGAAATATGCTCCCACCGCCCGGTGTCTATTCTCGAATTTTACGAGAAATCGAAGTTCCCTTGATTGAGATTGCATTGGATGCAACAGGCGGAAATCAGGCGAAATGTGCCGATTTATTGGGGATAAATCGCAATACTTTGCGTAAGAAGATTAACGAGCTTGACATTAGTGTTACCCGTCGTCGAAAACTGATGTAATAGAGCAACAGACTATGGCTCTATTGTAACGCAGGCTTTGGACCAAACCAAAGCGGATCAGGGTGGAAGTGAAACGCTTGGATAGTCGTCGCCGGCAAAGTCTCTGGACACAATTTCTGCGTCTCAGGCGGAAACGCCGCTTTGTTGCGGCGGCCAATATTGGTTTGATCCTTCTGGGTCCATGCCTTGCTCTCGCAACTTATATTGTATTGGGTCCCATGGATCAGGGGGCGATTTCGCCACTGCTTCGCATCGTTTTGATGGCCGATTTGGTCTATACCCTGCTGATCGTCGCCTTGGTGTTACAGCGCGTGTTGCGCATCATCGCGGATCGACGTCGTAAATCGGCGGGATCCCGTTTGCACTTGCGCCTCACAGGTGTGTTTACGATTATGGCGCTCTTGCCAACGATCACTGTGGCGATATTTGCGGTATTGTCGGTGAATATGGGGCTTGAGGCGTGGTTTTCGACCCGTGTGCAGGGGGTGATTTCTGCCTCTCTGTCAGCTGCGCACTCCTATGAACAAGAACAAAAATCGGCCCTTCGCGAAGACGCGATTGATCTTGCAACGCGCTTGGTGCGCAAAAAAATCCGCGAAGGCTCCATTGATCCTGAAGTTTTGCGTGAGGAATTAAGCGCAGGTCAGCTTGAGATTCAACGTGGGCTTCGCGAAGCCTTTATCATTGATGGATCGGGTGCGATATTATTTCGCGGAGATCGATCTTACCTCTTTGATTTCGAAGATCCGAGCGCCGCTGAAATCGACGCCTCTTTGGCGGATGTCGTGTTGATCGAGGATTGGATCAACAATGAAATGCGCGCCTTGGTCTATTTGGACGGGTTTAGCGACTATTACCTCTATGTGACCCGCGACGTCGATGGTGAATTGCTCGCCCTTTTGGATGATACACAGGAAACAGCGCTGTTTTATCAACAACGCGAATCTGAGCGTGGACGCGTTTTGTTTGATTTCGCGATTTTATACCTCGCCTTTGCTGTGCTGCTTATTGTAGCTTCGGTTCTTTTGGCTTTGTGGTTTGCAGAACGCCTGTCCCGTCCGATAGGACGTCTGGCCGGAGCGGCGCAACGCGTTGGCCAAGGTGAGTTGGACACGCAAGTGATCGAAGAAGAGGGGGACGATGAAATCGCCCAGCTTGGGGTGTACTTCAACCAAATGACCCGTCAACTTAAAGTTCAACGCGACACCTTGCTCGATTCGACGGATCAAATTGAACAGCGTCGGCGTATGTTTGACTCCGTTCTGACCTCGGTCACATCAGGTGTGGTTGGTTTGGATGCCTTTGGGCGGATCTCTTTTGTGAACCGATCCGCTGAGCGTCTGCTTGGGTGGAGTGATACCCAAGAGGCGGTTGATCTCGGTGTTGCTGTGCCAGAATTTATGCCTCTCTTTGAACGGCTTAAGGACACAGGCGCGGCCAGTGTTCAAGAGGAAATCAAAGTCGTGCGCGCAGGCCGAGTGGAAAACCTCCTTGTACGGATGTCAAAACGCCAACTTGGGGATGACACCTTAGAAGGCTACGTGGTTGCCTTCGATGATGTGACGGATTTGGTTTCTGCACAACGTTCCGCCGCATGGGGCGATGTGGCGCGGCGCATTGCGCATGAAATTAAAAATCCACTGACACCTATTCAGCTGTCTGCAGAACGTATCAAACGCAAGTTTGGTCCAAAACTAGACGAAGACGCAGATAGCTTGGAACAGCTCACAGGCGTTATTGTGAGGCAAACCAATGACTTGCGGCGCATTGTTGATGAATTCTCTAAATTTGCCCGCATGCCAGAGCCAGAGAAGCGGCACGATGATATAGTCGCCCTTGTAGATGCGGCTTATTTGTTGCAGGTCAATGGTCAGCCTAGTGTTACCTTTAGTATTGATAAGCAGGTTAGCTCAGTCGAAGCTGATGTTGATGCAACGATGATGTCACAAGCGCTTACCAACTTGCTAAAGAACGCGGGTGAAGCTATTGAGACGAGATTGGAAAAAGGAATTGAGCCGGATTTGAAAGGCCGAATTCACGTATCTATTTCGATGCAAGAGGAGGCTGTTCAAATTTCTATATCAGACAACGGAATAGGATTGCCTCAAGACAGATCGCGTTTATTCGAACCCTATGTCACCACTCGGGACAAAGGCACGGGCCTTGGTTTGCCGATTGTGAAAAAGATCATCGAAGAGCATGGGGGGAATTTACGCTTGGTTGACGCAAAACCGCTGGAAGGGGTGGCTCATTTTGGCGCATGTGCGATAATAGAGTTGCCGGTGATTATGGTTGGGATTGAAGGGTAGTAGTGTGACGGATGTAAATGACATATTGATTGTAGATGACGAGAAGGACATTCGTCATCTTATTTCCGATATTTTGATCGACGAAGGCTACAAAACACGACTGGCTGGAACCTCCGATGACGCGATGAAAGAAGTCCATGCCAAGCCTCCCGGTTTGTTGATTTTGGACATTTGGTTAAAAGACAGCGATATGGATGGCATCGATATCCTGAAAAAGGTCAAAGCCGATTATCCCCATGTTCCTGTTGTGATTATTTCAGGACACGGCAACATTGAAATCGCGGTCGCGGCGATCAAACAGGGGGCTTATGATTTTATCGAAAAGCCCTTCAACATTGATCAATTGCTTGTTGTGATCCGACGCGCCATGGAAACGTCGCGGTTGCGCCGTGAAAACCAAGAGCTTCGTCAAAAAGACGGCCCTGTGTCAGAAATGATCGGGGACAGTGCAGTGTTCAAAACATTTGTTGCCCAACTCGACAAGGTGACGAAATCAAATGGTCGTGTCATGCTCAGCGGTCCTTCTGGTGTCGGCAAAGAGATGGCTGCGCGCTATATTCATCAAAATTCAGATCGTGCAGGCGCACCTTTTGTCTCGGTGAGTTGTGCGACGATAGAACCAGATCGCATGGAAGAGGTTTTGTTTGGTCACGAAGGCCAAGCAAAAGGGGCCAATCAAGGGTTGTTAGAGCAAGCCAATGGCGGCGTCATCTATTTTGATGAAATTGCGGATATGCCTTTGGTTACGCAATCCAAAATCCTGCGTGTTTTGGTGGATCAAAAATTCCAACGCGTTGGCGGCACAGATGAGGTCAAAGTTGATCTTCGAGTGATTTCCTCAACGAGCCGCGATTTGTTGCAAGAAATTCAAAACAAAACGTTCCGTGAGGAACTCTATCATCGTTTGAACGTTGTGCCGATCCCTGTTCCCTCTTTGGAACAGCGACGCGAGGACATTCCGCTTTTGACGGATCATTTCATCGCACATTTCAACAAGACCCAAGGCTTGGCTTTGCGCAAACTCAGCGAAGATGCCTCTGCGATGTTGCAAACGCAAATTTGGCCTGGGAATGTGCGACAGCTGAAAAACCTGATTGAGCGTGTTTTGATTTTGGGTGACGGCACAGGCGAAATTACTGTTGATGATCTGCCTGGTGACATTTCATCTGACTCTGCAAAAGGCGGGAGCGTTGTAAGCGGAATTTTAGCCACCTTGCCCCTTCGCGAAGCGCGTGAAGCATTTGAGCGTGAATACCTTGTGGCGCAGATCAACAGATTTGGTGGTAACATCAGCAAGACAGCCAATTTTGTCGGCATGGAGCGCAGCGCGCTTCATCGCAAGCTGAAATCGCTTGGCGTTGTGTCAAGCGGCAAGTCCGCGCGCATTCAAGAAGATGCTGAGTAAACCCAAGGATTGACCATAGCCAACTTGCATGTCATGCAGTAAACCTTGCGAAGAGCACGCCATGGGGTTGTCGAAATGAAGGTCATTATTTGTGGGGCTGGTCAAGTTGGTTGGCAAATTGCGCGTCATTTGGCGGGAGAACGCAATGACGTCACAGTCGTCGATAGCAATCCCGATTTGGTGCGCCGCGCAACGGATACGCTTGATGTGCAAGGGGTAGCTGGCTTTGCCTCATACCCTGATGTGTTGGATCGCGCAGGTGCCCGCGACGCAGATATGATCATCGCCGCGACCCATTCTGACGAAGTGAACATGGTGACCTGCCAAGTGGCGCACTCCGTCTTTGACATTCAACGCAAAATCGCCCGACTTCGCAGTCAGTCCTACTTGCAAGCTATCTATTCAGATCTCTATCGTCGCAATCACTTGCCGATTGATGTTGTCATCTCGCCTGAACGCGAAGTTGCGCAGGCGGCTCTCAAGAGGTTATCGACACCATCGGCCTTTGACACGGAAATGTTTTTGGATGATCGGGCGCAACTCTTGGGCTTGCGCTTGGATCAAGACTGTCCTGTGCTCAATACGCCCTTGCGCCAATTGACGGATTTGTTTTCGACACTGCGTATTATCGTGGTTGGTGTCCGTCGCAAGGGTGTCTTGTTTGCCCCCGAAGCGGGGGATCAGCTCTTTGCCGATGATGAATGCTATGTGATGTCGCATGTTGATGATGTTGGCCGCTGTATGGATGTCTTTGGCAAACCGCATGCCCGCCAAGAACGCGTGATTGTGATCGGCGGCGGTAATGTTGGTCTCTCGGTTGCTAAATCCCTTGAAAGTGGGGCGAACCGTGTGCGCACGCGCGTCATCGAAAAGAACCGCGAACAGGCCGAGATTGCGGCCGATGCGTTAGAGCGAACCATTGTTCTGAACGGGGATGGCTTGGACACAGGGCTCTTGGATGAGGCGAATATCTCCAAAACCGATGCTCTTATTTCTGTGACGGATGACGATAAAACCAACATGCTGGCGGCTGTGCGGGCTAAGGCAAAGGGCTGTCCAATGACGATTGCCTTGATCAATGATCCGACACTTGTTCCGTTGATGGGGCCTTTGGGGATTGATGCCTATATTAATCCACGTGCTACAACGGTGAGCTCGATCTTGCGCCATATCCGACATGGTCGTGTGCGGGGTGTCTATTCCATTGGGGACGCAGAGGCAGAAATCATCGAAGCCCAAGTTTTGACGACCTCGCCGATTGCTGGGCAACAAATCCGCGATATCGATTTCCCAGAAGGTGTCTTGGTCGGAGGGATCCTAAAGAATGGGGAAATGGTCAAGCCGACAGGGAAAACCCGGATTGACGAAGGTGATGTCATTGCCCTGTTTTCTTTGGCCACGGATGTGAGCGAAGTGGAACGATTGCTCCAAGTTTCTATTGATTTCTTCTAAGCCATGCTGATGCGCCTCTATCATCTGCCGCTGTTTTTCCTTCTCTGGGGGATTTGCGCAGTGTTGATGTTTGTGCCCGCAGGTTATGCCATCGTTAACCAAAGTTTTCACGAAGCCCGCATGTTTGGCTATAGCGCGCTCCTTGGGCTATTGGCCTTGGTTATGGTCGTGATGGCGGCTTCAAACCGTCACTTTGAACTCACAGGTGTGCGTCAGTTAGGCTCCTTGTTGATTGGATTTCTGATCTTGCCATTTTACTTGGCTATTCCCTTTAGCGAGGCCATTGGAAATACGTTTTTCAGCTCAGCCTATATCGATATGGTGAGCGCCTTTACTACGACGGGATTTCGCACCTATGACGTTGATCGATTGAGCGAGACACAGCATCTTTGGCGGGCGATCGTGGGCTGGCTTGGGGGCGGTATCATGTGGGTTGCGGCGGCCGCGATATTGGCGCCAATGAACCTTGGTGGTTTCGAGGTAACGGCCGCGGGAAAATCAGGTGTCGGGCGACGCCAATATAATTTCGCAACCTCTAGCGAAATGGCGCGGTATTTAAAGCGAAATGTTGACATCTTGATCCCAGCCTATTCGGGCCTAACCCTCATCCTTTGGGTGCTGTTGGTTATGTCTGGGAACCAAGGGTTAAACGCCTTCGTGACGGCCATGTCTGTTATGTCCACAAGCGGCATATCGATGAGTGACGTTGGAAGCGTGACACCCAATTGGGTTGGCGAGGCAATTATTTTGGCCTTTTTCATCTTTGCCTTATCTCATCACACATTCAGCGATAATCGGACCTTTGGTCGTAAAAATCGCCTTAGCGATGACCCTGAAATTCGGCTTGCCTTTGTTATTTGTGTTGGCTTGCCGCTCTTGTTATTTTTGCGCCACTGGATCGGGGCTTTTGAGCTGAATGATCAGGATCAAGTGATCAATGGCTTGGCGGCTCTCTGGGGAAGCGTGTTCACGGTGGTCTCGTTTTTGACCACAACTGGGTTTCAAAGCATGCACTGGGGGGATGCGCAGCTTTGGTCTGGAATGGAGACACCAGGCGTTATCTTTTTGGGCCTTGCATTGGTCGGTGGTGGCGTTGCGACAACGGCGGGCGGGGTCAAGCTGCTTCGGGTCTATGCGCTCTATTTGAACGCAGATCGTGAAATGGAAGTGTTGGTTTATCCAAATTCTGTTGGCGGAAAACAGAAACATTTGCGCAATGACCTATTGAGCGGATCATTCATCGCATGGGTCTTTTTCATGCTCTTTGTGGTGACGCTATCGGTGAATACGCTTGTCTTTGCGCTCCTTGGATTGTCCTTTGAGGATGCCTTGGTCCTTTGTATTGCAGGATTGTCGACGACCGGCCCTTTGATTGATATGGTCCAAATTGAGCTGGGCAGCATTTCGCAATTGCCTATGGTGTCGAAAGCTGTGCTTGCCTTGACCATGATATTGGGACGTCTTGAAATCCTCGTTGTGATTGCTCTTGTCTCGCCATCGCTTTGGCGGTCTTGAATATTTTCATGGACGATAAGTAAGAGTTGTGCTTGTATCACCAAAGGATGGCTGCTAGGTCGCAGCCTGACTAAAGGTCGTGTAACCACATAAGAAAAAAAGGCATACAAAATGGCATCCGATCGTCAAAACCTTCAAGACGCATTTCTAAACCATGTGCGCAAAACAAAAATTCCTGTCACTGTGTTCCTCATCAACGGCGTTAAATTGCAAGGCGTTGTGACATGGTTTGACAATTTTTGCATTCTCTTGCGCCGTGACGGACAATCGCAGTTGGTTTATAAACACGCAATTTCAACGATTATGCCATCACAAAGCATTTCCCTTTACGAAGGTGAAGATCAGAATTGATGGAACATGATAGGGTTGCCACCCGTGCTTGGGTGCTGCATCCCGATATAAAATCCGATCGTGATCGTCGCAAGGCGGCCCCTGCATTAGAAGAGGCCGTCTCATTGGCGCATGCCCTTCCTAATCTTGAGGTCGTGGATGGCACGATTGTGCCTTTGCCCAAACCGCAGCCAGGCAAATTGTTTGGCAAGGGCAAGTTGGACGAACTCAAGACGATGTTTCAAGACAATGACATCGAACTTGTCTTGATCGATGGTCCTGTGACGCCTGTTCAACAACGCAACCTTGAAAAGGAATGGAAGGTCAAAATCCTCGATCGCACGGGTTTGATCCTCGAAATTTTCTCGGATCGGGCGGCGACGCGTGAAGGTGTGCTTCAGGTGGAAATGGCCGCCTTGACCTATCAGCGGACCCGTTTGGTGCGCGCATGGACCCACCTTGAACGGCAACGCGGCGGATTGGGCTTTGTTGGTGGTCCGGGCGAGACGCAAATCGAAGCAGACCGCCGCGCCATTGATGAACAGCTTGTGCGCCTGCGCCGTCAGCTGGATAAGGTTGTAAAAACACGCACATTGCACCGAGCAGCGCGAGCCAAAATTCCCTATCCAATTGTCGCTTTGGTCGGCTATACAAACGCTGGAAAATCCACGCTTTTCAATCGATTGACGGGCGCAGATGTCATGGCCAAGGATATGCTGTTTGCGACCCTTGATCCGACGATGCGATCCGTCAAACTTGAAAATGGCTTGGATGTTATTTTGTCCGACACGGTTGGATTCATCTCTGACCTTCCCACGGAATTGGTCGCGGCCTTTCGCGCCACATTAGAAGAAGTCTTGGCGGCCAATGTCATTTTGCATGTGCGCGACATCTCACATGAGGCGACAGAAGAGCAATCAACGGATGTTTTCACCATAATGGAAAACCTTGGGGTGAATGACAAAACCCCCGTGATTGAGGTCTGGAACAAGATTGATCGGTTGGACGATGATATCCGCGAGGCGGTTCAAACCAAAGCGGACCGTGATGACGATATCTTTGCGATTTCTGCTATTACTGGGGCAGGGTTCGATGACCTCTTGGGCGCCATTGCCAAGGCGCTGAATTCAGAAAGCTTTAGTGAGGATGTTCTCATTCCTTACGCCGATGGTAAACGCAGAGCATGGCTCTATGAGCAAGGCGTCATCCAAGATGAGGCTTCCCAAGACGAGGGAACCTTGTTCACGGTTAATTGGACGGGACTGCAAAAGTCACGCTTTGATCGGCTGTAGGTCTGTGTTGATTGGATCACTCGCTCAGTCGGGGTGATATCTTTGTCACCCCAACGGCCGCCGCTCGGGCCAAATCCGCATCCAAGGACATGGGCACATATTCCCCACGCCGCCACAGTTGCCCAAGGTTTTCGTAATACCGTGACAAGAAATGCCCTGATTGACCCGTTGAGGTGATAAAGACAGAGCTATCTGGATCAGCGAAATCATAAACACCCCGATACCCCGCCGCATGGACATTTGCAAACGGATCAGGGTCGGTGCCAGATGTTTTCCCGCGCATCAATGTTTGATCACCGCCGCTCGTTGATTGGCGAATGTTCACGAAATAGCGCAGCACAGGTACATTGCCGAGGACGGGATGATCTTGTTTGGCCTGATGGGCATCTCCCCAACGGACCGCATCCACATTTGTTCCTGTGGTTTCCACGATCCAAACAATTGCATCATCAAGAGCAAGGCGCGCGATATCCTGACAGGTTTCTATAGGCGTACTTTGACGAATATCACACCAGGCTGAAGCACCCTCAATATTGCGAAAAACTCGTTCAATAAACAGCGGCTCAACATTGGTGAAGTTATCGGCAAGCGGGCCAAGGTCATCGCGGATTAACCGATCCTGAAGGTTGCGCATCCATGCCGCATAAATCAGAGGCTCTGGCATGTGCTCATTCATTTCGCCGTTCCAATCCGCCAAGAGCGCAAGCGCGGTTTGACGTTGACGGGCTATCGTTCCTTCGGGGGCGGCTTCACCTGTGAACCAAAGATCTTTGGCAACCAATGGCAAAAGGGTGCGCGCCGCATAGCTGACTGTGTCCAATTGGGCTTCGATAAAGCTTTCTCTTGTGTGGACTTTGCGACCAGACATCAATCGTGCCCAGCGTTGGATGCGTTGACTATCCCCCCATTTAAACGAGAAATGGTTTGGAAATTCAGCATCCGTGATTTTGTTATTCGTATTGCCGAGAATACCATCCACGGGATCAATGACATCAGGTGTTTGGGAATAATCAAAATACCCTTGCCAGCGGTTTTGTGGCATCCAACCAAGGCTCGGCATGCGCCCTTGGGTCACGTGATTTGGATCGCGTTTGGGCATTAAACCGATTGCCTTCATTGCGATTGAATTTTGATCGACTAGGGTGATGTTTTGCGCAGGCGCTTGATAGGTTTTTAGCGCCTCTAACGCCTCGCTCACAGATTTCGCCTTCATCAATGCGATGCCAGAGCTGAATGATGTGTCTTGATCACTGAGGGCGGACCAGCTGAGCGCAGGCACATGTCCTGTCGGAGTGACGGCTGCGAGGTCAAAGGTCTCTGTCGGGAGGATGGGGCCATTCTCACTCCAACGAAGGGTCAGGGTTTGAGGTGTCTCCCCTTTGATGCGAATGATGGATTGGCGAGATTTAAACGGAATATACCCGTTTAATCCCTTGTACTCATTTGGATTATTTGGATTAATCTCTTCCATAAGGATGTCTTGATCATCCAGATAGGACGAGGTTAATCCCCATCCAATCGACGCACTGCGTCCTGTGAGAACAGCGGGCAGCCCGGGAATAGTTCCCCCAATAACGCCGCCTGTATCCAGCTCCATGCGCGCCAGATACCAAATGGTCGGTGCCGTAAGACCGAGGTGGGGATCATTGGCAAGCAGCGTCCCGCCAGCGGCTGAGCGCGCAGGTGCCGCGGCAAAGGCATTTGACGCACCGGCAAGACCGCGTGGCGCAATCGGTGAAAGGTCCCCAAGTGAAACAGAGGCCACAGCACGCGGCCCCTCAATCGGCATAACACTCGCATAATCGGGCAGGGCGATAATCCCTTTTCCCGGAACCGTTGGCAAAATATCATCAATCCGTTTTTCATCCCCAAGCTCAAGCGAGGTCTGTACGCGAATGACTTCTTCTTTCAAATGCCCGCTCAGCTGCAGGCTCATCAATTTCAAAATTGCCAAACTATCCGCAGGGCTCCACGCCGCAAAAGGGGCAGGGAATAGAAACATTTCGGGCGCTCCGCGACCCAAAGCGTTTTCATTCACCTCTTGCACGCGTGCATTCACCCCCCGCGCATAAGCCTCAAGGAGGGCAAGCGCCTCAGGAGTTTGGGCGGACACACTTCGTTGTGACAGCGTATATAAATCAAGACGCCGCAAGAGGCGGTCTACCTCTAGTGTGCGCTCGCCAAAGACTTCGGATAGGCGGCCTTGAACAGTGCGACGCATCACAAACATTTGCCACAGCCGATCTTGGGCATGCGCGTAGCCGAGGCCAAAAAACACATCTTCATTATTCTCGGCAAAGATATGGGGCACATTGGCGGTGTCCCGCACGATGTCCACGGGCGAGGTCAAACCATCCAAAGTCATCGCTTTATCATAATCCGGCAAAGACCGTGACGCGAGATAATACACTCCGAGGCCCCCTAAGACGGCGACAACGATAAGCGTAACAATGAGCCGATAGGTCCAAATAAAGAGCGTGCGCATCCAAACGTCCTGTTTTTCTATATGAATAATCAGTGTCACAACATTGCGGGCTTGCCTAAACTCAAGCCGCGAGTCACAAGTACTAAAAACAGAAAATAAAGGAAATTACGATGGCAAAAGTTGCATTTTTGGGATTGGGCGTCATGGGCTATCCGATGGCTGGGCATCTTCAAGCGGCTGGTCACGACGTTACGGTTTATAATCGCACGTCTTCTAAGGCCGAGGCTTGGGTTGGTGAACATGGGGGGGAAATGGCACTGACACCTAAAGAGGCCGCAACAGGATGTGCCATTGTGTTTGCCTGCGTTGGAAATGATGATGATCTTCGTTCTGTTTGTTTGGGAGATGAGGGGGCCTTTGCTGGACTAGAGGCGGGTGCCATTTTCGTGGATCACACAACAGTTTCCGCCGCTGTCACACAGGAACTCTATTCTGTGTCCAAGGATCAGGGTGTGTCCTTTGTCGATGCGCCCATCTCTGGTGGGCAAGCTGGCGCAGAAAATGGGGTGCTATCGGTCATGTGTGGTGGTGATCAAACGGCCTATGACACAGTTGCCCCAGTGATTGATGTCTATTCCAAAATTTGCCGTCGTCTTGGCGAGAGCGGAGCCGGGCAAAAAACCAAGATGTGTAATCAGATTGCGATTGCAGGCTTGGTCCAAGGATTGTCTGAGGCGCTTCATTTTGCGCAGAAATCGGGATTGGACGGAAAAGACGTCGTGGATGTCATCAGTCAGGGTGCGGCTGGTAGCTGGCAAATGTCCAACCGTTATGAAACGATGCTCGCGGATCATTTTGATCATGGCTTTGCCGTTGATTGGATGCGCAAAGATTTGGCCATTGTGCTTCAGGCGGCAGAAGACAACGGAGCCAGCCTTCCTGTGACGGCTTTGGTGGATCAATTTTACAAGGATGTGCAAAAGCTCGGCGGTGGACGGTGGGATACATCTAGCCTTATCAAACGTTTAAATGCGCTTGAAAACTAGACCTTTCGGATAAAAACACGGCGAAATTGCTTTTCACCATTGTATTTTGCTCTGATCTGTCATTAAGTGAGTGACAGGTCAGTGCCTTTTTAAGGTACTTTAGACCCAGATAGATTTACTGTTTTCCGCGAAAGCCAGATTTGATCTGACGCCCGGTCAACAGAACCACTTAAAATGTGGTGAATGGAATTGCCCTGTACGCTCAGCGACAGGCCATAAATGGGCAGTCGTAGCGCAAAGATGCGCACGCTGTCGGAGATGAAACGCGATGAGGCTCGCGAGAGTAAGTTCTAAAAGTGCAGGTGCCATTCGTGGCACTTTCTGCCGCGCGCCCAACTTCGCCCTAAATAGAAACCTCGTACATAGGTTGTTTGCATCGTCAAACGACATATTGAGTGCGAGCAAATGGATAATATGGCTAAGAAAATGCTTATCGACGCCACCCACTCCGAGGAAACTCGGGTTGTTGTGGTGGATGGAAACAAGGTTGAGGAATTTGACTTTGAATCTGAAAACAAACGCCAGCTAGCTGGCAACATCTACCTCGCAAAAGTTACGCGCGTAGAACCTTCATTACAGGCTGCTTTTGTAGACTATGGCGGAAATCGTCATGGCTTCTTGGCCTTTTCTGAAATCCATCCTGATTACTATCAGATTCCGGTCGCTGATCGCGAAGCCTTGATGGAAGAAGAGCGCGCCTATGCAGAAGCACAGCGCCAACAAGACGAAGAAGACGAAAAGCCCAAGCGCCCCCGTCGTCGTCGTGGTCGTGCACAATCCGCCAAAAACAATGACGCGGTAGAAGTCAAAGAGCTTCCAGCAGCCGATACAACCGGCATGGAAACCATTGATTTGGATGATAGCTCAGATGTGGCTCTAAACGCCGATCTTGAGGATATGGCCTCTTTGGATGCGGTCACGGACACACCAGTTGCGGCAGACGAGCCAGCGGTGGTTGAAGAAACTGCCTCAGAAGAGCAGGACGCCCCAACTGAACAAGCTGAGCCAGACACATCAGAAGAAACGTCAACAGACGCATCCGAAGATGATGATGCCTCTGATGCGGACGACGAACCTGACAACGGAATAGAATCTGTTGCAGACGATGATGACACAAATGATTTGCGCCCTGTGCGCAAACACCGTCCTCGCCGTTACAAAATTCAAGAAGTTGTCAAAGTGCGCCAAATCCTTTTGGTGCAAGTTGTCAAAGAAGAGCGCGGCAACAAAGGCGCGGCATTGACAACTTATTTGTCGCTTGCTGGTCGCTATTGTGTGCTTATGCCAAATACAGCGCGTGGCGGCGGCATAAGCCGTAAAATCACCAACGCGGCGGATCGCAAAAAACTAAAAGAAATCGCTCATGAAATCGACGTCCCAACAGGGGCAGGGTTGATCATTCGTACAGCGGGCGCCATGCGCACCAAAACCGAGATCAAGCGCGATTACGAATATCTTCAACGGTTGTGGGAACAAATCCGCGAACTGACGTTGCAATCCATTGCGCCTGCGAAAATCTATGAAGAAGGCGATTTGATCAAACGCTCAATCCGTGATCTTTATAATCGCGACATTGACGAGGTTTTGGTCGAAGGCGAACGTGGCTATCGCATTGCCAAAGACTTCATGAAAATGATCATGCCAAGTCATGCAAAGAATGTCAAAAATTACTCTGAGGCTCTGCCGCTCTTTGCGCGCTATCAAGTTGAAAGCTACCTCAGCTCTATGTTCAACCCTGTTGTTCAGCTGAAATCTGGTGGGTATATCGTCATTGGCGTGACCGAAGCCTTGGTTGCGGTGGATGTGAACTCTGGTCGTGCGACCAAAGAAGGCTCCATTGAGGAAACCGCTCTGAAAACCAACCTTGAGGCCGCAGAAGAAGTGGCCCGTCAATTGCGCTTGCGCGACTTGGCTGGTTTGATCGTGATCGATTTCATCGACATGGACGAGCGTCGCAATAACAATGCGGTCGAAAAGCGGATCAAAGACAAGCTAAAAACCGATCGCGCCCGTATCCAAGTGGGACGTATTTCGGGATTTGGCCTCTTGGAAATGAGCCGTCAGCGTTTGCGCCCTGGCATGATCGAGGCAACCACACAGGATTGTCCACATTGTCACGGAACTGGTTTGATCCGCTCTGATGACAACTTGGCCCTCTCCATTTTGCGCCAACTCGAAGAAGAAGGCGTGCGCCGTCGCTCTCGTGAGGTATTGGTTAAATGTCCTGTTGGGATTTCTAACTATTTGATGAATCAAAAGCGCGAACATATCGCCCATATCGAAGCGCGCTATGGCTTGTCTGTGCGTGTTGAAGGCGATCCAAGCCTCGTTAGCCCAGATTTCATCATTGAAAAATTCAAGACAGCGACACGGATTGTTCCTGAACCAACAGCGCCTGTTGTGTCAGTCGATACAATGCTTATGGATCAAATCGATGACGAAGCTCTAGAAGCCGAAACAGTGGCTGAAGAGACACCAGAGGTTCAAGATGGTGAGCAGCAACCGAAAAAACGCCGTCGTCGGCGTCGTCGCCGCAAGGGTGGTCAGCAGGACTCTGTAGAGGGTGCTGAGGGCGAAGCGTCAGTTTCAGAGACAGGTGAAAGTGAAACTCCATCTGAGCCAGTGGCTGCGGAACAGGAAACACCTGAGCCAGTTGCTGACGCCTCTGAAGAGGCTCCAGCGCCTGCGAAAAAGCCGCGTCGCACACGGTCACGCAAGCCCAAAGCAGATGCCGTTGTCGAAGAGACAGCGACTGCTGAGGCCGCTGCTGAGAGTGATGCGGGAGAGAAGCCTAGCGCGGAAGAGGTCAAAAGCGAAGAGGTTGTTGAAAAGCCAAAACGCAAACGCGCACCGCGCAAGACCAAAGCTCAGAAAGAGAAAGAACTGGCAGAGGCGGCCGCGGCTGCAGAAGCGGCACCAGTCGCCGAGGTTGCGTCAGTTGAACCTGTTGAGGTGGCCGAGGTTGCGCCTGCAGCCGAACCAACGCCTAAGCCAACACCTGAACCAGTTGCGGCACCTGAACCAGTCGCTGAGCCTGTCATGGCTGAGGTCGTTGTCGAAGAGGCACCAGAGGCCCCCGAAAAGCCGAAGTCTAAACGACGTGGCTGGTGGTCCTTAGGTTAATCAAAAGAACCCGCTTTCGAGCGGGTTTTTTTTACGTCTTTTCGATTGTGTACTTGGTGACACTGTCTGTCACGTGTTCAGTCGAAACCAAGATATGCCCGCTTTCATGACAATAATGCGGAACATCAATCACCGCTGCAGGATCATCGGCCAGCAATTCAAGCTGGTCGCCTTTTTCCAAAGCGGCCAATCGCTTGCGTGCCTTCAGCACAGGGAGGGGGCATAACAGCCCAATTGCATCAAGTTCATAGGTCATATCCGTGACATAGGGGCGCAACCGAGCCTTGTCCACAAACTTGTGATCATCGGGGTGGTGACGGGGCGGTTTTTATAGATTAGACCCGTGACATGTTTGGAATCGACTTAATAGATGCAGGCTTGCTTCCTGCGATGCTCGTCGCCTTGATTGCGGGGATATTGTCCTTTTTGTCGCCCTGTGTGCTTCCTGTGGTGCCGCCTTATCTGGCCTATATGAGCGGGGTCTCATTGGGGGATCTAACAACCACACATAAACGATCCGCTATTTTGCCGGCTTTGTTCTTCGTGATGGGCCTATCGACCGTCTTTATTTTGCTTGGATTTACCGCCTCCGCCATTGGTGCGGCCTTTTTGCAATATCAAGACTCGCTGACCAAGATTGCTGGTGTGACTGTTATGATCTTTGGGGCGCATTTTGTGGGTGTCTACCGAATTGGCTTTTTAGATCGCGAGGCGCGCTTGGACACAGGTGATATGGGCGGGTCCGCCTTTGGTGCCTATGTCCTCGGATTGGCCTTTGCCTTTGGTTGGACACCCTGCATCGGACCACAATTGGGCGCTATCTTGAGCCTTGCTGCAAGCGAAGCGAATGTGACTAAGGGCACCGTATTGTTGGCCGTCTATGCCTTGGGCTTGGGTATTCCGTTTCTCTTGGTTGCGGCGTTTATGTCTCGACTAACAGGGGCCATCAATTGGATGAAACGGCACATGGAGCAAATCGAACGCGTCATGGGCCTTTTGCTGTGGACGATCGGATTGATGATGTTGACAGGCGGCTTTAGTGCCTTTTCCTACTGGTTGCTCGATAATTTCCCAATCCTTGGAAGCTTGGGCTAGTCAAGCCTCGTCAAGCACGGCATAGTTAGGCTTGGGTGGTTTGGTACGGGTACATTTATGGGCAACCAAGTTAAACGCAGAAAAGTCTTTTACATTCCTGGGTTTTACCCATTCCCGCCACGGCGGTACCGTGAATTATACCGCACGGAAAGCAAGCTACAGGCTGAGATTTCTGGCTATGAGATAAGCCAAGGGTCCTTGGACTTGGATGGATTTGGATGGTCGGTTGAGGCGCGCATAGATGATGTGCACACTCAAAGTGAAATAGAAGTCCTTGTTTGGGCGGACATCGTGAAAAAATCCATGTCAAACAGCCTATTGGGAACCTATCTTAATATGATTAAGACCGCCTATATCTATATTTCAAGCGGTGTTTTGTGGGACTTATTCAAACTAAGAAAAGGGCCTGTGATTGCTGCGCTCTATCCTGTTGGGTTTCTATTGGGCCAACTGTTGATTGCGATTTTGATCGCATGGGGACTTGGGCGTCTATTAGGGACAGTTCACCCACTGGCAAGCGTTCTTGGCCTCGTCGCGATTTGGCCGGTTTTGGCATGGTTTCGCAAGATGGATGGCAAAATATTTGCCTATTATTTGATGCAAGATTACGCGCATTCCGCCCAACATAAAGGGGCTTATCCCGCGGACTTAAAGGTCCGCTTGTCTGAGTTTGGCGACAAAATTACATCAGCCTTAGGCCAAGGTTATGATGAAATTTTGTTCGTGGGTCATTCGTCTGGCGCGCATATGGCGGTGAGCGTTTTGGCCCAGCTGGACCGCGACGGGGCCTTTGAAGGTCAAGAGACTGAGGTTAACTTCCTCAGCCTTGGTCAAGTCGTTCCCATGGTGGCCTTTCTCCCTGAGGCGCGCGCGCTGCGCCAAGATTTGCAGCTTTTGTCGCAAAGTACATCCGTAACTTGGGTGGATGTGACGGCACCGGGGGATGGATGTGCCTTTGCGCTCTGTGATCCTGTCTCTGTTTGCGGAGTGGCGACACCCGATAGAACAGGGCCACTGGTAATTTCCGCAGCCTTTAGTCAGACCCTGAAACCCGAAACTTGGGCCAAATTGAAACGGCGCTATTTTAGGCTCCATTTTCAATATCTCTGTGCCTTTGATAATCCGGGATCTTATGATTATTTTCAAATCACGGCGGGTCCTCTGACCTTGAGGGATCGGTTCCAAGGGCGGCAGCCATCCAAATCACGCATCGATTACCCAGTCGCGCGTCACAGGAGCCTGCCATGATCCAACCCGTCAAGCCAAAGTCGCGCGCCGATAAAGTGTCCCTCTGGGGGTATATGAAATTGTTTCGGCGCGACATTTTATCGGCGCAACCCGCGCGGCTCTATCGCGCGTGGATGGCGGAATTCAAAACGCCGTTCTTTAGGTCCTATTTGATGAACCAACCCGAATTAGTCAAAACCGTGTTGAAAACCCGCGCAGATGATTTTCCAAAATCTGATCGCGTGGGTGAGGGGCTGCGTCCCCTGTTGGGTGAGAGTGTGTTCTTGACCAATGGTGAGACATGGAAACGTCAAAGGCGACTAATTGATCCCGCCTTTGAAGGGGGGCGATTAAAGGATACCTTTCCCGCAATGCATGCAGCGGGCCTATCCTTGTTGGATCGATTGGACGCTGGGGATCACGAGGTCGAAGAAGTGGCAAGCTACGCCGCAGCCGACGTGATTTTTCGCACACTGTTTTCAATTCCGATTGAAAACGACATGGCACATGCTGTGTTTCACGAATTCAAACGCTATCAACGGGCGCAGCCGATTTTGAACATTGCGGCCTTTGTTCAGCTCCCTAAATGGATGCCTCGGTTTCATAAATCAGATACCAAAGCGTCCGCCGCCAAGATACGCGCCTTGATTACCCAGATGACGCAAGAGCGGGCGCAGCAGTTGGAGCAGGGGCAAGCCCCTGACGATTTGGCCAGCAAAATTATGACCGCTGTAGACCCTGTGACAGGCGACAAATTTGACTGGGAAGAAATGGTTGATCAAGTAGCGATCTTTTTCCTAGCGGGCCACGAAACAAGCGCCTCTGCCTTGTCTTGGAGCCTCTATTTGATGGCGCTTTTCCCTGAGTGGCAGGAAAAAGTGGCCCAAGAGGCAACTGTTTTGACTGAGAGTGCCGATTTTTCCGTTATGGGCAAGCTCAGGGTGTCAAAGGATGTATTTCGCGAAACCTTGCGGCTTTATCCACCTGTGCCAATGATGGTGCGCAGCTGCACGCAGGCGGAACATTTCAGAGACCGCGACATTCAAGCTGGGTCGCAGGTTGTGCTCAGCCCTTGGCATTTGCATCGTCACGAGAGGCTTTGGGATAATCCCGATGGGTTTGATCCAGATCGGTGGAAAACCGAAACCGGTCGTCAATGTCAGCGCGACGCCTATATCCCGTTTTCCGCAGGCGCACGCGTGTGCCCCGGTGCCGGGTTTGCGATGATTGAAGGGCCGCTGCTGTTGTCGATGATCCTTAAAGAGTTTCGTGTGAGTTTTGCAAGCGACGCGCGCCCCGTTCCTGTGGCGCATCTGACTGTGCGATCCGAAAATGGGATTCACCTAAGGCTTGAGCGTCGCGTGGGATCGTAAAGGGAGCACCGCCTTCGGCGAGAGTATTTTTTACAAAGATGAAGAGGTATCCGCCACTTTGTCCATGTAGTATTTAAGGACAAAGTCGCGGATCGCGGAAGCGAGGCCTTCGGCTTCGGGGTCTCGTGTTAGATCAATTTCGATGGCTAATTGATTGATTGATTTTCCTTCTTTTTGACCGATATCGCAAAAGGCGGCCCAGAACCGATCCTCAAGGGTGACGCTTGTTCTATGACCTTGAAGGGTCAGGGAGCGTTTTTTGGGACGGAGGCTCATTCTTCTTTCTTTACTCCGTCTAAGCGGCGCTCTTGAATGGTTTTGAGTTTTGTTGCTTGGGTCTTGACGGATTTCGAGAGGCCGAATTTGGCCACATTTTCCTCAGCGCGCGCTTTTTTATCGGCGCGCGCCTTGGCTTTTCTAAACCGGTTGAGATTAACCGGCGTTGACATTATTTCGGGCCAACCATGTTTTCGGGGCGCACAACGCGTTCAAAGGTGTCTTCGTCCACGAAGCCCAAGGCGATGGCCTCTTCCTTAAGCGTTGTTTTGTTTTTATGCGCCGTTTTGGCGACCTTTGTGGCATTGTCATAGCCAATGGTTGGCGCCAGCGCTGTAACCAACATCAAGCTTTCGCGCATCAGTTTTTCGATCCGATCCTTGTCCGCTTGGAGGCCATCCACCAAGTTATCGGTGAAGGCAGAACAGGCATCGCCCAAAAGCTGCATAGATTGCAATACGTTATAGGCCATCATTGGTTTGTAGACGTTCAATTCAAAATGACCCTGTGATCCCGCAAAGCCAACAGCGGCGTCATTGCCGATCACATGAGCGCAGACCTGTGTCATCGCTTCGCATTGCGTTGGGTTCACTTTGCCCGGCATGATCGAGCTTCCTGGTTCGTTTTCTGGAAGGATCAATTCACCAAGGCCGCAGCGGGGGCCTGATCCCAAAAGGCGGATGTCATTGGCGATTTTGAATAGGCTTGCCGCAACTGTTTTCAAGCTTCCTGAGATTTCGACCATGGCGTCATGGGCGGCCAATGCTTCGAATTTGTTGGGGGCTGTGACAAAGGGCAGGCCAGTGATCTCGGCCATATTCGCCGCAACAGTTGTGTCCCAACCCGGCGATGTGTTCAGGCCTGTTCCCACGGCTGTTCCACCTTGGGCCAGTTCATAGATATCGGCGAGCGAGGCTTTCACCCGCTTGATGCCCATTTTGACCTGATGCGCGTAGCCAGAGAATTCCTGTGATAATGTCAGCGGGGTCGCATCCTGTGTATGTGTGCGACCGATTTTGATGATGCCATCGAATTCTTGGATTTTTGTTTCCAATGCGGCGTGCAATTTTTCCAATCCTGGGATCAAAACATCGCGTGCGGTCATCGCGGTGGCAATATGCATCGCCGTGGGGAAGGTGTCGTTTGAGGATTGACCCATATTGCAGTGATCATTGGGGTGAACAGGATCTTTGGACCCGATAACGCCGCCCATGATTTCAATCGCGCGGTTGGCAATGACTTCATTCGCGTTCATGTTGGATTGTGTCCCAGAGCCCGTTTGCCAAACGACCAAGGGGAAGTTGTCGTCAAATTTTCCCGCAACCACTTCGCTAGCGGCTTGGATGATGGCATCTCCGCGCTCTTTGTCCAATTTGCCGGCGGCAAGGTTGGCTTGGGCGCAGGCTTGTTTGATGACGCCGAGGGCGCGCACGATGGCGATTGGCTGCTTTTCCCAGCCGATGGGGAAGTTCATGATAGAGCGCTGTGTTTGCGCGCCCCAATATTTGTCAGCTGGAACCTCTAAAGGGCCAAAGCTATCTGTTTCGGTGCGCGTTTGTGACATCTGGATCTCCGTTCGTATACTGTTGCATGCCGTTTACTCAAAGCAACGGGGCAAATCAATTGTCCATTCGCATTAAAACGATCATTTGAGGCCGCTTTACGATTTGCGAAAACTATCCAAGCTGACAACGTCTCCTTGTTTCGGAGCGTCTTCTTCTTCTACGTGGTCATCCTCCTCGTCCTCAGACAGATCCTCGATCTCTGTGCTTTCAAAGCGGAGACCGAATTCAACAGAGGGATCAACAAAGGTTAAGATGGCGTCATAGGGAATATAAAGCGGTTCTGGTTGATCGCCAAAATTAAGCGTCACGGCGAAACCCGCGTCTTGGACATCAAGGCCGTCATACCAATGTTGCATCACAACAGTGATGTCCTCAGGATAGCGATCCTTGAGCCAAGAGGCGATTTGCAATTCGGGATGCGTTGTGTCGACTGTGATAAAGAAATGGTGATTACCAGGAAGCCCATCTTTGACCACACCCTCAAGCACGTCTTTGATAAGTCCGCGCATGGCATTATGCATTAGGGTTCCGTAGTCAATTTTGTCTGGCATCTGATGTCCTCGTTTTTTTCACGTTTAGCATACGCCTTAATTCTCAAAGCGAAAGAGGCAAAGATGGGTGAAGCGTAAAAAATAACAAAGAAAGGTAGTGGAGGTATTCTGTTGCCAGGAACCTCCGGAACCCCGCCTATCGCGGCTAGGCAATAGGGCTTAAGATTTCAGTATCTCCGACCGCTTACGCGGCCATTGCTACTGGAGCACGATTGTCATTTGCAATTGTACAGTTTTCGCCGGTAACGGTGGCAGACAGCCGAAACAAAGCTAACATCTTTAGACGTTCGTCGATCCTATTTCGACCCCAAGACCGCCAAATGAACGGGTTATGGTGGAGTCGCCGGGTACCGCCCCCGGGTCCGATCCGCTTATTACATGCGCGTTTATGTTCATAGTCCCGAGGGACGATTTACATATAAGAGTGATTGAAAGGGATGTGAAGGGGGCAATTGAGCAGGCAAGGTAATTTGCCTGCTCAAAACGTGTTATCTACTGCCCGTATAAAGGTGCAAAGACCTTGTGCGTTAAATGCCACAGCGTCATATGAAAATTTGAGCTTCCATCAGGTGCAATCCCCAAATTTCCGTCCACTGATTGATACAATGGGTTGCTGTACATAACTGTAGACATGACTATTTTGACCGACACCGTTTACTTTTGTTCCTACTACAAAGCCTTCGGTGTGATATGGAGGGACTTGTCCGTTTTTGTAAAAATCTCAATTTTTGTATTTGGTTGGTTAAAGCTTTTATCAAAGCCTTGATGGCTCGACGCGATCTATTGTACTCAAGATGTCCGTGACCGATCCGCCAGAACCTTGGCCGCCAGCTGGATTGAGTAGTCTGCCAATTGTGTCAGGCTGTCTTCGGCCAATTTGTTGTCTTGGGTCTCCAATGAGGTGATCAATGATGCGTGCAAGCTAATAATTTTGGCGCGTGAGCGGGCGGTGAAGGTGATCATGTTCATCAGCGGTTGCATGGCTTCCACGGCGCCAGTGAGCTGATAGGACAGCACAGGGTTTTGGGCGCAATCCACGAAAGCGCGGTGAAAGGCGACGTCGGAGGCGCACCAATCTTCGTCGCTGAGGTCAGGGGAGGTTTGGATATGCAGCTCGCGGCGCATCACGCTGAGTTCGGTTTCTGTGCGACGCGCGCAGGCCAGAGGCGCACAGGCGCGTTCCATCGCAAAGCGGGCCTCGCAGGCAACATCAATGTTAATGTCGTTCATAGACAGCAAGAGCGTCGATGTCGTTATGTTTTGCCTATAGGCGTCAGGGTAGCTGAGCTTGTTCACAAAAGCCCCGCCAAAGGCGCCGCGCTGCGTGCGAATGAGCGATTGCGCGGCGAGGCGTTTCAAGGCCTCGCGCACCGTTGAGCGAGAGACAGAAAATTGATCCGCCAGTTCCGCCTCAGAGGGCAGGCGTTCGTTGACAATCAATCGCCCATCCACGATGGCATCGCGAATATCCGAGGCGATTTGAGCCGAAAGATCCGTTGCGTCATTTTGTGCTTTTTTCATTTGTCAGACAATTAAAAGTCTGACATTTAAAAAGCAAGTAAAAACATGGAATCGCAGAGATGGTTTCTCATACTGTACGAAAAATGACTGGACGCCACTGGCTTGCATTTTTTGCAGCTATCCTTGTTGCGTGGTCATTGCTCTATATGATGGCCGTTCCAGATGAGTTGCGTCAGTTCTCCAAAATTTACGGGGCTGAGTTTTGGATTGCTCTGTGCACGGTTACGCCAGATGCCGCGGGATTTGGCCGTATCTTTTTGATGTGGGTTTTGATGTCAGGGGCGATGATGGCGCCAACCGCATTGCCTGCCTTCGCCACGTATGAGGAGTTGGGGTACAACGTCGAAACAACGTTTTGGAAGCTTGTCGCAGGCTATCTCGTTGTTTGGGTTGGATATTCCTTTATCGCGGCGGGTGTTCAGCTTGCTCTGTTTTCGGGCGGTCTAATTTCTGCCCTTGGGGATAGCCAATCAACGTTCCTCTCTGTTGCGTTGCTCAGCTTGGCCGGGATCTATCAGTTTTCCCCCCTCAAAGAAGCCTGCCTCAGCAAATGCCGCCAGCCTTTGACGTTTTTCATGCAATATTTCGACGAAGGCCCTTGGCGCAATGGGCTTCGCTTGGGATTGGTGTGTTTGGGATGTTGCTGGGCACTGATGCTCTTGGCCTTTGTCGGGGGTGTCATGAATTTGGCCTTTATGGCCTTGGCAACCGTTATTATGGTTCTCGAAAAAATGCCCGATATTGGGCGTTATATTACCCGACCCTTGGGCGTTGTCCTTTTGGGTTGGGCTGCAAGTCTCGTCTTTTTAAATTTTTTCTAAGGAGGAAAAAATGGCTAGTGATCGTTTAGAAGTTGCTGAAAAATTGGATAGTCGTCATCCAGCAGCAGAGCGCAAAGACCCCGGTTTGACCCCATGGGCAATCAAGGGTGAATTGATCTTGAACTGTAACTGTACAGTATTCTGCCCTTGCGTGATTTCCCTTGGAAAGCATGCTCCAACAGAGGGCTATTGTCAGGCATGGTCCGGCATTCGTATTGACGAAGGTCACTATGGCGACGAAGATCTCAGCGGTTTGAACGTTGGTTTGGTTCTGGAAATTCCGGGCCTTATGGCACGTGGTAACTGGAAAGCGGCGGCCTATATCGATGAACGCGCCTCACACGCAGCGTTCGATGCTTTGATCAAGATTTTCAGCGGTCAGGCCAAAGGCACAACAGGTTTGTTCAAAGTGTTGGTCTCTGAATTCCTAAGCGCAGAACGGGCTCCTGTTGAATTCACGACCGAAGGCAATGCACGCCGCTTGATGGTTGGCAAAACCATTCAAGGCGAAATCGTTCCTGTTCCAGGCAATGGCGGCAAAGACATCGTTGTGACCAATTCCGAATATTGGATGGGACCAGATATCACTGTGGCCACCGCGACCCAAGGTCGTGTGCGTGCGCATGGTCGTGTGTGGGATTTTGACGGGCGTTCCGCTGAAATCTGTCAGATCGATTGGAAAGGTCCGCGCTAAGGCGCGCTAACTCAGGAGTATTGGCAATGCCTTTATTGTCACCATCCCGCCGTTTGCGGCGTACTGTGTTTTCTGATGGGGTCGAGGCGCAGGGCGTCAAGGCCTACACTGTTTACAATCACATGTTGTTGCCAACGGTGTTTCGCAGTGTGGTCGAAGATTACCATCACCTCAAAGAAGCGGTCCAAGTATGGGACGTCGCCGTTGAACGCCAAGTTGAGCTGCGCGGTCCCGATGCGGCCCGCTTAATGCAGATGCTCACACCGCGCGATTTGCGGCAAATGCAAACGGGTCAATGTTTTTACGTACCTATCGTTGATGAAACGGGGGGAATGTTGAATGATCCTGTGGCTGTCAAATTGGCAGATGATCACTGGTGGGTGTCCATCGCAGACAGTGATTTGCTCTATTGGATCAAGGGTATCGCCAATGGGTGGCGTTTGGATGTCTTGATTGACGAACCAGACATCAGCCCACTGGCGATCCAAGGCCCCAAAGCAGACGATCTTATGGCGGAAATCTTTGGGGATGCTGTGCGCAACATCCGCTTTTTCCGCTATGCCATGTTGGAGTTCAACGGGGTTGAGATGGTTGTGGCGCGCTCTGGCTATTCTAAACAAGGTGGCTTTGAAATCTACGTGCCTGGTGGTCCTGTTGCAATGCAGCTTTGGAATGCTTTGTTTGAGGCGGGCGCTCCGATGGATGTGCATGCGGGCTGTCCAAATTTGATCGAACGGATTGAGGGTGGATTGCTAAGCTATGGCAATGACATGACAGATGACAACACACCGCATGAATGTGGGCTTGGTAAATTCTGTGATACGCATGATGCGCTTGCCTGTATTGGACGTGATGCCTTGTTACGTGTGGCCAAAGAGGGTCCAAACCAACAAATCAGAGCGATTGACATATCGGGCGATGCTGTTCCTGTTTGTGATCGGTGGTGGCCGATTGTTGCCAAAGGCAAGCGGGTCGGTCGCGTGAGCTCTGCGGCCTATTCGCCTGATTTTAAAACAAATGTTGCGATTGGTATGGTGAAAATGACTCATTGGGATCACGACGCTGAGGTTCAAGTGGAAACGCCTGATGGCCTGCGCGATGCCAAAGTTTATGAAAAATTCTGGATTTAGGAGAGAAGTACAATGTTTAACGCTTTAGTTGTTGAAAAGAACGAAGAGGGCAAAACATCCGCCGCAGTACAGCAAATTTCAGAGGATCAATTGCCGAGCGGTGATGTGACTGTCGCGGTTGATTATTCAACCGTGAACTACAAGGACGGTCTATGCATTGGTCCAGGTGGCGGTTTGGTACGCAATTACCCGCATGTTCCTGGTATTGATTTCGCAGGCACTGTCGAGGCCTCCGATGACGCGCGCTATAAAGCAGGTGACAAAGTTGTCCTGACAGGCTGGCGTGTTGGCGAAGCGCATTGGGGCGGCTATTCCCAAAAAGCCCGCGTCAAAGCGGATTGGCTTGTGCCTCTGCCAAGTGGTATTGATGCCCGTCAAGCAATGGCGGTTGGCACAGCGGGTTTCACCGCGATGCTTGCTGTTATGGCGCTTGAGGATCATGGGCTAACACCTGGCAATGGACCTGTTCTTGTCACGGGTGCAGCTGGTGGCGTTGGTTCGGTTGCCACAGCTATTTTGGCAAACTTGGGTTATGAGGTTGCTGCCGTTACTGGGCGTCCTGAAACAGCGGATTACCTCACATCCCTAGGTGCGACCCAGATTGTTGCGCGTGAAGAGTTGAATGAAACCACGAAACGTCCTCTGGAGGCGGAAACATGGGCTGGCTGTGTTGATGCCGTCGGTGGCGACATGTTGGCACGCGTTTTGGGTCAAATGAAATATGGCGCTTCAGTCTCGGCTGTTGGTTTGGCAGGCGGCGCTGGACTTCCTGCGACGGTTATTCCGTTCTTGTTGCGTGGCGTGAACCTTTTGGGGATCGACAGCGTAATGCAGCCTTATGACAATCGCCTTCGTGCATGGGAGCGCATTGCAAAAGACCTCCCCATGGACAAGCTCGAGGCTATGGTCCACCCAGCGGTTCTCTCGGACTTGCCAGCGCTCGGCAAAGACATCCTAAAAGGCCAAGTCAAAGGCCGCGTCGTTGTCGACGTCAACGCATAAAGCAAAGGCGCCTTAGGGCGCCTTTTCATTTTTATAGACGTTTAGTGATCCAATGGTTTCGGAGCGGCGTATCGAAATAAAGCATTGGGAATACATAAAAAATGACATCGCCATCCCTCTATTGGATCCGCCGTGATTTTCGCCTGTCGGATAATCCCGCGCTCACAGCCGCGATAGAGCAGGGACAGCCTGTTATACCCGTGTTCATCCGCGATGCCTCTGTTGATGCCTTGGGGGCGGCTCCGAAATGGCGCTTGGGTTTGGGGTTAGATCACCTCATAACGACATTTGCCTCACACGGGGTTGAGGTCATTTTGCGCAGTGGCGAGCCGATAGAGGTTCTCACCAAGCTCGCTCATGAGGTCGGCGCGAGCGAGATCCACTGGAACCGACTTTATGATCCTGACAGCATTGCTCGCGATAGCGAAATCAAAACCAAGTTCAAATCGTCACCGATCAAAGCACAGAGCCATAATGGGCATCTTTTGTTCGAGCCTTGGACAGTGGATACCAAAACTGGTGGGTTTTATCGCGTTTATACTCCGTTTTGGAATAGCGTGAAATCCAGAGACATCCGCGCAGCTTTGCCCAAGCCAAGCACCCTCAATGGTGTGAGTGGGATCGCCACAGAGAGCCTCGCTGATTGGGCCTTAGGCGCGTCAATGCAGCGTGGGGCCGCGATCGTGCGTCCCTTCGCCCGCGTTGGCGAGGACGCAGCTTTTGCGCGTCTCTTGGATTTTATTGAAACTGACGTGGCCTCTTATGTGCAACGCCGTGATATTCCCTCTGTGCAGGGTACGTCAGGATTGTCTGAAAACCTCGCCTTGGGTGAAATATCTCCCTATCAATGTTGGCATGCAGGACGCATTGCCATGCAAGAGGGCAAAGCGGAGGCGGAAACCTTTCTAAAGGAAATTGTCTGGCGCGAATTTGCCTATCATTTGATGTATCACACGCCTGAAATCCTCAGTGGGAATTGGAAGCCCGATTGGGACGCTTTCCCTTGGAATACGGACGAAACCCACCCCCATGTCATCGCTTGGAAACAAGGGCGCACGGGCATTCCCTTTGTCGATGCGGCGATGCGCCAAATGTATGTCACAGGAACGATGCATAATCGCGGTCGTATGATCGTGGCCTCGTATCTCACCAAACATCTTATGACGCATTGGAAGATTGGTCAAAAATGGTTCGAGGACTGTTTGATTGATTGGGATCCCGCAAGCAACGCGATGGGGTGGCAGTGGTCTGCTGGTTCTGGTCCCGATGCAACGCCGTATTTCCGTGTCTTTAACCCGATCACTCAGTTGGACAAATTTGACCCCAAAGGGGGCTATGCACACTCATGGATTGCGGAGCTTTCTGAGGATCCATCTTTGAGTGCTTTAAAATATTTTGAGGCTATCCCGAAAGGCTGGCATCTTGATGCAAATTCTGATTATCCTAATCCAATAATGTCCCCCTCAGAGGGACGTGAGCGCGCTCTTGCCGCTTATCAAAACCGTGGGTTCTAGGGAGGACACATGATAAAAACATCTACTACGGGCGAAACGGCTCTTCCTCGGTATTTTGCGCAAGTCTATGATATGGCGTGCAATATGAACAAAGGTCAGCTTGATTTTGTTCTCCCTGATGGGCGCGTGTTTCGCGCGACAGGTAAACAGGACGGCCCTGTTGCCGAGTTGATCATTCATAATCCAGATATTTTCGCGCGTCTCATTCGTGAAGGGGATTTGGGATTTTGTGATGCCTATCTCGATGAATGGTGGAGCACGCCGGATCTTCAGGCTTTCATGGATCTCGTTCATGCAGACAATGATGAAATGTATGACGGGTTTCCAGGCCAAAGCCTGGTTCGGGCTTATGAAAAATTTCGCTTTTGGTTGCAAAGCAATAGCAAACGCCAAGCGAGAAAGAACATTAGCTATCACTACGACCTCGGAAATGAATTTTACGGTCTCTGGCTTGATAAAACGATGACCTATTCCTCGGCTCTGTTTGAAACAGGTCAAGAAAGCATGGAGGCTGCGCAAACCGCTAAATATGCCTCAATGGTCGATCAAATGGGCGTGAAAGAGGGTGATCATGTGCTTGAGATCGGCTGTGGCTGGGGTGGCTTTGCGGAATATGCCGCAAAAGAGCGTGGGCTTCGTGTGACGGGCCTCACAATTAGCAAGGAACAGCTAGTCTATGCTCAAGAACGCATTAAAAGCAAAGGTTTAGAGCATTTAGTTGAATTCAAATTGCAAGATTATCGCGATGAAAAAGGCACCTATGATGGAATTGCCAGCATCGAGATGTTCGAAGCAGTTGGTGAAAAATACTGGCCCGTTTATTTTGAAACGGTGAAAAACTGTTTAAAACCTGGGGCGCAGGCGACCTTGCAGATCATCACGGTTCAAGACCGCCGTTGGGAAGTCTATCGTCGAGGTGTTGATTTCATTCAGAAATACATTTTCCCCGGTGGCATGTTGCCTGCTCAAAAGGTCCTTCGCCAAGTTATTGCTGACTCTGGACTCAGCTATGAAAAGCACATTGCTTTTGCAGATAGCTATTCGCAAACTCTGCGGCGTTGGTATCAGGAATTTAATGGAAAATGGGATCAAGTGGCGGCCTTAGGGTTTGATGATCGGTTCAGACGGATGTGGAATTTCTATCTTACGTCTTGCGCATCAACCTTTAGTAGTGGTAACTGCGACCTTGTACAGATAACGATTTCTAGGCCGAGTTAATGCCCACATATGTCCGATTGGTTTCGGCACTTGTAATGGCGGCGGTTGCCGCCATTTTTTGTTTGCGAGTGTTTTATTTACTAAAAGCTTATTGGCTTTGGGAATTTCAATTCCTGACGCTAATCCCGCTTTATTGTCTCATAACAGCTTTTTTTGCCTTTTTGTTTTTGGCAAAGTCCGCAGATGTTTTGGTGCGAAGTATATCGGATTGTTTAACTCTCATGGTTGGATTGGTGTTGTTTGCAATCCTCGCGCATGCACTGGGAATGGTCTTAATTCAGAGCATGACCGATCGTTATTTCGATGCAGCACAGTTTGGCACTTATTTACTGTCGAATTTGTCGGAAATCGCACTGTTCTTGCTTGAACCGTTATTGATTTTCATACTAGCTGGGGGCGCGGTGGTTGCTGGATTTATAATCCATAAAGCGGCACAACTCAGGAGCTAGCTAAATTGTCTGATCTCTTCGTCTATGGGACCCTCTGTGATCTTGATTTGTTAACAGTGGTCCTTGGGCGCAATGTGGACGGTTCAGACATTGCACCTGCGCAACTTTGCGATCATGCGGTCTATTGGGCAGAGCGGCAAAATTATCCTTTAATTATTTCCCAAGCTGATGGCGTGGCGCAGGGTATTTTAATCTCTAATTTGAGCACAAATGATCTGGCTCGCTTAGATTTTTATGAAGGTGGCTTTGGCTATTCAACACGTATGACGGAGGTGTCATGCGACGGCAAAACCATTCCTGCTCTCGTATATTTCCCCGAACCAACGCACACGCCCTTGGGTGATGCGTGGTCCTTAGCTGATTGGCAACGGGATTGGGGGGCCATTGCGCGACTGGCCGCAACGGAGTTTATGCAGTCTTTCGGGCTGGCAGATCCACGGAGTTTGGTTCCCTTTTTCAAAATGATGCAGGTGCGCGCCCATGCTCGGGTCATCGCCCAAAATGACGCCAAGCAACGTGTGGAACGCGGTCCTGACAAAACGACAGTGATCACTGTGGATCACAAGCGCCCTTATAGTAAATTTTTCGCTCTTGAGGAAATGCGACTACAACATGAAACCTATCAAGGGGGCATGTCGTCTGTCGTGGATCGCGCGATTTTTGTATCGGGAGATGCATCGATTGTCTTGCCCTATGATCCGATGCGCGATCGGGTGTTATTGGTAGAGCAGTTTCGCATGGGGCTTTATGGCCGTCATGACCCTCTGCCGTGGTGCTTGGAACCCATTGCAGGCCGCCTTGATGCAGGTGAAACCCCCGAAGCCACTGCAATTCGCGAAGCCCGCGAGGAGGCGGGTATTGAGATAAAGCAGCTTCACCATGTGACCAGCTCTTACACTAGCCCAGGCTCCACGACCGAAGTGTTCCACATCTACATTGGGATCGCTGATTTGCCCGACGACGTAGAGCGCATCGGCGGTGTTGAGGATGAAGACGAAGATATCTTGTCACGGGTGTTTGATTACAAAGAATTGATGGACATGATCGACAAAAATCAGCTTGTGGCATTGCCCACGCTGACAGCATCGTTATGGTTGTCTCGAAACAAAGAAAAATTACGCGCCTCGGTGGTGTAATGAGGGAAAGGAAACGCAATGCAGTTTGCATCTGATCTGGCACAGGCCATTGGGAATACTCCGCTAATAAAGCTGAAACAAGCGTCTGAAGAGACGGGATGCACGATCCTTGGCAAAGCGGAGTTTATGAACCCAGGTCAATCCGTCAAAGATCGCGCCGCTCTCTACATCATCAAGAACGCAGTTGAGCAAGGATTGCTGAAACCCGGTGGCACGATTGTCGAGGGAACGGCAGGCAACACGGGTATTGGACTTGCTTTGGTTGGGGCGTCAATGGGCTTTAAATCGGTGATTGTTATTCCTGAAACCCAAAGCCAAGAAAAGAAAGACATGCTGCGTCTTGCGGGTGCTGAATTGGTTCAGGTTCCTGCGGCCCCTTACAAGAACCCGAACAATTATGTGCGATACTCCGAACGTTTGGCCGCCAAGCTCGCGCTCAGCGAACCAAATGGCGCGATTTGGGCTAATCAATTTGACAACACGGCGAACCGTCAGGCCCATATCGAAACCACGGGACCAGAAATTTGGGATCAAACAGATGGTAAGGTCGATGGATTTATCTGTGCCTGTGGGTCAGGTGGCACTTTGGCAGGGGTCGCTATGGCGCTTCAGCCCAAAGGCGTGAAAATTGGTTTGGCCGATCCAATGGGTGCGGCGCTGCATTCGTTTTACACAACAGGTAAATTGGCCTCTGAAGGTGGTTCCATTTCCGAAGGCATCGGGCAGGGACGTATCACCAAAAACCTTGAGGGTTTCACCCCAGATCATTCTTATCAGATCAGTGATGAAGAAGCCTTGCCAATCGTCTTTGATTTGTTGGAACACGAAGGTCTGTGTTTGGGCGGTTCAAGTGGTGTGAACATTGCAGGTGCGATCCGCATGGCAAAGGATATGGGGCCAGGTCATACCATTGTGACGATCCTTTGTGATTACGGAACACGCTATCAATCCAAGCTCTATAATCCAGAATTTTTGAAATCGAAAAACCTGCCGGTTCCTGCGTGGCTTGATCGTGCGCCACAAAGCATACCCGGTGTCTTTGAGGATAACTAATGCAGCATTTAGCGCGCCTAATACTTGTTGGGCTTTTAGCTTGGTTTGTCTCTTTTGGAGCAGTCTTTGCACAAACTTCGCGTGCCATTGATTACGAGACATTTACGCCGCTTGCAGCCAAAGCAGAGCAAACCTTGGTTACAGGGCGTGCCTCTGACAATGTCTTAGAAGACTTGAGAACCGAGCTGGCTGAGTGGCGGGATCAGTTTCAACAAGGGCAATCGATCAACCAAGACCGCATTGAAACGCTGAAATCGCAACTTGACGCGCTTGGTCCAATTCCAGAGGATGGCGACGATCCTGTTGCAGATCGCCGGCTTGAGTTAAACGAGCAATTGACCGAATTGCGCGCACCTGTAAAACGCGCAGTCGAAGCCTATAGCCGCGCCGACGGCTTGATCCGCGAAATTGATAACCTCCTGCGCAGTCGGCAAACCTCTGTGTTACTGAGTGTTGGACCCAACCCGCTTAATCCCGCGAATTGGGAATTGGCCCTCATCGATTTGGCCAAGACCTTTGAAACGCCCGTCGGAGGGGTCAATTCCTTTATTGCTCCGTTGAGCTTGAACCAAAGCGTATCCAGCTATCTGTCGTCGATTTTCTTTACGCTCTTGGGCATTATAATCGTATTTGCAGGCACCCAAGTTTTGAAAACCCAGACGCGCGAATGGAAGACCTTGTCGCCACGTTTCGGGGCCATTGCTGAATTCTTGCAAGAAATCTCTGGGCTCATCATCTTGCCTTTGATCGGCGTCGGGTTTTTGTCCATTGGGTTGCAGCTGTCCGGTCTATTTGGTGCCCGCGGCATACTGCTCTTGGAAAATGCGCCAACCTATGCAAGCTGGATTTTCATTGCTTACTGGAGCTATTATCGCTTGTTTGCGCGACCTAATGCCCTGTTGCAAGATAGCTCGCAAATCAAACTTTGGGTGGCTTTGCTCGCACTTATTGTGATGAGCCGTGATATGTTATTTGATTTGGCTGAATTTGATTTTTATTCAGCCAATAGTAAGGCTGTTATCAACCTTCCCTTTATTTTTATCGGCTCTTTTGTGTTGTTCCGCTTTTCAAGCCTCTTGAGGTTAAGACCGAAGGGAGAAGGCGAAGCGAGTGCAGAAAATAACCTCATCTGCCGTGTCCTGCGTCTGTTAGTGGTTGCGGGTAAAACAATCGCGGTACTTGCCCCAATCCTTGCGGTCATCGGGTATGGGCACATCGCCACAGGCACGCTTTTTCCGTTTTTGAAAACGGTGCTTTATCTGGCGGGATTGGTTGCGCTTCATGCGGTTGTGACACGTCTTGTGAATGTTTTGTTTGGCTATGACAAAGATGCCGACACCTTGTTGTCCATTGTTGTTGTCGTGCTTCTCTTGTCTGTTTGGGTTCCTTTGATTGCCTTGCTTTGGGGGGTACGTGAGACGGATCTCCTTGAGCTGTGGACCACGTTTATCAACGGCTTCAAACTTGGTGAAACCACATTAACCCCGAGCGATTTCATTGCCTTTGTGGTGATCTTTATCGTGGGGTATTCGCTAACTCGCTTCATTCAATCGACCTTGAAAACAGCCGTGTTGCCAAAGACCAATATCGACACTGGTGGGCAAAATGCTATTGTCTCTGGCTTTGGCTATATTGGCATTTTCTTGGCGGCCTTGATTGCGATTTCCTCTACGGGTCTTGATTTATCCTCTCTTGCCATTGTTGCAGGTGCCTTGTCGGTTGGGATCGGTTTTGGCTTGCAAAATATCGTGTCCAACTTTGTCTCTGGCATTATTTTGCTAATCGAACGTCCCGTGTCCGAGGGGGATTGGATCGAGGTTGGGGGACAAATGGGATATGTGCGTAATATCTCGGTGCGCTCAACTCGGATCGAAACCTTTGACCGCTCGGACGTGATTGTTCCAAACGCGGACTTAGTCAGTGGTGTTGTCACCAACTGGACACGCGGCAATACAATTGGTCGCCTCATCGTGCCCATTGGTGTCGCCTATGGGAATGACACACGCCGCGTTGAAGCCATTTTGCGCGATATCATTGAAGCCCATCCCATGGTCCTCTTGAACCCACCGCCGAGTGTGATTTTCCAAGGGTTTGGCGCCGATAGCATGGATTTTGAAATCCGCGCGATTTTGAGAGATGTGAATTGGATGCTCAGCGTGAAATCAGACGTCAACCACTCTATTGCCGAACGTTTCGTGGCAGAAGGCATCGAAATCCCTTACGCGCAGCGCGATATTTGGATCCGCAACCCAGAAGCTTTGGCAGGAGGCCGTAATGACGACAGCTGAATATTTAACTGATAGTTATGCACGTACATGCGATGCCACTGTTATAGCTGTGACAGAAGAAGGCGGCATTATCTTGGATCGTTCTGTTTTTTATCCAACCTCGGGGGGGCAACCTGGGGACAGTGGAACATTGGCTTGGGGCGATCATCAGCTTGAGATTGCGACAACGATCAAAGGTGAGGAGGGCGCGATCATTTGCATTCCCGCAGAGCCCAAGCCGCTCCCCCCAATTGGTCAAGAGGTCAAACAAGATATCAACTGGGAGCGCAGATATCGGCTCATGCGCATGCACACAGCGCTTCACCTTCTGTCTGTGGTAATACCGCTTCCTGTCACAGGGGGATCCATTGGCGCAGACAAAAGTCGCCTCGATTTTGACATGGCGGAGCCTCCTGAGGACAAAGAGGCCTTGAGCCAATCTTTGAATGACCTGATCGACGGGGATTATGAGATATCTGAAACTTGGATTACGGACCAAGATTTGGATGATAATCCTGGATTGGTGAAAACGTTGAGGGTTCAGCCCCCGCGCGGCACAGGCCGTATCCGACTTGTCCGTATTGGAACGCAAGATCATCACGTGGACCTGCAACCCTGTGGAGGAACCCACGTCGCGCGCACGTCAGAAATTGGGCGCATGCGGATTTCAAAGATTGAGAAAAAGGGAAAACAAAACCGCCGCGTTCATGTGGTTTTCGACTAAAATTTTTCTGCGTCAAATCTTATATTTACTCTTGCATCATCCCCCAAAGAGACAGTAAACACCGCCCAACGGACAGGTGGCCGAGTGGTCGAAGGCGCACGCCTGGAAAGTGTGTAGGCGGGAGACCGTCTCCAGGGTTCGAATCCCTGTCTGTCCGCCACCACATCCTCATCGTTGCTGGTACTAGCATGTCTGGCGCTATTATCTCCCAAATTCAGGGACTTAGAGCAGTCTTTTTTGACTGATACTTCGTACCATCCCTTACATCAGAGACATTTCCCCGTTTACCTCAGAGCGTCATTTGGCTAGGGTGTGTTTTCCCTGTTTTTTGTAATTAACAGGGAAATTAACAGGGAATTTTTTGTTTTTTGATACTTGGAAACGCCTGGATTGCGACTGAACCCCAGTGTTTATTGGGGTTTTCATAAACGGTCTTCAAATTTAACAGGGAATTTAAGTGACCGTAACAGGGAACTCAGCCCAAAAACAGGGCTTCTTGCTCTGACCATTCGACTGGCAGATCGTGCTTGGTTAGCATTTTTATGGAGAGGTCCCTGTTAGTTGTTCCCTCAACGATCGCTTGCAAAAGTTTGGGAGATAAAAAGGCGAGGCGGATACGTTTCCAAATCATGCCCTCAGGTATCTGATAGGCCTGCATAATATCAGACATGGACCGCCCAGCTTTGATTTCATCCACCCATGCCTGTGCCGTTACGATGGCTCTGATGAGCGCATGGTTGGGCTCTCCCTTATATCCAACCCAAGTCAGCTTGGTTCCATTCGTGCGCTTCCTGAGGGTTAGGGGTTCTTCAATTCGCAGGTATTCTAAGTCGAGCTTCTTGGTGTCGATTTGAAGCAGCATAGCCACCTTAACAATATCAAGTTGGACACTTGCCCTGGCCTCACTGAGATCAACCCGCGTGATCAGATCCAAAGTGCCTTTGGTGTCCACTGCAGCCAACCTGTCCGTGGCGTCGTTTAACTCATGAGGCTTCATTTCTGGCGCCAACCTGAACTGACTTAGCGCCTCGCTCAGCCTCGTCCCAACAATCTCACTCAGTAGTTGCTCCAACATATCTGCTCGCAGGCGCCAGCCTGTGGGATCAGCACCTCCTGATATCAAACGGTTGGAGTAATAGTATCTTATGACACGCCCAGAGGACTTCTTGGACTTAGAGGGTGTTAATCTATCCCCAGTCTCATCATAGACCTTCCCGACCAGATAGGCGGATGGCCCACGAGAGGGATTCTTGCCCCGCTTTATCACTGACTTTGCCTGTAGCTGCTCCTGAACCCGATCAAACTGGTCCTGATTGATAATCGCTTGATGGAGACCCTTATAGACCGCAGTCTTGTGTTTGATCTTTCCTATGTAGATGGGATTGATCAGAATATTGTGTATCCGCCCTCTGTCGGTCGTCAGATAATTTGGAACACTAGAGCTGTATGAAGCATGGAGGCTCTGGTACACCTATGATTTGATTATG
>CBFHNR010000011.1:0-90198 GCA_965657215.1 uncultured Paracoccaceae bacterium
CTCAGTTGACATAATTCCACGCCATGCGCCCGGCTGCCATCATTTTTGTTAAGGTTATGGCAGCCGGGCGCATGGCGTGGAATTATGTCAACAGAGGGAAGGGGAGGATTAAGTGCCCTTATCCTATCCAGGTAGCCTTTGCATGTATTGTTATCCTTAGTAACTACGTATGGCAGTAGGGGCCGACATTCACCTGTGTTAAAATCAGAAAGTTTTATCGACAAAATATCCAATTCAATGCTTACTCCCAGTATTTTCTGACTTGCTCGTTTCATCGCTCGTTGTAACTCTTTTGATTCTTTAAATGCCACAATAAAGCTGTCATGAATGCAAAGGACTGGGATATTTTTGTCTGTTAATTGTTCAATTATTATCTCCGCTATCCGACTATCGAGATACATAAGTTCAAGACCTTTACCAGTACCCAGGAAGGGCTCCAACGTGGGATTTTTATCAATGAACGCTTCAAGTAGTTGCGATAGTTCGTTATTTTTCAATTTCTTCAAAGGGTCTCCGTGTGCCTGTTTTTTGCGAAATGCTAAAAAGGCGGATTCGCGAGAATTAGCATTAATTGCCATCAATACGAGTTGCTTCACGGCCTTACGTTGATCGAAACCAATTTTATTCGGAAATACTGATTTCTTCAGCGTATAAGGATCATTCTGAGCGTCCAACGGTTTTCTTATATTTACATCGGGAGTGATAGCTAACATTTCTGCTGGACTCAAAACTTTCTTAGCCTTCTTTTCCTTTATTTCAGTTAGGTTTGGCCTTGGCTTTTCATTAACCTTCGCCTGTAACAACGAAACGTGCATGGCAGTAAAATCAATTTCAATTACTGGCTCGCCATTTATCATAATGTCTGATCGGAGCTCTTTGTTCATCTGCTGCCACCAGCCGCCATAGAACCGGCCTCCTCGTTCCCAACTCCCGTTGTTAAACACGCGTCTCACGAAATGATTTTGACCTGTGATATAGTGACGGACGATTTTATCTTTTTCACCTTTTTGTTCCTCAACTCTCTCAAAGTAGGGTTCCTCTAGAGAACAAACGTCCAAATAAGTTTTGTTGAGTAATTCATTATATTTGGTCAATACTCTACGCATCCGTTCCGTTTCAGGAGTATCTTCATATTCTAATGCTGGCTTTTTCTTGTTTTTACTTGCTTTAGAAATATCATCGTCGTCAGGCTCTGTTGCCTTGTCACGAAGAATAACTGCTTCCCGCTTCTCATCAAAGCTAACCTCAGAAATTGGAAGTTTAAGGTTATAGAAAAGTAGCTGTAATTTTTCAGAAGCACGTATTCTAGTTAGAGTTCCCTGCTGCCCCGTGTGGAGATCAATAATGCCGACCAATTCCAAACGCTTTATAACCTTGACCATCTGGAAAGAAAGATTTCGACTGTTATACCTACTATTAGATTTCCAACCAGACTTTGACATTGAAACACCCAAGTACATGTTTGGGTCAGAACACCAGCTCACGTACAGATCAATTAGCAAAACCTTCAAATGTACCTTTAATGGTGCCATGGGTTTCGGACCACTTCGTTTACTACTATCTTCGTCGGGGAAGTGTTCAAACCATAATTGATCAACAAGTTGTCCTAATACCAGTGTATCAGACCACACATTGATATCAAAACGTCTAGAGTGGTTGATATCACTCGAAGTTGAAAGATAATTCCTAATGAGACATCACCTCCAAAAGCTGTAACACACTAATATATAACGTATTTATCACACTACAGGGACGAAGTATACCATTACCAGTACCTATTCAATTATACTTAAAATGCAGATCGGTCACTCAGATTTGATCTGTGCAAAACACAAGCCCTACAAGCCACTCCTAGAGCCCCTTAGTGCAACTAACATAACACATATGAGCCTCAGTAAACTCGTACAGGCTCTCAGGCAGCCACACAGTGCAGGTAACGTCTGTAGCTTGGATTACTTAACAAACAAACCGTAAGGCCGCTCACGACCCCCTATATCAGCATAGCAAAGCTTTGCAGAGATCTGATGGTACACCTTATAGAAATACCTAGCCAAGGCCATAGGCTTCTAAATTACAATGCACTAACAAAAACGATGTAGACCATATCGTAGACCAAAATATGCCTGTTGCAGGAACTAGATTGAAGCTTTATCCTTTGTTTTGTGGGGTTAATGCTTATCAATGGTGCCTACTGGCAGAGCCAACACCCGTGTGGGGGCACCACTTTATAGTTTCAATAAATCCCATGACACCCGAAATATACCTTGTCAAAAAGGGCTCAACGCTTTCCGTTGTCCATTGTCATCTTTTGTGATGTAGGGGCATTTTGTCCAATTGGGGGCATTTTAGGGGGCATTAATTATTAGGTGTAATTAGGATGCCCCCAGATGCCTCTGACGGATATTGCGATAAAGAATCTTAAAGCCAAAAGTAAATCTTATAAAAAAGCGGACTTTGAAGGGCTGTATATTGAGGTAATGAAAACAGGTTCAAAGCTTTGGAGGTTAAAGTATCGCTATCACGGAGTAGAGAAGAGGTTATCTTTCGGTAAGTACCCAGAGGTTTCACTTCAGCAAGCTCGAAAGCTGCGGGATTAAGCTAAGTCTGTACTGGCCTCTGGTGCCGACCCTGTGGAAGTGAAGCAAAATGCAAATGTACGTCTTTCTCTTGCAAAACCTTTAAGGCATCTGCATAGCTGTAAAGTTTTCTAGCCATTATCTGAACCTCCTATATTTAGAAAATAAAGGCACAGATTTAGGGTGCTAAGACAATCGTTCTCAATAAATTTTAGACAGTTAAATCAGCAAGATAAAGACATGGGATAGAGTATGAGCATGTTACGACCAGTATGGGCTTTGCAAGGCGCGGACGCATTATTAAAATGTGTGAGCTATTGGCCTTATCCTTTGAAATCGGTAGGGGCCGTTTGCTTGAAATATCGCCAAAGTGGCTTACAACTCAATCATCGAGTGCAAGGCGAGGGCAGCAAGAGATGACTCATATGACAACACTCTCAGGGGATGACTTGGGGGCGCTGTGTTTTGGGACGATGCAATTTGGCCAAGGGACAGATGAGGCCATCTCGCATGACATTTATCAAGCCTGCCGCGCTAATGGCATCCGGCATTTTGATACCGCTTGGGTGTATACCAAAGGGAATTCCGAACGCTTTTTGGGGCAATTTGTTCAGGAAGAGCGGGACCGCGTATTTATAGCCTCCAAGGTTGGATATTCAGATGGGGCAGGGGCATCCAACTTGACGCTTCAGCTTATAGAGAGCCTTAAACGATTGCAGGTCGATCAGATAGACTTGCTCTACTTACATCGCTTTGATCCAAATACACCCTTGATCGAAACATTGACTTGGTTTGCTGAACAACAAAAGCAGGGCCTTTTTCGCTATATTGGGCTTTCTAATTTTGCCGCATGGCAAATTGTTATGGCGCAAAATATCCTGGAATCGTTGGGAACCCGTGTAGATGCAGTGCAACCGATGTATAGTTTGGTTAAGCGACAGGCAGAGGTGGAAATTTTCCCCGCCTGTGAGGCGTTGGGGATTTCATGTTTTTCCTACTCTCCCTTGGGGGCGGGGTTGCTAACTGGTAAATATTTTCGGGCTGAAACGGCCTCTGGGCGGTTGGCTGATAACGCACGCTATGCCCAACGTTACCATTTAGAGAGTATGCACAAAACGGCTGCGGACCTTGTAGAACTTTCTGGTGCTTTTGAGCAGAGCCCTGCGACTTTGGCAATTTCTTGGATCCGTCACACGCAGTTTGCGCCGACGCCGATAATCTCTGCACGCACTATGGAACAATTGGCCCCATTGCTTGCGGCACAGCAGGTGACATTGACCGCCGAACAATTTGCACAAATCTCAAAGGTGTCTGTATCACCACCCCCCGCAACGGATCGACTAGAAGAGGCGGTGTAGGCGTTTAAAAAACAGACTGTCCTTTGGTCCAAACGCGATGGATTATGCCCAAATCTTGGTCGCGCTCAAAGGCGATTAAATCAGCACGCTGTCCGATTGCGATGCTCCCGCGGTCGGTTAAACCAGCCGCGCGCGCTGGCGCTTGGGTCACAGTTTGAAAGGCACGCGGCAGATCCCCCCAGATATTTTCCAATGCCAAAGCGGATTGAAACAGTGAGGCGGGCACATAGTCTGATGAGACGATGTCCAAGAGGTCTTGGCGGGCTAAATCGCCGGCTGAGACGTTCCCTGAATGGGACCCCCCGCGGATGAGGTTGGGTGCGCCCATCATAATGGCAATGCCGTGATCACGACAGGCTTGGGCGGCAATTTGTGTCGTGGGAAATTCAGCGAATGTCATATTGCGCTTCGCAGATATTTCCACATGGTCAATCTCTGTGTCATCATGACTGGCCAAAACCGCACCAAGCCTCGCGGCGGCATCGCAGGCGGCCTGTTCATGGCGCTGGGCGTTTCGCGCGGAAATCGACTTGAGATTTGCGACGTGTTCATTGAATTCCTGATCTGTCAGGCCGCGTTTTTTCGACATATAAGTGCGCAGCTGCGTGAGGTCCGCAAACTGTCGTGCGCCGGGGGTGTGATCCATAACAGAAATAATTTGGACCCGGTCTTGTGGGGTGAATTCTTCTAATTCTTGCTCTAAGGTTTCAGAACACACTTCTGCTCTGAGGTGAATAAAGTGGCTGATTTTCAAACGATCACGGGTTTTTAGATCGAGGAGAACATCCGCCAATTCGCGGGCATAGTTGTCATAACGGGCCTTGCCTGAGGAGGGCAAAGACCCGACGCGCATTGCATCAAACACCGTCGTAATGCCACAGGCCGCCAATTCCGCATCATGCGCCAAAACCGCCGCGCGTTTGGGCCAGTTGACCGCAGGGCGTGGTTCAAGATGGCGTTCAAGGTTGTCTGTGTGCAATTCCACCAATCCAGGGGCCACAAACATGCCGTTACAATCAATCGCACCGCTAGCCCGTGTTGACCCATTGGAGATGTCTGAAATCACGCCATCTTGGCACACAAGGGTTCCAGACATAACTTCGTTTTCTAGAATTAGGTGTGCGTTGGTCAGGATAAGAGTTTGTGTCATGTCAGACCTTTTGCGCGTGGTTCATGGCCGTTGAAATCAAAGCCAGAGTTTCAGAAATTGTCCCAGAATTGTCGATTTTGAACTGTGTCACATAGTCTGGCAGGGGATCAACGATACGATTGAGACGGTGTTCAATCTCTTGTGCACTTTCGCGACCACGCGCGGCCAAACGCTGCGCCAAGACTTCGCGAGGAGCGGTGAGTTCAATCACGATAAAACGGTTGAACTGTTCATGTGCCTGCACCAAAACCTTACGCGAGAGATTGATCAAAACATCTTTGCCCGCGCTCAGCCCCGCAACCGAACTCTGCGGAATACCGTAGCGCAATCCATGTGCCTCCCAATGCAAGGCATATGCGCCTTGATCCAGATTGTCTTGGAACTGTGGCTCTGACATGGGGATGTGGTTTTCCCCTGTTGGGTCAGCTGCGCGCGTGATGTGGCGCGTGGCCCATATCAGGTTTGGATCTGATCTAAGCAATTCAGCCATGACCGTGTCTTTGCCAACCCCCGAGGGTCCAACGACGGCTATAAGGTGTCCTAGTGTCATTACGCGGCCTTTGGACTAAATTGGGTCACGTCAATGCATCGATCACAGACACGATCCCGCGCTTCTTGGTCGTGAAAAATGCCAATGATCGCCGTTCCGCGCTGTTTTGCTTGCTCAATAAGCCCCAAGACAATTTCACGATTGGTCGCATCAAGGCTTGCCGTAGGCTCGTCCAGTAAAAGAGCGGGATAGTCATGCACAAAGCCACGTGCGATGTTCACGCGCTGTTGTTCGCCGCCTGAAAATGTGGTCGGTGACAGGGACCAAAGCCGTTCTGGAATGTTCAACAGGGCCAGCAAGTCTTTTGCCTTGGCGCGTGCGGTGTCTCCGTCAACCCCAATGGCCAATAGGGGATCTGCGACGACATCAATGGTGGGGACACGTGGCACCACGCGCAAAAATTGGCTCACATATCCAAGGGTCGTGCGGCGCAGTTGGATAATGTCGCGTGGATTTGCGCCAACAACTTCGGTCTCACCAATTTTGATGGATCCAGACTGACAAAGGTAATTGCCGTAAATCATGCGCATCAAGGTTGATTTGCCCGCGCCTGAGACACCAGATAACCCGATACATTCACCAGCGGCGACATCAAATTCTGCGTCTTGCATGACAGGAATGCGGGTTGCCCCTTGGTTATAGAGGATGAAATGTTTGGAAAGCTTTTCGATATGGATCATGGTGTCTGGCCTTAAACTTGTAAAACCGAGCTGACGAGCAGCTGGGTATAGGCGTGTTGTGGATCGTCGAGCACTTGGTCGGTGAGGCCCGTTTCGACGACATGGCCGTCTTTCATGACCATCAAACGATCCGCCAAGAGGCGCACAACGGCCAAGTCATGTGTTACGATGATTGCAGATAACCCCATGTCACGGACCAAGTTACGCAACAAATCGAGAAGGCGTGCCTGAACCGACACATCCAAGCCCCCTGTGGGTTCATCCATAAAGACCAAACGCGGTCCCGTCACCAAATTACGCGCAATTTGAAGCCTCTGTTGCATCCCACCAGAAAAGGCAGTGGGTCGATCATCGACACGATCGGCGGCAATCTCAACGCGGTCGAGCCAGTCTATCGCTTTGGCGCGGATGTTGCCGTAATGGCGATCTCCGACCGCCATAAGGCGTTCGCCGACATTGCCGCCCGCGCTCACAGACATGCGCAGCCCATCGCGGGCATGCTGATGCACAAAGGCCCAATCGGTTCGCGACAGCAATCGTCTTTGCGGCTCTGACATAGCTAACGTGTCTTGCATGCCATCATGACGGGTATCAAACAAAACCTTGCCTGTATCAGGGCTGAGATGCCCCGCCATACAGTTGAGCAAAGTTGATTTGCCTGATCCGCTTTCGCCAACAATGCCGAGGACTTCGCCAGGGTAGAGGTCAAAGCTCACATCTTTGCACCCGATACGGCTGCCATAGCGCTTGGTGACGCCTTGTATGGACAATAGTGGTTTCATTGTGCCCCCTCCGCCTGTGTTGTTTGCTGTGTGGCACAAAAATCGGTGTCCGAGCAGACAAAGATGCGCCCGCCTTGATCATCAACAATGACCTCATCGAGATAGGTGTGATCCGCCCTGCAAATTTCACAGCTATGATCTGCTTTGCTGGCCTCAAATGGGTAATCTTCGAAATCGAGGCTGACCACTTTGGTGTAGGGAGGCAGTGCATAAATGCGTTGTTCGCGGCCTGCTCCAAAAAGCTGGATAGCAGGCATGTCCATTTTCGGATTATCAAACTTAGGAATGGGCGAGGGATCCATGACGTAACGGTCTTGGACCATGACGGGATAGGCATAAGAGGTGGCAATCGCCCCATGTCGGCTGATATCTTCATACAGTTTGACATGCATCAAACCATATTCTTCCAAAGCGTGCATTTTGCGAGTTTCAACTTCAGAAGGTTCCAAAAACCGTAGGGGTTCAGGAATGGGAACCTGATAGACTAGGATTTGATCCTCGCTCATTTCGGTTTCGGGAATGCGGTGGCGCGTTTGGATGATTGTGGCCTCAGATGTTTTTTCCGTGACAGCCACGCCAGAGGTTTTTTCGAAAAACTTGCGAATAGAAATCGCATTGGTCGTGTCATCGGCCCCTTGGTCGATGACCTTGAATGTATCCTCTGGCGTCATTGTTGCGGCTGAGACTTGAACACCACCAGTGCCCCACCCATAAGGCATAGGCATTTCGCGGCTGGCAAAGGGGACTTGATACCCCGGAATTGCGAGGCCTTTCAAAATCGCGCGACGGATCATGCGTTTTGTTTGTTCGTCGAGATAGGCAAAGTTATAGTCACTCATGGTCAGATGCCTCTTGCTGCGATTGCTCTGCTTGGGTGCGCAGTTTACGGATTAACTCCAACTCGGATTGAAAATCGACGTAGTGGGGTAATTTGATGTGCTCCAAGAACCCAGTCGCTTGGATGTTGTCACTGTGATAGAGCACAAATTCTTCGTCCTGAGCAGGGACGCCCACGTTGTCTTCGCCCAACTCTTGCCAGCGCAATGCGCGGTCCACCAAGGCCATTGCGATGGATTTACGCTCACTATGGCCCAAGACCAATCCATATCCGCGCGTGAACTGCGCAGGTTCGGTTTTTGACCCTGTGAATTGATTGACCGTTTCACATTCGGTCACCTCAATTTCGCCGATTTCAATGGCAAACCCGAGTTCAGGAATATCCATTTCAACAGCAACTGTCCCAACGCGCAATTCCCCTACAAACGGGTGGTTGCGCCCGTAGCCGCGCTGCGTAGAATAGGCCATACCCAAGATAAAGCCCTCATCCCCACGTGTCAGGGATTGAAGCCGTAAATCGCGCCCTGCCGGTAATTCCAAAGGCTCGCGCGTTAAATCGCGCGGCTCGTTGCCTGTGTCAGGCTCCGTTTGAATAATTCCCTCTTGGTTGAGGTATTCAGTGATATGAGGAAGGTCATCTGCGATGCCTGTATCGGTAGGCTCTAAGGTAGGGGCCTCCCCTTCGGCAGCCAGTTTGAAATCCAGCAAACGGTGCGTGTAATCAAATGTTGGGCCTAATATTTGACCGCCAGGCGCGTCTTTGAATGTCGCGGATATGCGGCGCACACAGGCCATTTTTTCCGTTTCAATAGGGCGTGTGACGCCGAAGCGCGCCAAAGTGGTGCGATACGCACGGATCAAAAATATCGCTTCGATCAAATCGCCACGGGATTGTTTAATGGCAAGCGCTGCTAGGTCTGGATCAAACAAGGATCCTTCGGCCATGACACGGTTGACGGCTAATGTGAGCTGTTCGCGGATTTGATCGACAGAGAGTTCGCTCACATCTGTGTCACCGCGCCGTTTTTCTTCTAGCCATGTGTGGGCGTTGTCGATGGCTTTTTCGCCACCCTTTACCGCTACATACATCTATGACCTCTCAATCTATTTTGGTGCTGCGCGGCAATCCCGCAATGGAATTGCCTGAGCAAAACAAGAAATCCAATCCCAGCGGGAAAAGACGGGCGTTCTCTTTGAAAACAGCTGTGTCTGGCAGTGAAAATTCAATCTGCGTTTGGATGCCTGGGCCAGATAACATCGCCCCACGGTTTTCTAAGGTTGCGTTATCGACAATCAGGCTTGCTGATCGATCCGGATATTGCGCATCCCCAATTGCAAAGCGATCAACTGGGATCATATCGGCCCATGTCCCAATCACAAACTGTGCGCCCTTGGCCTCTGTGATAGGTGCGCCAGTGTGAAAGGTCACCCAATTGCGCGTGATTTGCGTGTTGTGATCCCCAAGCAAGGCAATCGGTGTTTCAGGGTCACACAGGGTTAACACAACAGTGGCAGCCGCTTGAGAAAAGGGCGCAGGGGCTACAGCACCGGTAAGATCAAAGATTTGTCCCGGTTTCGCCATTGCATTCATGATAGAGCGAAAGGCACGTGCGCTCTCGATAGGTGGGGTTGTAAAACCGCCTTGTACCGCTTGACTGTGCATCAATCTTCTCCTCTCACAAGGGTAAAGAAATCGACCTTGGTAGCGGCAGCTTTCTTTGCATTTGTGTCTTGGGTTGTTGCCATGCCTTGTTGCAAAGGGACGACTATGTCGCGCAGCAGGGCATCAGCTTGCTGCGTTTGTAAGAGGGCATCGAGGACAGCAACCTGTTCCGCTTTGACGCGGTTGCGACCTTGCACATAACCGTGACCGATTTCTCCACTGGCAAGCTCAATAGAGCACCGCGTTACAGTCATTTCACCAAGGTTAAAGGCATCACCTGTTCCGCCCATGCGACCACGCATCATAACCGCGCCGATTTCTGGGGCCCGCAATTGCGTGTAATCCGTTTGCACATCAAGTGCTGTGAAGTGCTTGGCCACTTCTGCAGCGGGGGCCTTGGCCAAGATAGAAAGCCAGGCTTTCCTGTCTATTTCTTGCATTGCAGATTCCTATACAACTAGACAAATTTTAAAAACGTGATAATCTAAAATCCAAGAAACCAAAAGTGAATTTTTTGTAACATGCCGTCACAGTCCATTTGGAAAACCATTTCAAACGATCTTTCGCGGGCGATTGGCCAAGGTCAGCTCTCGGCTGGAGATAAATTGCCAACAGAGCAAAATTTGGCGGCTCAGTATGGTGTGAACCGACATACAGTGCGCCAAGCCTTGTCCGATTTAGCCGCGCAAAATTTGGTCTGGTCAAAGCGTGGGAGCGGTGTGTTCGTAACCTCGCAAAAAACCAGCTATCAGATGGGCAAGAGGGTGCGATTTACCGAAAATATCCGCGCCTCAGGGCGGACACCCACGCGCGACGTTTTGCAGATCGTTACACAGCGCGCTGACTCCAGCGCGGCCCAAGCTTTGGGCATCACTGCGGGGGATGACGTGCATGTCTTTTATGGGATTTCTAAATCTGATGATGTGCCTGTTGCCTTGTTCAAAAGTGTTTTTGATGCACAGCGGTTTCCAGAACTAAAAGCCAAGCTGGAACAGTATTCCTCTGTCACACAGGCTTTGGCCGCCAGTGGAGTGATGGACTATACGCGGCGCTGGACGCAGATCACTGCCGTTTTGGCGGATCCTGTTCAAGCCAATCATCTCAAAATTAAATCGGGGGATCCTTTGATGCGTGCAACTAGTCTGAATACAGACGCATCAGGCGCCCCCGTTGAATTCGGATCTACGCATTTTGTCGGGGATCGCATTCAATTGACCTATGATGACGAACCGTCACCGAACTGATACATTCCGGCTTTAGGACTTGACCGAATTAATTAGGATCAAGACCATGACATTTAGCATATCAAACGCAACAGTGCTTTTGGACGATGAGCTCATCGACACAGGATTGCAGATCGACATTGGCAGCATTTCTGCCCTCATCGGTGATGGTTTGGATGCGACAGGATATTACGTTCTTCCTGGTATAATTGATTTGCATGGTGATGGCTTTGATCGCCAAATTTTTCCCCGTCCAAAAGCAGGCTTTGATCAACGGCGCGCTTTGCGCCAGATAGATTTGGAATTGGCCTCTTGTGGTGTCACAACAGCGTGGTTGGCGCACAGTTGGTCTTGGGAGGGCATGAAGCGCAGCCCAAAGCAGGCGCAGCATTTTGCTCAGACGTTACAGGGCTACAAGCCGAAGTCGCGCACTGATTTACGTCTTCAAATTCGTTTGGAAACACATACTTGCGATATGTATGATGCCCTCATAGAGGCGATTGATCAATTCGGTATAGATTACCTTGTATTTAACAATCACTTGCCAGAAGCCAAAGAGATGGTTGATCGCAATGATGGATCGTTTCAGGCATGGGCGGCTGAAATCGGACGCAATGCTGATGAACATTTTGACGCCTTTCAAATGGCCTTGAGCCAGGAAAAAGACGTTCCTGAGTTTCTGGAAAAATCGGCACGTGCCTTTGATCAACGCGGAATACGCTATGGATCCCATGATGATCCAGATGAGCAGACACGCAAAGCCTTTTCGGATTTGGGCGCGCATATCGCCGAATTCCCAACAACTGTGGCGGCCGCACGTACGGCTCATGACCTTGGTAACCCCGTTTTGATGGGGGCTCCGAACGTTGTGCGCGGGGGATCTCAATCGGGGAATATTGCTGCGATAGACCTCATTCGCATGGGCCTATGTGATGTGTTGGTGTCGGATTATTACTATCCTGCCCTGTCTCAGTCCGCGATCAAGCTTTGGCAAGATGGCGAGTGTTCTCTGTCACACGCGTGGAAAATGATCTCCACAAACGCTGCGGATGTCATGGGATTAGACACCCTTGGACGGATTGATAAGGGCATGCGGGCCGATTTGGTGTTTTTGAACAAAGAGACCTTGGAAATTGATGCAACACTATGTCGTGGACAGTTCTCATTCGTGACGGGTCAAATTGCGGATCGCTTGATGCAATACGCGCAAGGAAACGCACAGATTGCAGCGCAATAGGCCGCTGCACTCACTCGTATTTATCCAAGAATGCTTCAGCAGGCAGGGTGCGAAAATCCTCGAGCCTGCTGCGCAAGAGATCATGATCCCAATCCCACCAAGCGAGCGCTATAAACCGCTCTGCGATCTCGGCTGGTTGACGCAGTCGCAAGGGCTGGGCTGGAATGCCTGTCACAATCGCATAAGGGGCGACGTCCTTGGTGACGATTGCACCTGATGCGACGACGGCGCCATGGCCAATGGTGACTTCGGGTTTGATTTGGGCGTTATGTCCAATCCACGTGTCATGCCCAATATAGGCTGTGCGAGACTGACGCTTTTTAAACCAAGCGATATCATCTTGGGCATCTGACCAATAATCAGCTGAGCGATAGAGAAAATGGTGCAAGCTTGCGGTTTCGAGCGGATGATCCGTCGCGCCAATGCGGGTGAAGCTGGCGATATTGGCAAATTTCCCGATCTCAGCATTTGCAATGTCCGCGTACCGGTCACAGTAAGAATAATCGCCCAAGGTCACATTTTGTAGACGTGACCCTTTGCCGATTTCTACAAAGCGCCCAAAGCGGCAGTCTCTGGTTTCGCAGTCGGGGTGCAAAAAGGGATCTGTTTCGTTCAGACGTGTCATTTGGTTGCTCTAAAGTGTGTCATTTGACGATCCCTTGACCAAGGCGCGGCGCAAAATGCCAGATAGCCAATCCATCGCAACCACCATGAGGATAATAAGGGTAATGTAATAGCTGACTTCTTCCCAGTCTTTTTGCGTATACATCGCTTGGGTCAAGAGCAACCCAATGCCACCCCCTGTGATGGCGCCGATGATTGTCGCGCTGCGGGTATTGGATTCAAAGAAATAGAGGACCAGTGACATCAAAACAGGTGTCACTTGCGGCAATACCCCAAAGCGATATCGCTGAAGCGGTCGCGCTCCCGTGGATTGGACGCCTTCGACTTGTTTGTCATCGATATTTTCCAATGTTTCCGAGAACATCTTACCAAAGCCGCCCGTATCCGTAATCAAAATAGCAAGCGCACCTGTCATGGGGCCGGGGCCAAAGGCGCGTGACAGCATGATGGTAAAGATCAAAGCATCTACACCGCGGATAAAGTCAAAGATCCGACGCATGAAGAAACGAAGAGATTGGAAAGGTGTGAAATTCTTAGCGGCGAGGAACGCAAGCGGCAGGGCCACGATGGCTCCGCCAAATGTTCCGATAAAGGCCATCAAGATTGTTTCATAGATCGCCCAGGCTACGTCCTTGTGTAACCACATCCGATTGTTCCAAAAATCAGACAAGATCGCGCCCGCTTCGCCATTGAAGGCGCGTGACATGACTTCGCCAAAAGGCATGTTGTGATAGGGGCTATCAAGCGTGAAAAAGAATAGCTCCCAGCCGACAAAATAGCGGAACACTTCGGTTCTGTTGCGCGTGACCGTCAAACGTCCTTGGTCCGTAATAATCATCAAACGGTTTTTGGATGCGCTGATATAGTCGGGAACATCCCCTTCAGGGTACTTGGTTTCGACCCCTTTGCGGGTTGGGTTAACCCAAACGGTGCCATAGCCCGGAATGTCATAGGTGACCTCTGTTTCGCCATAGGTCACAGTGTGACCTTTTCCCAAGTCGATAACAGTGTTTGCAGGGGCAAGGGCCACCCAGTCAGGCGCTTCGCCTTTTGGATAGGCGCCTTTGTTTTCGCCTTCGATTTTGATGTCAATTTCGCTAGAGCGATTGTCACGCGCGACATGGACTTTGTAAGAATAGCTATCACGCACCAATGTCAGCGCGTTTTTGGCTGATGCGGACTGATATAAGCCAATCAAATCAAAGGCGAAAAAGATATAGACGAAATAGGCCAAAACAACCGAGAGGCCTGCAAACGTGGTGAATTTCTTGCGGGAAATATGGTGTATCGCGTGATCAGTGAGCTGATCCATCGAAGCTGTGGTTGTCATGATAACACCTCGTTTGATTTACGCCCATGTGTGAGGCGGTTGCGATACATGGATGAGATTTGGTCAAACACAACAATCGTGGCGAACAACATTAAGAAGATTGCTGCCGCCTGATCATAACGACCCTGACCCCAAGACATTGCATTCTTGAGCTCGTAGCCAATACCGCCCGCACCCACAAAGCCCAAAATAGCAGAGGCGCGGATATTGATTTCAAAGCGCATCAAAGCATAGCTCATATAATTAGGGGCGACTTGAGGAACGACGCCTAGGAACATACGCTGTGTCCAACTTGCCCCAACCGAGGCCAAGCCATCAACAGGTTTGAGGGAGGCGTTTTCGTTAACTTCGGAAAACATTTTGCCGAGCGCGCCAGTGGTATGAAAGGCGATTGCGATCATCGCAGGGACGGGGCCGCCCCCCATGACAAAGATAAGCACCAAAGCAATGACGATTTCAGGAACCGCGCGCATTAAATCAAGGATGCGCCGAAAGACTGGAATGAGACGTGGCCATTTCGCCAGTCCACGCGTCGCCAACATAGAGAAAAAGCCACCTAAAATTGCCCCGACCAAGGTTGAGGCTGCGGCGATGTTAATCGTTTCCAAAAGCGCGGGAAAATAGGTTGCCATGTGGATAGGCAGCTCTGCGAGTTTTTCGACCGCTTCGCTTATCACGCTAGATGGAAAATCAAAAATTCGGTGAATCCCGTCCCAGAACGACCCCGCATTACGGTCCTGTGCCGTGCGAAACCCGCTGACCATTAAGGCTATGAAAATTAGCAACAAAATGGCGCCATAGCTGCGCTTGCGCACCGTCATGGCCATATAGCTGTCTTGAATGTGTTTTACGGATGGAGTGGGGTGATTTTGGGTCATGGACTACCTGCAAAAAAATAACGGGGCGCCTCTTGGCACCCCGTTAAGAAACAATGCTTTTATTGCTTTGCTTTACGCGCTTCTACGATAGAAACATATGCGTCGTGTGTGATTGGCATAACGCCTTGTGCGTCGCCAGCAAACACGTTGTATGCGCAATCAGGATCAACAGTTTTCAAAGATGCCATAAGTGACGCCATTTTGACTTGTACGTCTGTTGGCAATGCTGTGCGAAGAACAACAGGGCCTTCTGGGATCGGCTTTGATTTCCAGATTTCGACGAGGTCGTTCATGTCAACCAAGCCTGCGTCAACCGCACGACGCAAAGCGCCTGAGTTGTAGCCATCTTCCCAGTTGCCCAAGCCATCAGCCCAAGTCACACCACCGTCAACGTCACCATTGTTTACGGCAACGATTGTTTGCTCGTGGCCGCCTGTGAACTTGACGTCACCGAAGTAATCGCCTGAGTCCATTGTCGCGCCAGTGAGTGTTGGGATTTCGATGGATGGGATCAAGTAACCAGATGTTGAGTTTGGATCACCAAAGCCAAATGTCTTGCCCTTCATGTCGTCGAGCGATGTGATGCCGCTGTCTTTGCGTGCAAAACCGATTGAGTGGTAGCCGTAACCACCATCGACGTTTACTTTAACCACAACAGGTGAAACAACTTCTGGATCTTCTAGGTAGATTTTCGCGTAAGACGACGCGCCCAACCATGCCATGTCGATTGTACCGCCCAAGAGACCTTGGATAACGCCGTCATAGTCTGCAGGTGCGAACAATTTTGTTTCAACGCCCAACAAATCCTCGGTACGCTGACGCAAGCATTCTTGGTTGTTCAAACGGTCTTGAGCGTTTTCGCCGCCCAAGATACCGATGCGGAATTCTGAAATTCCACCGTGACCGTCTGCAAATGCAGGTGCAGCTAGTGCTGTTGTTGCCAAAATGGCTGCTACGAACTTTTTCATCTTATCTCTCCACAGTTTGATTGTTGCCGGTTGGCAGTTGATGAAAGTTATGCGGGAACCATGTATTCAAGGTCCCGTATCTCGGTTGATGTCGCTTCTTCTGAGAAGGACTGATCCGCGCCGTAGATGTCGCGCGCCGCGGATGTTGTTAAATCTTGAGGGGATCCGTCAAAGACGACCTTCCCTTTGCGCATGCCGATAATGCGGTCGCAGTAGCGGCGCGCCGTATCCAATGTGTGCAGGTTTGCGACAACCATGCGGTTGTCCTCTTCGTGAATGCGACGCAGGGTATCCATAACAATCTGTGCATTCATTGGGTCAAGGGATGCAATTGGCTCGTCGGCGAGGATGATTTTCGGATCCTGCATCAATGCGCGCGCAATGGCGACACGCTGTTGTTGGCCGCCTGACAAAGCCTCAGCCCGTTTTGACGCATGCTCCGCAACGCCCAAACGGTCTAAAATTTCAATCGCTTTTACGATGTCAGTGCGTGGGTATAGGTTGAACAATGTCGCCAGAGTGGACCGCTTGTTCAATGTTCCATGCAACACATTGCTGACCACATCCATGCGAGGCACTAAGTTGAATTGTTGAAAGATCATTGCGCAGTCTGATTGCCATTGACGTTTGGCTGATCCCTTGAGTTGGGACACTTCGACGTTCTCATATGTAATCGTCCCAGAGGTGACATCGCCCAACCGGTTAATCATGCGCAAGAGCGTGGATTTACCTGCACCTGAGGCGCCGATAATGCCGACCATCATTGGTTTATCAAAGGTAAACGATACAGTATCTACAGCGGTGCTGTTGCCAAATACTTTTGTTACATTGGAGGCTGTTAGCAATTTCTTCCCCTTCACTGACTGGATGGGGTATAGGCGTCAATTGTCAAAGTTCCGTATCAAATTTGTAACGGACTCGTGAAATTTAAAAATGTGTAAACGGGCCTCAAATGAGCCTAAATTGTAAGGCGAATATGGCAAACATCTTTAAGGAAAGTTGAGCCCGAGAAACCTGATGTGGCATCAAGAACTATGGTCGCAATGACTTGCTTCGGTGTCTTGCGGGCCCGTTTCTCGTAGAATGATGTAAGACTAAACAATAGAACTCGGCAAATTGTTCTCGGATCAACCTAAATGCTTTAACTTGGTTTAACCTGCTCTATGTCTTAGGTCTTGAGGTGCAGACATTTTATGAGGTTGCAGAGATATCACAATGACCCCCAATGATTTTGAGAAAGTTGAGATAACGCGCGCGAATGGTCTGTGGGACTGGCTTGCATCCAATCATTCAAACGGCCCAACAGTATGGCTTGTCACATGGAAAGCCCTGCATCGCGATAAATACGTGTCGAGAGACGAGGTTTTGGATGCCTTACTTGCATATGGTTGGATTGATGGACGGCGCATGAAGTTAGATGATGATCGCACTATGCAGCTTATTTCTCCGCGAAAAGCGCAGGCCTGGACGAAAACATATCGGGACCGCGCAGATCGCCTTATCAAAGAGGGGCGGATGCAGGCCGCAGGGTTGGCGCGGATCAATGAGGCAAAAAGAGCGGGCTCCTACAACGTCGGCCAGGATATCGATGCTTTGATCGAGCCAGATGATCTTGTGAAGGCGCTATCTGAAGCAGGCGCCAAAGAATGGTGGGACGCCTCAGCGCCGTCATATCGACGAAATATTTTGCGATGGCTCTCACTTGCGAAACGCGACGACACTCGACTGTCGCGCATTAATAAAATCGTAAGTTTTTCAGCCGACGGGAAAAAAGTGCCCAATTACTGATCGCGGAGAGATTTTAGTAATCTATATACTGCTAACAATTAATGCTGGAATGAAGCGATGAGAGCGTTTGCGTGCTTCTCCTCGTCGCAATAAACGCTAATCATGTCCGTAACGCCCCAAATACTTCGGGCTTTTCAACTTGCAGCATTGTCAGTGTTTTTACACCAGATATTAAAATCTTTTGAGCGGTTCTAAAGTCTGGGATTCTATTTAATTCACCGTGCCCAAAATTGGGATTGGAGCCGTGAATAATAAGGCTGCGAAGGTGATATAGCTGTTTCCAGACAACGCGTGCATCTGTTTCCTTTATAGAAAGTTTGTTCCAATCAGGCTTCTCTAAGTGCTTGCATAACTCCAAGTCGTCAAAAATGTCTTCATAAACATATCTCATATTTCTTGAGATAGTATTTTGAAGATCTGAATTGGCATCTGTTGTCGTTAACGCACCCTCTATTACCGACATGAAATTTGGAATTACATATTTTGAATTTAACGCGATATCGCGAAGGTTACGCGCGGCATCACGAAGTGAGCTTTTGTCAAACGCATCATAGTATTTGGAATAAAGAGTGTTCAAGAATGCCAGATCGTCCTCTCTGAACTCAAAGCGCTCAAGATAATGATCAGCATACGCAAATGTGTTTACGGCAATCCCAAGATGGGCGGTGTGCGAGCAAATCCTTTTTAATCTTTCGTCGAACAGACCGCCAAGTAGTAAATTGTGGTCTAAATAAAACAAAGCATCCTGCAAGCGGCCAAGGTGCATACTCCTGCCCTCAACTTCGATGTGTTCGAAAACTAAGAGTTTCAAGTGTTCAAAGGGTAACTTTTTTGCGGAATTTGGGTTTTCATATTCAAACTCATGATGCTTAAATATGTTTTCACATCTTTGCGTATTCTCAGAGATTTCGCACGCTGTTGCATCACGCAATGTCCAGTAGTCTGCTATATCGCAAGGTAGCGTCAGTGTTGGACTTAACTGAATTCGGGGCTCCAATAACATTGCAGAAAAAATGGACATTTTTAAACATCTTTCGGACGGGATTAAATGCCGAAAGGCTATGCATAAAAAAGTGTAATTTCAAGTAAATGAAAACCCAATTAATCCAACTTATAAACCAAACCATTCGATGAAATTTTCAGGTAGAACATTGAGAGTGTTGGCCTTGGCACGCAAGCTTAGTCGCAAGTACTCTGTAGGTCCGAAGGCAAAAGCTGTGAACAGCCTGACCTTTTGAAACTCGGACAGCCGACGCGATGTGGTTGTCCGAGTTTTTAATTAAGGTGTAGCCACTAAAGTTTGATAACTTGATCAATGCAATTAATGCTCAATTAACCAAGTTGAAGCTTGCGTGCCTGTGCAAAAGACACCAGTTTCTTGCGCTCTTCATCCCACAAATGCAACCGCGCCGTTTGGAGGCTTTCTTTGATGGTCATGCGATTGGTCGTGGCAAGTGCGCTGTGTTCCTTGAGCACCTTTGGCAGTTTGTAAAACGGAATGCGGCTATAGAGGTGGTGGACGTGGTGAATGCCTATGTTGCCTGTCAACCACTGCAAGACGGGGGGGAGCACATAGTATGAGCTGCCATGAAAGGCGGCTTCGTGGATGTCCCAATCAGGCTCTTGTTCCCAATGGGTTTCCTCGAATTGGTGCTGCACATAAAACAACCACACGCCACAGGTTGCGGCAATAAAGGTTGAGGGGAGGAAAATCAGGAGGATTGGCATTAACCCACCGAAATAATATATGATTGAAAGCGCTGTCAGAATGACCGCGTTTGTGCCCATTGCGCTCACCCAATATTTTGCCTGATGCGTCAAGCCAAGCGGCAACCTGTTCTGGAGAAAGAACAAATACCCTGGTCCGAGACCAAACAGGACCACAGGATGGCGGTACAGACGGTAGAATAGGCGCCCGACGGCTGATTTATCCTGATACTCAGAGACGGTGAGTGTATGGACATCTCCCATTCCTCGGCGACCTAGATTACCTGATGAGCTATGGTGCAATGCATGAGAGCGCCGCCACACATCATAGGGCGTGAGTGTGGCGACCCCGATGATGCGGCCAAGCCAATCACACAGAACGCGGTTCTTAAAGAATGAGCTGTGACCACAGTCGTGTTGGATAATGAACAATCGCAACAAAAAGGCCGCGTTCAAAACAGAAAGGGCGAGAGTAAGCCAAATATTGATCGATATTGTATGCCAGGCTAGCCCCCACAATATTACGAAACAGCCCAAAGTGATGCCGAGCTCAAGACTGCTGCGCGCCGCATTGGGTTCGCGGTAATCCGAAAGCAATTTGATCCAGTCACGGGCCGCGTTCGGGGGGTAGTTGGGAGCTTCGGTATTGGGCATGAATTCATCATTTCTGTTTTTGCACTTACCGCTTGGTAAACGATGTCGCGAAATGTTCAATCAATAAAAGCGTTTAACTCTTGGAATTGATGACGCACCTTATCGGGATCCTGCGTTTTGAACTGGTGACTCTGGAATAGAGTGAGGCATAAAATACATCCACAAATGTGGAACACGCCCTTGTGGTGCAGCGAAACGCATCCCTTAAACCCGGCTCGCATCAACGCAATCTGTTCCAATATTTGAAACGAATTGCAGTGGGTTAGGGCCATTTTCACCCCGTGACTAGATTTTCATTGTGCCCTATGTTTCCGCAGAGCACTCTCCTATGATTAAGCATAAAAGAATCACTTCCAACCTGGCGGAATGTTAAAAATGACGAAAATGACGAAGGACAAGTTACGCTCTCGCGATTGGTTCGCACGGGAAGGGGATCCCGAAATGTCAGCACTCTATTTAGAGCGCTACCTAAATTATGGTCTCACCCGTGAAGAGCTGCAATCTGGCAAACCGATTATTGCCATTGCACAAACAGGCAGCGATTTGTCACCCTGTAATCGTCATCACCTCGAATTGACCAAACGTGTCCGCGACGGGATTATTGCGGCTGGAGGCACGCCTATTGAAGTGCCTGTGCATCCTATTCAAGAAACGGGAAAACGCCCGACTGCGAATTTGGATCGCAACTTGGCCTATTTGTCCTTGGTCGAAACGCTTCAAGGATACCCATTGGATGGGGTTGTTCTGAATATCGGCTGTGACAAGACCACGCCTGCTTTGTTGATGGCGGCGGCGACAGTGAACATACCGGCGATTGCTTTGTCTGTTGGGCCTATGCTGAATGGATGGTGGAACGGGGAGCGTGCAGGATCGGGAACGATTATCTGGAAAGCCCGTGAAATGATGGCCAAAGGTGAAATTGACGGCGAAGAGTTTATGGATATCGCCGCCTCTAGCGCGCCTTCTGTCGGCTATTGCAACACGATGGGCACCGCGACAACGATGAATTCATTGGCCGAGGCTTTGGGCATGCAGCTTCCAGGAAGCGCTGCTATTCCTGCGCCTTACCGCGAACGTGCACAAATTAGTTATGAAACAGGCAAGCGTATTGTCGACATGGTTTGGGAAGATTTGCGCCCATCGGATGTCATGACACGCGCGGCCTTTGAAAATGCGATTGTTATCAACTCCGCGATCGGTGGATCCACCAATGCGCCAATACACCTCAATGCGATTGCGGCGCATCTTGGTGTCGAGGTAAATAACGACGACTGGCAGGAATTGGGGTTCAAAGTTCCACTATTGGTAAATCTGCAACCTGCTGGTAAATACCTTGGCGAAGATTATCACCGCGCAGGGGGGGTGCCCGCGGTCGTTGCAGAGTTGCTCAAAGGGGGGCTATTGCCCAATCCCGACGCAATTACTGTGAATGGCCTCAGCATGAAGGTCAACTGTGACGGCAAAGCAGCATCTAACACAGATGTCATTCGCACGCTCGACAACCCACTGGTTGAGGATGCGGGGTTCTTGAATCTCAAGGGCAACCTGTTCAACAGTGCCATCATGAAAATCAGTGTGATTTCCGAGGATTTCAAAGCAAGATACCTGTCTAATCCCGAGGATCCTAACGCCTTTGAAGGGCGCGCGATTGTATTTGACGGGACAGAGGATTTTCACAACCGGATTGATGACCCATCTGAAAGCATTGATGAAAACTGCGTCTTGTTTATGCGAGGGACGGGTCCCAAAGGCTACCCTGGGGGTGCCGAGGTCGTGAACATGCGTGCTCCATCCTATTTGCTAAAGCAAGGCATACAAGCTTTGCCCTGTGTCGGCGATGGGCGTCAATCAGGTACATCTGGATCGCCGTCTATTTTGAACGCATCGCCTGAAGCGGCTGAAGGCGGCGGATTGGCCTTGTTGAAAACAGGGGATACGGTTCGGTTCGATTTGAACAAATGCAGCGCCGATATTTTGGTGCCCCTTGAGGAACTAGCGGAGCGTGCCCGTGAATTAGAGGCCGCTGGCGGTTATGCAATTCCAGAGAGCCAAACACCGTGGCAGCAGTATTTCCGCGAACTGACCACAGGTTTGGATACGGGGATGACATTGCGGGATGCCCCGAAATATCGCGACACGGCTCGTGTGTCCCGGCCAAGAGACAGCCACTAGGCCGATCAATAGCAAGCTCACAGGCGTGGCCTTTCGCGAGGTCTCCTCTGTGGGCAAAGCGCTTGACAGCCTTGGCCCGTTTGGTTTCAATTTTTGTAACATGAATGAGATACGGAGATGGGCATGTATCCCTTTTATTTGACGCAGCGCCCCACGGGCTTTGATGCTTTGGACAAGGAGCCAGTGTTTGAGGCCTCGAAGCATCTACAACTTGAGCCACCAACCGATGTCTACGGATTGGGCGATCTGAATTACGACGCCGAGACCATTGCTCAAGCGCCTGCTAAATTTGCCGCCACCTCTATGTTTCGTGTGCTCTCGGATGAGGGGGCAGTTCTTTTGTATGAGACAGTGAAACGACTAGAACCCTTCGCCACCTCCAACGCGCGGATTGAGCGATGTGTCTGAGGTGGGGTATATCGGTCTAAATTCCTGCGGGATTTGTGCCTTAGTCCAGAAATTACCGATTTTCTGAGTGATATTGCGGGGCTTGATTTAATGCCGCATACGATCCCGCATCAATTGGGGCATCTCAATTATAATCCACAGGAAATCGGTAAAAACGTTGATAAATGGCACGTGGATACGCTGCGCTTTGATTATGTGATGTTTGTGACAGACCCGACCAAGAATGAAGGCGGACAGTTTCAATATTTCAAAGGCACCAAAGAAGAAATGGCCCAGCTCAAAGCCTCTGGACAGCATATCCCTGAGGATAAAATAATATCACCTGACATGCCTGGACCTGGATATGCAGTGCTTCAACAAGGGAATTTGGTCGTGCATCAGGCCAAGGGTTTGACCGCACCCGGTGAACGCGTAACGATGGTGAATGGCTACGTCCCAAGGGATCCGAATTTCCCCGATTATTCACGATATGATCAATTGGCTAATGTTGATCCAGCGCATGTTGTGACGAGCGAATATAGCCGACATGCTGCGCTTCAGGCGCAACGTCTTTTGGATCAAAACATCATTAATGTTGCCCCTCAAGAACAGGCGGAAGACTATGCCCAGTCGTTAGAAGCAGCAGCCCAATCTCTCTTATCTGCTGCGCAAAATATTCTAGCAGGGGCTAAGAGTATTGAACATTTCGGGGATTGATCACTGTCTGTGATCTGACACAGCTGAGGACACAATCCAATCGCGCACGATTTCGGCGTTTGGGATAAGAGAGCGTTCCTTGGACCACACCAAATAAAACGCTTTTCCCGTGGTCCACGACCAATCGGATCGACCAGCAAGCAATTCCTTTTCAATTAGTGGGCCAACGATATGGTGCCACCCAAAAGCGAACCCTTCGCCCGCCATTGCCGCTTGAAGCACCATCGCATAATCATTCAAGCGCAGCCCACTTTGCGGAGGCTGTTCCGTGATCCCAAATTCGCGGAACCACTGGGCCCATGAGGGGCGTTCACGAATAGGTTCTTCGAGGTGAATGAGGCGTTGATGCAAGAGCCCCGTAATATTCCTGAGGTGCACGGCCGAAGCCATGACGCGAGGTGCGGCAACAGGATAGATGATTTCCGGGGCGATCAATGCGCTCTCGTATCCGGGCCAATGTCCGTTCCCCAAACGAACCGCAAGGCTAATGGGTTCGGCGTTCAGATCAGGTTCGCGATCACTGGATTGTAGTCTGAGATCTATATTGGGGTAGCTGTGTTGAAATTTGCTCAAACGCGGTAGCATCCAATAATTCGTAAAGGCAGAGGATGCGCTCAGCGTAACATGATCGTTGCTGGCGGATTGTCGAATGGAATTTGCGGTTTGTTCCAATTGATCAAAAGCGCGTGTGACATCCGCAAAAAGACGGTCACCTGCATGTGTGAGGCTTATGCGACGATGATCGCGTTGGAACAAAACGACGCCGAGTGCAGTTTCCAACTGTTTGATGGATGCACTCACAGAAGGTTGCTGAACATTCAACTCCTGTGCAGCCAACGTAAAAGATCCGCGCCGTGCGGCGGCTTCAAACACAACGAGGTGGCGCGGGGATGCTAAATGGGTCCAGAGGTTTTGCATAATCTGAACTTATCCAAATCATAGATTTTTTCAACCGTCACAGCTCGGATTTTTACGGCTACGTTTCGATAACAATAGGGGAGAAGTTTCAATGGCTAGACGTTCACGTCCATCGCGCGGCCGCGATCAAACGGGTGGTCGCGTTCAAGCCTCGCCTTATGTGCAAAGGTCTTTGGCGTTTTTTAATCCGCTCGATGAGGAGAGTATTGAAAAGCTTGAAACGCAAGTGGATTGGATCCTCCAAGAAGTGGGTATTGCCTTTCGCGATGATCCAGTTGCTTTGGATCTGTGGCGCAAAGAGGGGGCGAAGATAGAGGGTGATATCGTCACTGCCCCCGCGGATTGGATTCGCGCATTGTGTCGCAAAGCCCCAAGTGAATTTACCCAGCTCGCCCGCAACCCCGAACGTTCGGTTCGTATTGGGGGTCGCAATCAAGTTTTTGCGCCCATATACGGTGCGCCTTTTGTGCGTGATCTAGAACAGGGGCGTCGCTATGGGGATATGGCGGCCTTTCATGACTTGGTGAAGCTTAGCTATATGCATCCTAATCTGCATCACGGTGGGCTGGTAACAGTTGAGCCTTGTGATGTTCCTGTCAGCAAGCGACATTTGGATATGCTACTTGCCCATATGACTTTGTCGGACAAACCGCATCTTGGCGCGATAACAGAAATGAGCCGTGCCCAAGATAGCGTTGATATGGCTGAAATCCTATTTGGCAAGGACGTCATGGATGAGAATTGCGTCATCATGGGGAATGTGAATACCAACTCTCCGCTTTTGGTTGATAAAGTCGTGACCGAAGCCGCGCGCGTTTATTCATCGCGGGGGCAGGGCATGATCGTTGTGCCCTTTATTCTCAGTGGTGCGATGGGCCCAGTCTCAACAGCCGCCTCTGTCGCACAAGCGATGGCCGAGGCGATGATGGTCTGCGCCTATGTTCAACTCTTGCGGCCCGGCGCGCCCTTTGTTTTGGGGAACTTCCTGTCGTCGATGTCTTTGAAATCAGGCGCACCGACGTTTGGAATGCCAGAGCCTGTGATGTCGAATTATGCAATTGGGCAATTGGCGCGTCGCGCTGGGCTGCCTTTGCGCTGCGGTGGGTCCCTGACGGCGTCCAAAATCGAAGACGCCCAAGCCGCCTATGAAAGCGCGGATAGTATGCATTCGACCATGCTTGCGGGTGCCAATTTCGTGTTGCACTCTGCGGGTTGGCTCGAGGGTGGGCTATGCGTGGGCTATGAAAAGCTCATTATGGATGCAGATCGTTTGGGGGGATATCAAAAGGTATTGTCACAGGGATTAGATGTCTCAGATGAGGCCTTTGCACGTGATGCCTATGGAGAAGTGGATGCAGGCGGGCATTTCTTGGGATGTGCGCATACCATGCGGAATTATCAAAGCGCCTTTTATGAACCCGCCCTCAGCGACAGCGAAAACGTAGAAAGCTGGGAAGAAGGCGGAAGCCAAGATATGCGCGTTCGCGCGAACAAACGCGTGAAAAAAATGTTGGCGGATTATCAACAACCGCCCATAAATACAGACACCAAAGAGGCGCTAGAGGCATTTGTGGCCAAGCGCAAAGAAGACTTGCCCGACGCGTGGTATTAGGAGGACGACATGCCAGATATTCAAAAAGACGAAACAGCGACCAGTAAACCGCTTCCAAGTCATGCCAAAGTTGTCGTCATTGGTGGTGGCGTTGTCGGATGTTCGATCCTCTTTCACCTCGCTAAATTTGGCTGGAAAGATGTGGTCTTGTTGGAACGCGATGAGCTGACATCTGGATCCAGCTGGCACGCGGCGGGTCAAATTCACACGATTTCGAGCGATCCGAATATTTCCCGACTGCAGGGGTATACAATTGATTTATATAAAGAAATAGAGGAAACCTCTGGTCATTCCGTTGGCCTGCATATGACTGGTGGGTTTTATGCGGCCTCGACAAAAGAATGGTACGATTACCTCAAACGCGAACGCTCCAAAGCGCGGTATATGGGGCTTAATCAAGAATTCATCAGCCCCAAAGAATTAGCAGAGCGCCATCCCTTGATTGATCCCAAACATTATCATGCGGCCCTCTGGGATGATCAGGATGGTGATTTGGACCCCTCTGGCGCAACCTATGCCTTTGCCAAATCCGCACGGGTGCATGGGGCGCAATATTTCACGCATTGCGGTGTGACGGCGATGTCTCAGCGGCCTGATGGGTCTTGGGATTTGGAAACGCCTAAAGGGAAAATCAACGCTGAACAAATTGTGAATTGTGGTGGTCTCTGGGCACGCGAAGTTGGGCATATGTCCGGCGTTCACTTACCCGTTCAGCCGATGGAACATCACTATTTGATCACCGATAAAATCCCGCTCATTGCCGAGCGTATGGACAGTATGGGCGAAGCAGGGCGGCTTCCTGCGGGGATTGATTATGAGGCGAATATCTATTTCCGCCAAGAACGGCAGGGCATGTTGCTCGGCACCTATGAGCCTAAATCAACGCCTTGGAAAGTGGGTGGCACGCCTTGGGATTTCGGGCACGAATTGCTTCCGCCTGATTTGGATCGTATCGCGGATCGGTTGGAGATGTCCTTTGATCGGATACCTGCGATTGGCGAGGCGGGGATTAAGGACATGATTAACGGGCCGTTCACCTTTGGGCCTGATGGTAATCCCATGATCGGCCCTGTTCCGGGGATGAAAAACTATTGGGTCGCTGTCGGAGTCATGGCAGGCTTTTGTCAAGGTGGTGGCGTGGGCCTCACAATGGCCGAGTGGATGATTGACGGCGAACCAAGCATTGATGTCTGGGCAATGGATGTTGCGCGGTTTGGTGAATTCGCGACGCCCGATTGGGGGACAATCAAATCCTCAGAAAACTACGAACGTCGATTTGTCATGACCTTCCCGAATGAAACTTTGCCCAAGGGACGGATGCAAAAGACAACAGCGCTTTATGACCGTCTTGTCGCCAAGGGGGCTTTGATGGGGCAAGGCTTTGGTTTGGAAAACGCACTTTGGTTTGCAGATACGCCTCAGGATGCCCATGAAACACCTACATTTGAACGCAATCGATCCCATGACTATGTCGCGCGCGAAGTCAAAGCGGTTCAAACCTCGGTGGGTGGCATTGAAATCGCCAATTTCGCCAAACATGAATTCAAAGGCGCTGGCGCACGAGCCTATTTAGATCATATTTTGGCAGGCTACGTGCCCAAGCCGGGACGCCTTGCCCTGACACCGATGTTGACGCCTAAGGGTAAGCTTTATGGGGATTTGACAGTTGCCTGTTTGGGTGAAGATCATTTCATGCTCTTTGGGTCAGGTGCGATGCAAGAGGCGCATCGTCGTTGGTTTGAAAAAGAATTGCCCCAAGGTGTGAGTTATCAAAATGTGTCAGATGACTGGCATGGAATTGCCTTGTCAGGTCCAAAATCACGTGACCTCTTGGCGAGGTTAACACGCGATGATGTGAGTGCTGAGGCGTTTAAATTCCGCGATGTACGGCAAACCTTTGTGGGTGGAGTGCCTGTGATTTTGAACCGCATAAGCTTTAGTGGTGAGCTTGGCTACGAGATTTATTGCAAGCCGCAGTATTTGCTCCGCTTGGCCGAAGCAATCGAAGAGGCAGGGGCCGATTTTGATTATCGCTGGTATGGCGCGCGCGCTTTGATGTCGATGCGATTGGAAAAGGGCTGGGGTGTTTGGACGCTTGAGTTCCGCCCTGATTTTGATGCGGTTGAATCGGGTATGGATGTCTTTATCAACTGGAAAAAAGACTTTGTCGGCAAAGAGGCGACATTGGCTGTTCGCGACACTGGACCCAAACAGAAATTGGTCACAATGACAATTGACGTAAATGGCATTGATGTCAGCAACGATGAAGCCATCCTAAAAGACGGCGAGGCCGTTGGCTATGTGTCCTCTGGTGGCTATGCGCATCGCGCAGGAACGTCTATGGCCATGGGTTATGTGGGCGCGCAATATGCCGTCCCGGGAACCGAATTGGATGTGGAAATCCTCGGGGAATTCTACAAGGCCAAGGTGTTGGGAGCCTCAATTTATGATGCGAATGGGTCAAATATGCGCTGTTAAAGGGCCGCTCGGTTCGGGCCTTTGCAAAAAAATGGTTACACACGGGATTGTTTGTGACAGTCTATTGAGCGTGAGTTAATTGCAAGAGGGGCATTAGATGGACAAACAGCCGGTTAAGGGATGGAACCATGTTCCCAATGTTCCCATCCAAGTGTCGCCATTGTTTCGCTGGCCCTTGCGCCCATTGGACATCTTGCGGTGGTTTTGGTCGTCGTGGTTTTTGATCACCGAAAAGCTGATCATTGTAGGACTGGCTTGCATTTCGTTTTACTGGTTTCAACCCCCTCTTGAGGAAACCAAAACGATTGCCGTTGGCTGGATCGGCGAGATGTATCTTCGCAACTTAGCCTTGATGACATTGGTGGCTGGGGGGCTGCATCTATATTTCTACACCTTCACAAAACAGGGAAAACAGTTACGTTACGATCCGCGTCCTTTGATGAAAAATGGGCGTCAGTTCACCTTGGGCGGGCAAATCCGTGACAACATGTTTTGGACCCTTGCAAGTGGCGTGACGATCTGGACCGCTTATGAGGTTTTGATGTTCTGGGCTATGGCAAATGGCTATGCGCCTATGCTGACCTTTGCGGGGAATCCCGTGTGGTTCATCCTTTTGTTTTGGCTGATCCCGATTTGGGAAAGCTTTTATTTCTATTGGATCCATCGGTTTTTACATATCCCGTTTTTCTACAAACATGTGCATGCGCTGCATCACCGTAATATCAATGTCGGGCCTTGGTCTGGCCTGTCTATGCATCCTGTCGAGCATGTGATTTTCTTGGGCTCTGTGCTGATCCATTGGATCGTTGCGGCGCATCCGATCCACATTTTGTACCACCTGCAATATTACGCTCTGACTGCGGCGAGCACGCACACAGGGTTTGAGGGGCTTGTGGTCAAGGATAAAAACCGTCTGGCTCTGGGGACTTTTCATCACCAAATGCATCACCGCTATTTTGAATGCAATTATGGATCGCTCGAAATCCCATGGGACAAGCTATTTGGATCGTTTCATGATGGCACAACCGAAGCGGATGAGCGGATGAAAGAGCGTCGTAAGAGGATTATGGGCGCATAGCTTAGCGACCGCTCCAATCCTCTTTGATCAGGTCTGATGCCTTTTCCCCAATCATGATGGCTGGGGCATTGGCAATGTCAGAGGCTTCTTGGCAAAGGTGCACAACTCCGCCGCCTTTGCTCCACCAGACCATGTCTTGTCCGACAAGCTGTGTCACAACTTGGGATTCAACGGCCATTTGCTCTTGGGACATAGGTTTGAAATCGATGCCAAGGAGTACGGCAACCACACCAACAATCACGGCCGCTGATCCAGCAATACCTTTTTGCTTGCTGTCCATATCCTTGTTCATAAAAATCATCGCGATCAGTGGCAGGAACGCCAAGAGGGCAATAAAAGCTCCGAGCTGGTTTTGGATGAAGAATTTAACAGGTTCCTTGCGTGTCGCAGGATCCAAACGGTTTGCAGCTTTCCAGAGCAAAGAGCCGATAACGGTGAGAACACCAATTACACCGATAAAGCCCATAAGCGTCCACCAGCGCCACTGTGGGAAGCCTTGGTTTGCAGCCAATTCTTCGAATGGTGGCCGCAAGAGCCAAACGATTGCAACAATTTCCAACATAATTGCAACGGCCCAAAGACACAGTGCAATAATGCGTTTTGATTTTGCTTTGGACTGCGCCCCTGGTGCGGGAACAAAATTTGGCGTTTCCGCCTTGGATGATTTTGACATGTTTCTTACCCCTGTAACACGTATATCTGAAACTACTTTCTCAGCCGAAAGTATATAAATGTATCAAAAAGGCGAGGGGAAATTTTAGCTATTCAGCAATATTTTTACGCTTTGGCGCGGGAATTTCAAAATTATAAGACGAGAGGCCTACATGATGGTTAATTTATCATCCACCAAACCAACCCGTTTGATCCGGCCTTTTGCCTTTAATCGTTCAGCGGCTTGAAGGATAAACTTGTCTTCATTCGATTTGTTGAACTTATCATTGCTAAGCACAGTGAGGTCATTTCGGTCCGCGTAGCGGATAATCAAAGGGTCGGCTGTATACCCTTTTTTAGAAACGGTTAAATTGTAGCGATCCCGTCCCAAGACACGACAAATGGCGATCGGCACTGTTTCATTCGGCAGCATGAGATCGTTCTCTTTGAGAGTGCGCCGAATGCTGTAATCAAAAAAGAGATGCGTATGAAGGCCGTCCCGTTCGAGTTCATCAACAAATTCGGAAAATCGATTGAGGTCCCAGTCAACCAGTCCAAGCAGGTTATTGGAATCAATCACAAACGTGACATCAGTGTCCTCTTGGTTTTTTGATGGGTCGCTCAGGCCGCGTTTGATATTTAAAAACCCAAAGATCATCAAAGATGCGGTCAGGGCATAGATCACCAAAGTGACGATGCTGTCTTTGTCGACGATATAGAGAAAGAGGACAGCAAAGGTCAAAGATACCCAGAGCCAAATGCCACGAAAGGTGAGACCGCCTAAAATGGCGATCAGGCTGATGAGAATAGGAAGTTGAGAATAATCAAAATTGGGCAAATCTGCACTGATCCTATTCAGTCGTGTTGTCCCATCTGTCTACGGGGTTGTCGGTGTGAAATCAATAAATCTGACTGTGTGTATCCACAGTTTCTATCTCATGACCATTGTGCAGGGATTGAAAGTAGTCTTTTAGGGTATCCTGTCCCGTGGACGGAGTTGAAACTGGGCAATAGTTGTTTTGCTGTTGATCCCAGATCAGCATGGACTCCGTCGCATAGTAGTGCCCGATTTTCATCAATTCACATTTATCGCGGATTGTCTTGGACAACGGGGCGAGTACCCCCAAAACCTTTCCAAGTATCGTGAAAATGCGGGGGGACACTGATCGCATTTTGACAGGTCGATCGAAGGTGTCAAACATCATATGCCCGATGTCTTGGGGCGTGAGGGCCGGATGTGGCCCGCCAATGGGCAAGATCTTATTATGTCGTGTCTCCAAGTCTAAACACTCCAGCATAAAATCGGCGAGATCTCGTTCTGAAATCGGGGTGCAGGCAGTGTCTTGGCCCGTTCCGAAATAGAGGTAAGGCTTGCCGGATTGGACACGTTTGATTTGCCCCGAGAGTGACTTGAAAAAGGCTGTGGGGCGCACAATACTATGCGTGAGGGGGCTTGCTTGTAAATCGGCTTCAAATCTAAGTTTTTCGAGCTGAAACGCCAATTTGGGTTTTTGAACGCAGATGGCAGAGAGCATTATGAAATGCTCCACCTGACTTTGTTCTGCATGCGTTAAAAGCGCCCTGTTCATTTGATAATCCACCAGATGCGCATCCTTTGGTGTCCCTGTTCGGCTTGCGAGGCACGAGATCACTGCATCTGCTTTTGGTAGGGGCGCAGTCCAGCCAGACAGAGGGCCAAAATCCGCAAAATGGTATGTTAAATTGGGATGCTCCTCAAGCTTGACCTTTGAGGAGGGGCGCATCACGGCATGTACCTGATGCCCGCGTTTGAGGGCCCGCTGAACAACCATTTGGCCGATATAACCGCTAGCCCCTGCGATCAAAACACGTTGGGTTGACTTTGATGTCATTTGCAACACTTCAACGACATGGGAAAAGGAGACCTATCCGTGGATAAATCAGAAATGAAGGCACGATATGATGCCGCTCGCCAAGAGATCGACGCAAAGCGCCAATTAGATGCAGGAAAATCATTTGCCTCAGGAGCGGCGATTATGCTGTTCAATGACAATCCTCTATTCAATGCCGCTGCCTTTTGTGCCAAATTCTTTTTGGTGGTCTTTGGCATTTTTGCGGTCTTTTATCTCACAACACTGGTTTAAACTGTTTCCGCTTGGCTGTGGGAAAACAGGCTGTGATAGTGGTCTCGGACGTAGATTTTTAGCCACTCGGTATAGGTGTTTGGCGATCTTGCAATGCTGGATTTCAAATCCTCAACTGTGATCCAAACGCTGTCCATGACCTCGTTCGGGTTCAAGTCTATGTATGGTTCATCGATGCAATGAGCCACATAACAATCAACCACCTCGTGCTCGATCATATCCGCGCCGACCTTGGCGCGGTATTCCAGCGTTTTGGCAAACTCTAAGCTGAGTCCTGTGATCCCCATTTCGTCCTTTAATCGACGAGTTGCACATGTATTGCTTGGCTCATCCCAGTCTGGATGAGTGCAGCAGGTATTTGCCCATAGTCCCGGCGAGTGATATTTTTCCAAAGCGCGTTGTTGAAGCAAAACTTTGCCCTTCCAAAAGACAAAGACAGACACGGCTTTGTGTTTTAGGCCCAAGCGATGGACCATGAGCTTTTCCATCGGGACTAATGAACCGTCTTGCCATGCGGGGATCATGATACTCATACATGCTCCTCCGAAACGATCCCTGTTAAATGCATCAGGTTTTTGAACGAAATCTTGAGGTGGGCGAGGGGGCGGGCACTTGTGAGTTTCTTGTTCATATAGGCTTCAAAAGTCATCTTTTGGACGTCCACATCATGACAGAGCGACACAAACCGTTCCCGACGCGCGTCGCTTTTGTAATAAGCGTTTTGCATCGCTCCCAAGACTTTGAACACCGTGCCATGTTGCTTGGTAAAGGCTTTGCAGGCTTTGCGGAGATGTTTTGCATCCCCCGTCCTTAACGCCTCTGACACCGCTTGTGCGGCCATACGACCAGAGCACATTGCATAGTAAATGCCTTCGCCCGAGCTTGGGGCAACGACGCCTGCAGCGTCACCTGCCAAAACAACATCGCGATCATTGTCCCATTTTTTCAATGGTTTCAGAGGGATGGGCGCGCCTTCTTTGCGCAAGGTTTTGCAGTCCGTAAGCCCGTTTGAGTGACGGAGGTCAGCGGTGGCCTGTTTGAGGTCAAACCCATTGATGCCCGTTCCCATTCCCACAGACACTGTGTCCCCATGAGGAAAGACCCAGCCATAGAAATCAGGGGACACCGCACCGTCGTAAATCACATCACAGCGTGTTCCTTTATACGAACTAGAGGGGTCAGGCGCGCTGATGATTTCATGATAGGCGATGACATAGGGGATATCTTCCGCATTTTGAATTTCGGCCTTGGCCACTTTGCTCCGTGCGCCATCCGCGCCAATAACAAAGCGCGCTTCAAGGGTGGTTGGGCTGTTGTCCTCAGCAGTGCGATAATGGATGAGGGGGTGCCCCTTGGGTCGCGCGATTTTTTCAAATGCACCACGCAAGACTGTAACGCCATGAGACGCCGCACGATCGCGCAGGAATTCATCGAATTCTTCGCGATCAACCATGCCCACAAAGCCATTCTCAATCGGGATATCCACGTGGCGACGTTTTGGGGACACCATGCGTGCGGTCACAATTTTCGCCTTAAGAAGATGATCAGGGATGTCAAATTCATCAATTAAAATCGGAGGGATCGCCCCACCACAGGGCTTGATCCGCCCCGGTCGATCCAATAACGCAACGGAATAGCCAAGCTTTGCCATATCCTCTGCAGCAGATGCACCACAGGGGCCACCGCCAATAACGACAACATCAAACATTGGTTAATTCTCCTGATAGAATAGGCATTGGCTGTTTTTTATTGGGTTTCAAAATAGAGGTGCTTGCTAACACTGCCGCCCAGACAAAGAGGCTGGCTTCAAATAAAAAGACGGTTCCATAGGCGTTGAGCGTACTCAGCTGAAGGATCTGTAAGAGATCCACCAAAATCGTGCCAAGCAATCCGCCAAAGCCAGCAGCGATAGCCTGCGCAGCGCCCCAAAGCCCCATACGGGTTCCTTCGCGCGCTTTTTCGCCGCTTCCTGCAAGGGTCATCATGGATCCGATTGCGGCAACAGCAAACATGCCGTTAAACACGCCTAATCCAAAGACCACAGCGTCAAGGGGGAGGGTCGATGGCGCATGACCCAATGCCATGATGGCAACCAACATGACCGCTGATCCGCTGCACCCAAGTTTCACCCATGCGCGCAGCGACCCGATTTTTAACGCAGAGGCCAAGATGCCAACCATGAGCATGCCGATAAAGACACCGCCGTTTTGTACCCCTGAAAGGGACGTCGTTTGACCGGGGGTGTAGGCAAAGACCAGACCTGCATAAGGCTCTAGGATTAGCTCTTGCATAAAATAAGCGGTCATCGACAAAAAGACGAATATGGTGAAATTTCGCGTCTCACTATGGGCCCAGACATCTTGGAGCTCGGCCAAGAGCGTTGTCTTTTCGCCCACGGGTGATGGGACTTGGATCAGGCCACGTTCGATCCGCCAAGTCGCAATGAACGTCAGAACAAGCGTGCCAAGGGTTAGTCCCAAGACCAATGTTGTTAGTCGTGCATGACTGTAAGGGGTTAAAAGTTGACCTAATATCCCTGCGGTCAATGCAATGCCTAGGATCATCATCAGCCATGTGATCATGGCGGCGGCTGGTCGTCTGCGGTCTTGGGTATGTTTGGCCATAAGAGCCAAAAGAGACGTGCCTGACGCGCCCACCCCGATGCCGATCAACGTATAGGCCAAGGTGGACAATGCAAATGCAAAGACGGGCCGCAGTTCAAAATGCGTCAGGCTGTAGGTTGCTAAATTCGCCCCTATGCCAAGGACCAGCATACCCAAAAGGATCCACTTGGTTCTGTTGTTTTCTAAATCGGAGACGAGCCCCCATTTTGGACGCGAGAGCTGGACGATATAATGTAAGCCCACCAAAAAACCGGGTAATGTGGCAGCCATTGCCAATTCGACCACCATGAGACGGTTTAAGGTTGATGTCATAACGACGACCACGGCACCGAGGCACATTTGGACCAATCCAAGCCTAAATATTGCAAACCAACTCAGTGTCATGTTCTATCCAATCTCATTTAAAAAGATATTCCATTTCGCAAACCAAAGGCGCAGACCATCATGCCCGACACGAACATCAAGACGCCCGTTGCATTGTACCAAGGCGCCAATCGTTTCGGATCTTGTAAGAGACGGCGAATGGCAAGCAGTTGGCCGCCTATCAAAGCGGCGATAACCATCGCATAGCTCGTCAATCCCCAAGAGACCAAGAGGCCGACCAGAATTGTCTGGGGGACAACCATAATGATTGCCGCGGCTCTTGCTGCGTTTACGGGGCCTAGGGTAACAGGCAATGAACGTATGCCAAGCTTTGTGTCACCCTCTAACGCTTTGAAGTCATTGAGGGTCATGATGCCATGCGCGCCAATGGCATAGAGCAGGGCGCTTATCAAGATTTCTGTGCGGGGCAAGTCTTGCAACATAATTGCCGCCCCTGTGAACCAAGGGATGCCTTCATAGCAAAGCCCAACTAATCCAGGGCCAAGCCATCCAGATCTCTTTAATCGAACAGGTTCAGCGGAATAGGCCCATGCTGCAATCACCGCAAAGATGGTTGCATAAAACCCCCATTTTCCAAGGGTCCATCCCACAAAGATTGCCGCTAAGGACATCGCCAAAGCGATCCACAACCCCCAGAGACCAGGCATACGGCCCGAGGGAATAGGGCGGTGGGGCTCATTGATAAAGTCGACGTGTCGGTCACACCAATCATTCGCCGCTTGGCTCATGCCACAGACCAAGGGTCCAGCGAGAAAGATACCGACCAAAACGATCCACCAGTTTTGCAAAATCGGCGTGCCTGATGAGACAACACCACAGGAAAAGGCCCACATTGGCGGGAACCACGTGATCGGCTTTAGCAGCTCAAGTGCGACGCTCGGTTTAGGGAAGCGCGCAATCTGTTCTAAATTTGTGACACTCATGTGTCCACTATTGTTTACATTTAATTGCCTTGCAACATAAATCTTAAACCAACCGCCAGTGCGATTGGATCAATTTTGCAAACGGGAGTTGGTTTAAATGTCGAACTTGCTCAGTTTGACGTAGAGACTTTGACGTGACAATCCGAGCATCTCAGCCGCGGCCGCGCGATTGTTATTGGTCATTTCAAGGGCTGTTTCGATACAGATTTTTTCAATGACATCTGTGGTCTCTGATACAATCTCTTTCAGCGTTGCGTTGCCAACCAAATCCTTGGCAGATCCCTCATCGCGCGACATCGGGGTTGCGGCCCTCTGTTTGGATGGGGCAGCTGCCTCAAAGCTCGATGTTTCTCGAAGGATAAAGGCAATAAGGGCGTTTTCGCTCGCTTGGTTTTTGGACACCGACGTTTCAACTTTGATCTTTGATCCAAAGGCGCTCTTTAGGTGCGTCGCATAGGTTTTGACGGAGCCCGATTTCAACACGTTTTCCAACATGACAGCCAGGTCAATTTGACCACGACCCAAGAAATCGGCCAAGGAATGCGCAATGACATCTTTCTTTTGACCAACGTTCACCAAATCAAGGAAGCGTTCATTGGTATAATGAATCTTGCCCTGTCCATCGGTGAATATCATCGCATCCGAGCTATTGTGGAAGACAGATATCAGATTAGAGATAAACGTATCATCAGAGGTGCTAACATCCGTGTCTGTAAGGACTTTGCACATCAACACTTTCTGACCAGCGGTGCGGTATAACTCACATGAAAGCTCTAAGTCTTGCGCAGCTCCATTGCACTCGAACTGTGACACAATGCTGTGGTTGTTTTGCGCGGCCAGAGACATGCGTTCAACAAAATCGCGCTTTTCGGCTGACTTGACCAAACGCGATTGAAATTTTGTTCCACTTAAACTGTCCATTTCGCTGCCGAACATGTCAGCGAGTGCTTGGTTGCAATGAAGGATAGTTCCTGAATCCGCATTGATAAGAGCAATTGGGTCCGTAGTGTGCTTCATCAACATTTTGAAATGAGCATCGAATTCGCGGCGCTCTTCGTTGCTTTTCTCAACGGCGAGCTGGGCTTGGACCAAGCGTTGCTGCGTCTCTGAGAGGCCGCGCAAATCGCGTCCGAGCATGAGAATTTTGTTATGCGTTCCCAAGCAGTGGAAATTATAGCGTACAGGGAATTTCCACTTTGCATTATCTTTGTGGTTTAGCTCTAGACCGTAAAGGATGGTCTCGCCACCTTGAAGTCTTTTGAGGGCCTTATCAAGCTTTGGGAGGCTATCTGGAGCCAAAAATTTCGTCAGCGGGTGCGTTTCCCAATGACTAAGATCACCGTATGACTCGTTCGGTGAATTCAGCAAAACCGAATGGATTGTGCAATCCATGTCAATGAGGAGGGCGATATCAGATGATGTCGCAAGAATACCCCCGAGGTATTCTGGTTCGATCATCGGAATTGCACCGAATTCCCAAGACAGGCTTGAATTGCTCTTCATTATTTTGCTCCCTCAAGTCGCCGCAACTTTCGCAGCTTTGGTAGTCTATAGTCTATATTGCCAATCAGAACGTCAAGGTCATTGGTCGCCACGTCGAATTGGTTAGGTATCGTCTCTATACGGTCACAGTACAGAATTGGACCACCCAAAGCGAAAAGGGGGCGTGCCCCTCCTTTGGGGTGTATTGATTTAATGCAGTCTGCATACTGCTGCGTTATCTCGTTTTCAGCAGATGAAAAAAGGACCGCATCAAATTCTTGCTCTTGAAGGAGATCGACAATTTGTTCTTGGGTCGTCCCAATTTCAACCTTTACAGAAAGCCCTAGTCTGCGCAGCTTGTCGGTAAGCACCAAGGCGCCCAAAGTGTGCTGCTCTTGGCAGAACACAACGACAAGTACGCATTTTCCATCTTGGTCACGTAGCTCTTGTTCACGCTCATTGATAATTCGCTTTAAAAGCAAGTGGAGGTGTGATGTGCCAATGGTCACATCGGAAAACCCCAACGTGTCATCGGCCCATTTTTGGCCAAGAGCACGTGCTGCGTTTGGGATAATGTGATCAATGATTGCATCGCCATTGACCCCTTTTTTCACTAAATGCGCGAGGGCGTCATCGGGCGTAAACTTGCTGGACAATGAGTAGTTTTCCAACCATCCGGTGACTGTATCAAATAAAGCTGACTTTGACGGCCTGATATGCGTGCTGGCATCGGTCATGGCCTTGTTTGCAAGCCGCGCAATGTCGGATTGCTGAAGGCCTGATGTGTTCAAATTTGTGTTCTGTTTTTTCAATTTTCGTCCCCAGTCATATCAAACAAGGGCGACGCAAAAAAAGCACATGTTGTGTTAGACTTACACTGATGCTCTCAAATTTGGGGTGATCTGTCAATTTTTTCACTCACCTTTTCGTCGTTTTTATTACCGCTTATCTGTGGCGACGGTTTCCCGACACCGACAGAGTCACATTCTATCTGTATAAAGTTTTTTACACACAAAGCGTGAATATGTAAGTTTTTATTGACATAATTTTTTACTAAGCGATACTTTGACAGAAAGAAGCGTTTCACAAAAGCGCCTGCACTGAGGTGCGATGAAACAAGGGAACATGGGGTTTTGCTCTATACATCTGAACAAAAACAACGCCGCGATTCGACTGTCTGGACAGTGGTTCAAGGCGTGTTAGCGCCGATGCAGTTTCTCGTGTTTTTGGTGTCTGTGGCGCTTGTCTTGCGATACCTGACGACAGGTGACGGATATGCACTGGCGACATATTCCATCATTCTTAAGACTGCATTTTTGCTTTTGATAATGGTGACGGGTGCAATCTGGGAAAAGGTTGTTTTCGGGCAATATCTTCTTGCACCAGCGTTCTTCTGGGAGGATGTGGTGAGCTTTTTTGTAATCGCACTCCATCTTGGCTATGTGATCGCGCTCATGATAAATATTACGTCAAAGCAACAGCTTATGGCTTTGGCCTTGGTGGCTTATGCCGCCTATATCGTCAACGCCCTTCAGTTTATCTTAAAGTTACGCGCAGCACGCCTGCAATCTACGACTGGAGCCAGTTATGCCTGAAGACATTCCTGTTATGGGCTGCGCTCAAGCGCCGATTTTAAAGGAACGTGGTCAGCACGAAGTGTTCTGTGGATTGACCTCAATCATCTGGTTGCATCGTAAAATGCAGGATGCATTTTTTCTGGTTGTTGGATCAAGAACCTGCGCGCATCTGCTACAAAGTGCGGCCGGTGTGATGATTTTTGCCGAGCCTCGGTTTGCCACAGCAATCCTTGAGGAAACTGATTTGGCAGGCATGGCAGACGCACATGATGAATTGGATCGCACCGTCGCAGAGCTACTGTCAAGGCGGCCTGACATTAAGCGCCTGTTCCTCGTTGGATCCTGTCCCTCTGAGGTGATCAAGATTGATTTGGCGACGATGGCTGAAAAACTATCGCAAAAACATGCGCCAGCTGTAAATGTGGTAAATTTTTCAGGCTCTGGTATCGAAACGACGTTCACGCAGGGCGAAGATGCCTGTCTTGAAGCGATGATTCGTGATCTTGGCGAGACAGATAAAACCCAGCTCGCCATTCTCGGCGCTCTTCCTGATGTCGTGGAAGACCAAATGATGCGGCTCCTTGCTGACATGGGGCTGTCTAACGTTCTTGTCCTGCCGAATGCCAAGGTTGAGGAGGGGTTGGCCGTTGGGCCCAATACCCACTTCATCTGTGCGCAGCCCTTTTTGGGGGCGACCTATGATGAAATGTGCCGCCGCAGGGCGAAACCGATTAACGCGCCGTTTCCTTTTGGCGTGAATGGAACAACAGCATGGCTCAAGGCAATTGCTGATCGCTTTGATGTCCCTGAGAATACATTCCAAGCCGCAATATCCGCTCCCAAAGCACGCGCAGAGGCGGCCATTGCCAAAGTGTCTCATGATCTAACAGGACGCCGCATTTTCTTTTTCCCAGATAGCCAGCTGGAAATTCCATTAGCGCGGTTTTTGACCCAAGAATGTGGGATGGAGCTTACCGAAGTAGGAAGCCCTTATATTCACCGCGACTTGGTGGGTGCGGATCTGGACGCTTTGCCCGACCACGTTGTGATCTCTGAAGGGCAGGATGTTGATAAACAGCTTGAACGCCTTGCTCAAGTCGCCCCTGATTTGACGGTTTGTGGATTAGGCCTTGCTAATCCGCTTGAGGCCCAAGGCTTAACCACGAAATGGGCCATCGAATTGGTCTTTAGCCCCATTCATTTCTACGAACAGGCGGCGGATTTGGCGAATTTATTTGCCCGCCCCTTGATCCGAGCGGAGAAACTAAAAGTGGGGCAGGTCGCATGAAGCTGTCTGTTTGGACATATGAAGGCCCCCCTCACATCGGTGCTATTCGCGTGGCAACGGGGATGCAAAAGGTTCATCTGGTCTTGCATGCGCCGCAAGGGGACACCTACGCCGATCTTTTGTTTACCATGATCGAGCGGCGCAATCATCGCCCGCCCGTCACCTACACGACCTTTCAAGCTCGTGATTTAGGCTCGGATACGGCGACATTGTTCAAAACAGCCTGCCTAGAGGCCTATGAACGCTCTAAACCCGATCTTTTGCTGGTTGGGGCGTCCTGTACCGCTGAATTGATCCAAGATGATCCAGGGGGTTTGGCTGAGGCACTTGGGCTTCCTATTCCTGTGGTCGCGCTTGAGCTTCCGAGTTATCAGCGCAAAGAGAACTTTGGCGCGGATGAAACCTTTTATCAGATTGTGCGCAAACTGGCGCATCCTGTTGAAAAATCTGAAAACCTCACGTGTAACCTGATCGGGCCAACGGCTCTGGGATTTCGTCACCGTGATGATATCGTTGAGTTGACGAAATTGCTGGATAGCCTTGGCATTGATGTGAATGTCTGCGCGCCCATGGGCGCAACGCCTGCGGATATCGCGGACCTTGGTCGCGCGCATTTCAATGTGTTGATGTACCCTGAAACAGGGGAGGCGGCCTGTCGGTATCTCGAAACCCACCTTGGTCAGCCTTATACAAAAACGGTTCCGATTGGGATTGGCGCGACCACGGATTTTATCCAAGAAATCGCCACTCTTATTAAGCGCCCCGACTTGCCTCAGCAATTTGAATCGCGGCTTCCTTGGTATTCGGCATCTATTGACAGCACCTATTTGACGGGCAAACGCGTGTTTCTCTTTGGGGATGGCTCACACGTCATGACAGCGGCGCGGATTGCGCGCGACGAAATCGGGTTTGAGGTCGTTGGCATGGGGTGTTTCAACCGTGAAATGGCGCGCCCTTTGCGTCAGTTTGCCAAATCCTTCGGAGTAAAGGCGCTCATTACCGAAGACTACCTTGAGGTCGAAAAAGCCATTGCTGATCTCTCTCCTGAGCTCATCCTAGGGACTCAGATGGAACGTCATATCGGCAAACGTCTTGGCATTCCCTGCGCCGTGATTTCAGCCCCCGTTCACGTCCAAGATTTCCCCGCACGTTATTCCCCGCAGATGGGACCAGAAGGGGCAAATGTCATCTTTGACACTTGGGTGCACCCCTTGGTCATGGGGCTAGAAGAACATCTTTTGACAATGTTCCGCGATGATTTTGAATTTTCAGATGCCGCAGGCCCAAGCCATCATCGCGCCCATTCTCCCACTACGAATGAGACGGGTGTGCCGCAACCAGATCGGACCAGTGCCGATGTGATCTGGCTTAGTGACGCTGAAAGCGAGCTGCGCAAGATCCCGTTTTTCGTGCGCGGCAAAGCACGTCGCAATACAGAAAAATATGCAAGCGATCGGGGGGTCGATCAGATTTCCATTGATACGCTATATGAAGCCAAGGCCTATTATGCGCGATAGTGGTCTCGATATCGCCCCCTATCGCATCGCGATAATTACGCTTGATGCGCATAATGCACGTCCGTGTGAGCGCGCATTGGCGGCAATGGCGGGCGATTTTCCGGGTCTGCAAGTCGATATTTTTGCAGCGGCACAATGGGGCGAGGATCCCAAATCCTTTGATGCCGCAAAGCAGGCCATAGAGCAGGCCAATATCGTCGTTGTTAATCTGCTCTTCCTTGAAGAGCATGTGAAACCGCTCTTGCCTGTTTTATTGGCGCGCCGTGATCACTGTGACGCGATGGTGAGCATCATTTGTGATGCAGAACTGGTCAAATTGACCCGCATGGGCACATTGGATATGGGCGCCCCCGAAAGCGGGACAATGGCGCTTTTGAAGCGGTTGCGCGGATCCTCTAAGCCGTCCACGGAAACGGGTGAAAAGAAAATGCGCATGCTGCGCCGTTTGCCCAAAATCCTTAAATATATCCCTGGTAAGGCCCAAGATTTACGTGCTTGGTTCCTTGTGATGCAATATTGGCTTGGCGGAACAGATGACAACATCGAGGCGATGTTACGGTTCCTGATGTCTCGTTATTGTTCGATCCAAGATTGGGCAGGTGCGCGCGTAGAGCCGCCCAAGGAATACCCTGATGTTGGCCTCTATCATCCAGACCTGCCAGATCGCATAACGGATAAGATGTCAGACCTCCCACAACTCAGCGCCCCTGTTGGGCGCGTGGGTTTGGTTTTGATGCGCTCTTATGTGTTGAGCGGAGATAGAGCGCATTATGATGCTGTGATCCGAGGGTTTGAGGCGCAAAATATTCAAGTTGTTCCTGCATTTGCGGGGGGCTTAGATGCGCGTCCTGCAATTGATGGCTATTTCCAAGACAACGGCGTTGCTCAGGTTGATGCTCTTGTGTCGCTCTCTGGATTTTCCCTTGTCGGCGGGCCTGCCTATAATAACACGGATGCTGCCGTCGAAATCCTATCGGGTCTAAACATTCCCTATATAGCCGCCCATCCGCTAGAGTTTCAAACGCTGTCACAGTGGGCTGTCTCCAAGGGCGGGTTGGGTCCGATTGAAACCACGATGTTGGTTGCACTGCCTGAATTAGATGGGGCAACCAATCCAACTGTGTTTGCCGGACGTCATGGGGAACAGGGCGGATGCGAGGGCTGTGCATATGCCTGTAAAGCCGCAGATATTCGTGCAATGGCCCCTTGTTTTGAACGGATTGATGCGCTTGTCTCGCGGACGAAAAAGCTTGTTGAGTTGAGAACATCAACGCAGGCGGACCGCAAAGTGGCCGTTGTCTTGTTTGGGTTTCCACCTAATGCAGGGGCGGCTGGAACGGCGGCCTATTTGGATGTCTTTGCCTCGCTTCACAACACATTGCTCGGCATGAAAGCAGACGGCTATACCTTGGATGTTCCTGACACTGTTGAGGAACTGCGGGAGGCTGTTTTGGGCGGAAACGCCAAACAATTCGGCCAAGATGCCAATGTCGCGCATCGTCTTGGTGGTGACTGGATCGTTCGAAATACACCGTGGCTCGACGAGATCGAAGCCCAATGGGGAAGCGCGCCGGGACGTGTTCAATCGGACGGGAGTTCGGTGTTTGTCTTAGGTCACCAATTCGGAAATGTCTTTGTCGGCCTTCAGCCAGCCTTTGGCTATGAGGGTGATCCGATGCGATTGCTCTTTGAAGGTGGCTTTGCCCCCACGCATGCATTTTCAAGCTTTTACCAGTGGCTTAATACGGAATTTAACGCGGATGCGATTTTGCATTTTGGAATGCATGGCGCGCTTGAGTTTATGCCCGGCAAACAAGTTGGCTTAAACGGCAATGATTGGCCTGATCGTTTGATCGGTGATTTGCCCAATATCTATCTATATGCCTGTAACAACCCTTCTGAGGCGAGCCTTGCCAAGCGGCGGAGCAATGCGGTGACGATCACGCATTTGACACCACCTGTAAGCGCCGCGGGCCTCTACAAAGGATTACAAGAGCTTAAGGATAGCTTGACACGCTGGCGCGAGATGGCTGGTGATGATCCGCATCGCGCCGAGCTTGAGGAACTCATTGTCCAACAAGGCGAGGCCGTGGATTTTGATACCTCAGATGTTTCAAAGCTCTGGGTGACATTGCTCGAAACCGAAGAAGCCCTCGTTCCCGAAGGGCTTCATGTGGTTGGGCGGCCTTTGTCCAAGGATCAAAGTGCAGCCTATATTACAGCAGCAGGTATAGAAGTCACCGATCAGCACGCTCCCCTAAGTGAGCTCTTGGGCCGATCTACAGAAATTCCTGCGATCTTGAATGCACTGAATGCAGGATTTACATCACCCGTGGCGGGCGGGGATGTTGTGCGATCCTTGGACATTCTTCCAACGGGCCGCAATATTCACGCTTTTGATCCCTTCCGTATGCCAACAACATTTGCCTGTCGCCAAGGGGATGAGCAGGCGCGCATGTTGCTTGAGACACACGCATCATTGCCAAAAACAGTGGCTCTTGTTTTGTGGGGGTCCGACAATATCAAATCTGACGGAACCCAGATTGCTCAGGCGCTCGCGTTGATGGGCGCTAAGCCTCGGTTTGATAGCTTTGGTCGTCTTTCTGGTGCTGACTTGATCCCGCTCAATGAATTGGGGCGTCCTCGGGTTGATGTGATTATGACCCTCTCTGGGATTTTCCGCGATCTTTTACCGCTACAAACCAAAATGCTCGCTGAGGCAGCCTATAAGGCGGCTTGCGCGGATGAAGACCCTGAACAGAATTTCATCAAGGCTAATGTCTTGGACCATATGGCCAAAACAGGAAGTGATTTAGAAACCTCTGCTTTGCGGATTTTCTCAAATGCAGAAGGGGCCTATGGATCGAATGTGAACCAATTGGTTGATAGCTCAAGCTTTGATGAAGAGGACGAATTGGCAGATGCCTATGAAACCCGCAAAAGCTTTGCCTATGGTCGATCTGGAAAGCCAGCGCAGCACAAAGATTTGCTTAAAACGGTTCTGTCCAAAGTCGAGCTTGCCTATCAAAACCTAGAAAGTGTTGAGCTAGGTGTAACGACAGTCGATCACTATTTTGATACGTTGGGTGGTATATCTCGGGCGGTCAAACGCGCCCGCAATGGCCAAGACATTGATGTCTATATCTCAGATCACACCAAGGGGCGCGGGACCGTGCGCAGCCTGTCCGATCAGGTGGCCTTGGAAACGCGATCAAGATCGCTCAACCCGAAATTCTATGAGGCCTTATTGGATCACGGAGCCGAGGGCGTGCGTCAACTCGAGGCACATGTCACGAACACAATGGGATGGTCTGCCACAACCGGCAAAGTTGAACCATGGGTATATCAACGCATCAGCGAAACTTTTGTCTTGGACAAAGAGATGCGGGATCGTTTGGCGGAGCTTAATCCAACCGCAAGCTCACGTATGGCCAACCGGTTACTAGAGGCGACAGATCGCGCCTATTGGTCCCCAGATGCAGAAACCATCGAAGCGCTTCAAAATGCAGCCGACGCACTTGAGGACAGGATGGAAGGAATAGCGGCACAATGACCAATTTTCACACAGACCCCGTTCACACAGACCACATTCACCCAGACCCCGAAAGGCATCTCTCATGAGCCCATTAGATAAAGCAGCCCCACAATTGCGTGGCCTTGATGGGGAAGGATCCGTCCAAGTTCACCAGGATCCAGATACCCAAATCACGGGCGCCAAAGTCTTTTCCGTTTACGGCAAAGGCGGGATTGGCAAATCAACGACCAGTTCCAATTTGTCAGCGGCCTTTTCCAAATTGGGAAAGCGTGTTTTGCAAATCGGCTGTGATCCCAAACACGACAGCACATTTACCCTTACGGGATCATTGGTTCCCACGGTGATTGATATCTTGAAAGAGGTCGATTTTCACGCCGAGGAATTGCGCCCAGAGGATTTTGTCTTTGAGGGCTTTAACGGTGTGAAATGTGTCGAAGCGGGTGGTCCGCCAGCGGGAACGGGCTGTGGCGGCTATGTTGTCGGCCAAACAGTCAAGCTTCTGAAGCAACACCATCTTTTGGATGAAACGGATGTTGTTATCTTTGACGTGCTTGGGGATGTTGTCTGCGGTGGCTTTGCCGCACCTCTTCAACATGCAGACCGTGCGCTCATTGTGACTGCAAATGATTTTGACAGCATTTATGCGATGAACCGTATTATTGCTGCGGTTCAAGCAAAATCCAACAACTACAAAGTGCGCCTCGCAGGGTGCGTTGCTAATCGGTCCAAAGACACAGACGAAGTTGATCGCTATTGCAAAACCGTGGGCTTTAATCGCATCGCGCATATGCCTGATGTGGATGTCATTCGACGCTCGCGCCTCAAAAAGAAAACCCTGTTTGAGATGGATTTAGACGATGAAGTGGCCGCGGTGCAGCGGGAATATATTCGCCTTGCGGAAACACTTTGGAGTGGCACAGAGCCATTGGCCCCCGCCCCAATGGAGGATCGTGACATTTTTGAATTACTAGGATTTGATTAATGAACTACGCGAAGACCTTATCACGGGTTGAAACTTATTTTGACACAACGGCGACCAAGACATGGGAGCGTCTGACCTCTGATGCGCCTGTGTCGCGCATTCGTCAAACTGTGCGCGCTGGGCGGGATCAGATGCGTGCCAAACTCTTGGATCAACTCCCCCAAGATTTAACAGGCTTGCGTGTTTTGGATGCAGGTTGCGGTGTTGGGCAATTGTCTCAAGAGCTGGTTCTTCGCGGTGCAGATGTGTTCGCAACGGACATAAGCCCATCCTTGATTGACATCGCCAAGAAACGGATCGCCCCTGATTTACAGGACAAGATCGAATTTGTTGTGGGGGATATGTTGGATCCCGCTCTCGGTCGCTTTGATCATGTCATCGCGATGGATAGTTTGATCTATTATTCCGAAGCTGATCTCGCATCCGCCATCGGATCATTGGTGTCGCGAACCCGTGGGCAAGTGAACTTTACCGTGGCGCCAAAAACGCCATTGCTTATGGCAATGTGGTATGCGGGCAAATTGGCGCCCAAGGGCGACAAATCCCCAATCATGGTGCCCCAATCAGCCAAATCCCTTAATAGTAGCCTCGGGGCGTCAGCCCAGATTGTGGACCTTGGCCGCATCACATCAGGGTTTTATATTTCACAAGCGCTGGGAGCCCATTCATGACCTCCCATTCTTGGACACAGATGACACGCGCAATGTTGCCATTTGCTGATGCCGCAAGTGCGAGCTTGCCATTGGCGCAACTCTTGCGGCTGTCTTTGTTCCAAGTATCTGTCGGTATGGCGAGTGTCCTACTTCTTGGGACACTCAATCGGGTCATGATTGTTGAATTGAGCGTCCCCGCAATGATCGTGGCAATAATGATCGCATTGCCGGTTCTGATTGCTCCGTTTCGGGCAGTATTAGGATTTCGCTCTGACAACTATCGCTCTGCCATCGGCTGGAAGCGGGTGCCGTTCATCTGGTTCGGCTCGTTATGGCAAATGGGTGGTTTGGCTGTTATGCCATTTGCCTTGATTGTTTTGTCAGGGGATCAAACATTGGGTCCGGCTTGGGCGGGCGAAATCCTTGCGGCTTTGGCGTTTTTGATGACGGGCTTAGGGTTGCATATGACGCAAACGGCTGGGCTTGCATTGGCCAGTGATCGGGCCAGTGACGAGACACGCCACCGCGTCGTTGCGTTGCTCTATGTGATGTATTTGATCGGCATGGGGATATCCGCCTTGATTATCGGCTATCTATTGCGTGATTTTTCGAATTTGACATTGATCCGCGTGGTCCAAGGAACGGCTCTGGTGGGGCTCGTGTTGAACTTGATCGCGCTTTGGAAACAAGAAGCGATGCGCCCGATGACCAAGGGTGAGCGCGCTGCGCCGCGTCCTGCGTTTGCGCAAGCCTGGGCAGATCTCATCGCGACGGGATCTGCGCTCCGGCTCATGGTGATTGTTTTTGTGGGAACGCTTGCGTTTAATATGCAAGACGTCCTGTTAGAACCCTATGGCGGCGAGATTTTAGGATTGAGTGTCGGCACGACAACGTGGTTAAGCGCGGCTTGGTCTTTTGGGGCTTTGATCGGTTTGGCCTGTGCTGCGAAACGGCTAAAGCAGCATCAACATCCGCATCGCTTGATGTTGCAGGCGCTTATTGTGGGCTTGCTCGCCTTTCCTATGGTGATCATTGCAACGCCTCTTGGCTCCGCTGGCATCTTCTTTTTAGGCGCTCTCTGTGTCGGATTAGGTTCTGGGCTTTTCGCAGTTGCCACGTTGATTGCTGCAATGACCTTGCCCGTCACCCAAAACGCAGGTCGCGGACTTGTATTGGGTGTCTGGGGAGCGGCCCAAGCAACGGCGGCAGGATGCGCAATCGCTTTGGGTGGCATCTTGCGCGATGTTTTTGCTCAATTGGCCAATAGCGGCGTGTTTGGGCCCAATTGGACGGGGGCATCCCTTGGCTATATCGCAGTCTATCAGACGGAAATTATCCTTTTGATCCTCTGCCTCATTATTCACGCACCTCTTTTGCGATTACCGCAATCGACAACTTCCAATTCTGACACGGGATCAGAGGGCATTCGGCTCGCTGATTTCCCAATGTGATCAGTGTAATTTTGAAAGGATACTGACATGACGACAGCATTTATTGGAAACTTTGACCTCGCCAGTGCCGCGCTTTGGCTGTTCTGGATATTTTTTGCTTTGCTCATTTTCTATATTCAGCGCGAAAATATGCGCGAAGGATACCCGCTAGAAAATGACGATGGCACAGAAGCCGCCAACCAAGGGCCGTTTCCTTTACCTGAGCCAAAAACCTTTAAGCTTCCGCATGGTCGGGGTGAGGCAACATTTCCAAACACAGACGGAGAACGTCGTGAGGTCGCCCTAGAGCAAACCAACAAAGCAAACGGATACCCATTTGAACCTACCGGCGACCCGATGAAGGACGGCGTTGGTCCCGCATCTTGGGCGGCGCGCCGCGATGTTGCCGAGCTTGATGCACATGGTCATCCAAAGATCATCCCACTCTCGGGAAGTGATAAATTCTTTGTCTCTGCGGGACGTGATCCGCGTGGATTGCCTGTCATGGCGGGTGATGGTGAAATCGTGGGCATGATCTCAGACATGTGGATCGATGAACCAGAGCAGCTTGTTCGCTATTTGGAAATCGAACTTGATGCTTCATTTGGAGAGGGAACGCGTTTGGTTCCAATGACCTTGGCGCGCATTCATTCAAACCGTGTCGCGATCAAGTCGATCTTTGGCAAGCACTTCAATGATGTCCCCAAGCATAAGGCCGTCAATCAAGTGACCTTGTTAGAAGAGGACAAGATTTCCGCCTATTACGCTGGTGGAACGCTTTATGCCTCTGCTGAACGCCAAAATCCGCAACTCTAAATCACGTTAGGGACCTGAGATGTCACATGATGATTTCGCATTCGAACCAATCAAAGGCCTGCCTCAAGAGCCGCCACGCGGCGAGGTTATCCTTTGGCAGGGGAGACCACATTGGTGGCGTTTGACCGTGGAGTCACTGAACCTTTGGTGGGTTGTGGGATATTTTGTCTGTCTCGGCCTCTGGCGGTTTGTGAGCGTCATTGATGTGTTCACGCTGTCACGCGCTATTGCGGTCTCGGTTCCCTTTTTGATCTTAGGGGGGATAACGGCGTTGATGTTGATGATTGTGGGATATGTGCAAGCGCGCTCAACAGTTTACACCATCACGAACCGACGCGTGGCAATGCGCGTCGGGGCGGCTTTGACTGTGACGTTGAACGTGCCTTTCACACAAATTGAAAACGCATCTGTGGCGCGGGGCAAGTCAGGAACTGGGAATATTGCCTTAGACACAGTTGGGCACACACCGTTTTCCTTTCTCGTTCTATGGCCACATGCACGCCCGTGGCATTTTGCCAAACCTCAACCCACGCTGAGAAGCATTCCCAATGTGACAGAGGTTTCTGATGTTTTAGCCAAGGCCGCGAAAGCACGCATAATCGAAGTCGAAAATAGCCAAGATGCCTCAGCCCCAGAGCTGAGCATAGCTGCGCAATAGGATCTGATGATGAGCTCAACACGACACAACGACCAAGAAGAAACCATTCCACGCATTGCTTTGTTGGCAATGTTTGCTTTGGTCGTCGTCGTGTTATGCGCGGTCAGCGTTGCACGTTATCTCGGGATGCCGACGGTTGCAAAACCGCCTGTCTCCGAGGTACGCGCGCAGGCATCGCTTTATCTCTTTGGACAACAAAGCGGTGCGGTTCGCGTTTTAGACGAACATGGGGCTGTCCTTGCCGATCTCGATGGTGAGGAGGGTGGTTTCGTATCCGGTGTTGCCCGTGTGATTGAACGGGAACGTCAAAAAATTGGGGCCGACTTAGAGGCACCCGTGCATGTCCGTTGGCATGAGAACAATCGTATTTCAATTTTTGACCCACAGACCAGTTGGCAAGCGGATCTGATGGGCTTTGGCGCGGATAATTCCCGCGCATTTGCCATGCTTGTAGCCAAAGCAACAGAAGGGAACTAAAAATGGGAATTTTTACACGCGACAGAGAACAGGTGCCTTGTACCGTTGAGATCAGTCATAAATTTGAAAGCCTGCATGCCCATGTCCGCTTTAATAATGGGGCGGTCATTCACCCAGGTGATGAAGTCCAAGTTCAAGGGCCAGAAATTATGGCCCCCTTTGGCGAAGTTGTTAGCGAAGATCGTGATGCGATAATCCTTCGCGCCAGTTTGCTTGAACGTCTCTGGACCAAAGCCACGGGCGATTTCGAGGTTATGGAACTTTGTGAGTTTTCATTTTCTGAGGAGGCAACGCTATGAATATGCATTCCGCCGACGCGACAACCGCAGAAGAAGCCATTTCGATCCAAGAGGCAATGGATAGCGACATGGCAACCGAAGTTGCGATGCAAGACACCTTGCTCACGCCACGGTTTTATACGACTGATTTTGATGAATTAGATGCCATCGATGTCAGCAATATCCGCGATGAATGGGATCCACTCATTGCGCAAATGGTGAGTGATCCAAACAAGGGTCATTTTAAAAAGAATGCCGATTGGGATGAGGTCGATTGGAACGGTATGGAGCCCACCTTGAAAAAGGAACTCATCGATTTCTTGATCAGCTCATGCACCGCTGAATTTTCTGGATGCGTCCTTTACAAAGAGATGAAGCGGCGCGGCTCTAACAAAGAGATCACGCAGCTTTTCCAACTAATGGCACGCGATGAGGCGCGTCATGCAGGCTTTATCAACGATGCCTTGCGCGAAGCTGGTGTTGCCGTGAATTTAGGGTTTTTGACTCAAAAGAAAAAATACACCTATTTCCGCCCCAAGTTTATTTATTATGCCACATATCTGTCTGAAAAAATTGGATATGCGCGCTATATTACGATTTTCCGTCATTTGGAAAAGCACCCTGAATTCCGCTTTCACCCAATTTTCAAGTGGTTTGAAGAATGGTGCAATGATGAATTTTCACATGGCGAAGCCTTCGCGTTGTTGATGAAAACCGATCCGAAATTGACCAGTGGCCTCAATGTGTGGTGGATCAAGTTTTTCCTCACTGCTGTCTATGCAACGATGTATATCCGCGACCATCAACGTCCTGCATTTCACAAAGCGCTTGGGGTTGATCCAGATTGGTATGCGCATGAAGTTTTTACCAAGACGTCTAAACTCACCCAGCAAATTTTCCCGATCACTTTGGACATTGAACATCCCCGTTGGGCGCGTGGTTTGAAAAAGCTTCAAGTGGCCAATGTTGATCTTGCAAATGCAAAACGGGACGGTCGCAAACTTGCGCAGTTGGGCGCGAGCCTGCGTGCAGGTCTGGCTTTTGTATCGCTCTATTTCATCCCTGCGAACAAACATAATGTTCCAGAGGTGACGACAATGGTACCTGCGTATTAATGTCTAACCCGGTCGTCATAGCGAGCCTAAGTGCGATATTTAGCTGGTGGTTGTTCACTGGTGTGATTTTGCTTGTGGTTCGGCTTGGCGATCGGTTTGACACCTCGGTGCGTACCTCGTTGTGCTGGGCAAGTTTTCCCATAGCTTTGCTCGGTGTTTGGGGCATGATGAGCACGGCGCATCTCTCAAGTCTAAGCGCTGTTTACGGTGCGTTTCTATCAGCTTTGTTGATTTGGGGCTGGATTGAATTCGCCTTTTTAACAGGGGTCATCACGGGGCCAAACCGAACGGAATGCCCCAAAGATATCAATGAATTGGAGCGTTTTATTCGCGCTTGGGGAACGCTTGCCTATCACGAAATCGCTTTGCTCGTTGCTCTCATGTTGGTGATTTTTGTCACATGGGGCGCGACCAACACATTTGGCGCTTGGACCTTTATCATCTTGTATGGCGCGCGTGTCTTTGCAAAACTTAATCTCTATTTCGGTGTGCCAAGGGTGAATGTCGAATTCATCCCCAAAGCCTTGACCCATCTGATTAGCCATTTCAAAATTGCAGCGTTGAATTGGTTTTTCCCGCTCTCAGTCACTTTGCTCACCTTTGCCCTTGGCTGTTGGGTCGAGCGCATTTTTGCCTCCAGCTCGGTCGAAGAGATCACGGGGTTTACCCTCCTTGCTGCGATGACCTCAATGGCATTGCTTGAGCATTGGGTGATGGTGTTACCTGTCCCCGATGCACGTTTATGGCGCTGGATGCTGCCACAAAAAGAAACTGTTACCACTCCGATACGTCGAAAGGATTCCCATGGATTATGATGCTTTGTTTGCCGATCAGATAGATCAGTTAAAAACGGACGGGAATTATCGAATATTCGCCGAACTTGAACGCCAATGCGGAGCCTTTCCCAAGGCCAAAAGCCACGATGACAATGCCCCTGATGAGGTAACGGTGTGGTGTTCGAATGACTACTTAGGAATGGGTCAGCATCCCACGGTGCGCCAAGCTATGAAAGATGTGATTGATAGCTCTGGATGTGGCGCTGGAGGAACGCGCAATATTTCTGGAACGAACCATCACCACCTCTTGTTGGAACGCGAACTTGCGGACCTACATGGCAAAGAGAACGCGCTTTTGTTTACCTCTGGCTATGTGTCAAACTGGGCCGCGCTGGGAACCCTCGGATCGCGTCTACCCAATGCGGTTATTTTGTCGGACTCATTGAACCACGCGAGCATGATCGAAGGTATTCGTCATTCAAGAGCGGATAAAGTGATTTGGAACCACAATGATCCAGAGGATTTGGATCGTAAATTGTCACGCATTGACCCAGATCGTCCGAAAATTGTTGCCTTTGAATCTGTCTATTCGATGGATGGCGATATTTGCCCAATGCAAGAAATTGTTGAAGTTGCGGAAAAGCATGGGGCGATGACCTATTTGGATGAGGTTCATGCTGTTGGGCTTTATGGTCCACGCGGTGGGGGGATTTCAGAAGAGCTCGGCCTTGCGGATCGCATCACTTTGATCGAAGGCACCTTGGGCAAAGCCTATGGCGTCATGGGGGGCTATATCACAGGGTCAAACCAGCTTTGTGATTTCATCCGATCCTTCTCTAGCGGCTTTATTTTCACAACAGCCCTACCGCCCGCAGTGGCAGCAGGGGCAAAGGCCTCTATCCAACACTTGAAAGTGTCTGAAATCGAACGTCAAAAACAAAGACGCCAAGTTGCCAAATTCCGAGCTGGACTTGATCGTGCAGGCATTCCTCATTTGGATAACCCCTCACATATCATCCCTGTAATGATCAAGGACCCTGTCAAATGCCGCCAAATCGCGGATATTTTGATGCATGACTATGGCATCTACGTGCAGCCGATCAATTATCCAACGGTCCCCAAAGGAACCGAGAGGTTGCGATTTACGCCGTCGCCGTATCACACAGATGCAGATATAGATCATGTCATTTCCGCCTTGAGTGATCTTTGGAAACGCTGTGCCGTGTCTCATGCAGTGGCATAAAATTTGACTTACCCAAGTTTGAGCTAGCTTATTCCTATCTTTACGGGAGGTTTCGAATGACCAATTTTCTTAAATTAGTTTCCGTGCTCAGCCTTGTGGGCAGCACTGCAATTGCTGGTGGTCATGCCAGCGGTGACGCCGCTAAAGGCGAAAAGACGATGAAAAAATGCAAATCCTGTCATCAAATTATCGATGACGAGGGAACTGTTTTGTTCAAAGGTGGTAAAACCGGTCCTAATCTTTACGGGCTTGCAGGACGCAAAGCCGCAAGCGTTGAAGGCTTTCGCTATGGCAAAAGCATTATGGCGCTTGGCGAAACAGATTTTGTCTGGGATGAAGCGGAATTTGTATCCTATGTTGCGGATCCGAATAAATATCTAAAGGCCAAGCTGGATGATAGCTCAGCCCGCTCCAAGATGTCGTTCAAGCTTCGCAAAGACGAAGAAGCCTTGAACGTGTGGGCCTATATCGTATCGCTCTCTGAGCAATAGGATTGACTGAGAACACGGCGAAGCACCTCTGCAATTTGCTTGGGTGCTTCCTCGTGGATGAGATGGCCATATCCGGCACATTGATGAAGCGTTGCATGCCTCATGCGCTTTGCCCATTTTTGCGAGACCGCTGCAGGCACGGTTTTGTCATCTTCGCCGCAGATAAACGTAACATCATTTTCCGCTGTGCCTAGCGTGCGCAGAAACCGATATAAGTCCCAATCGGCCATTAATTGAAGCGTTCCTTGCACATGTTGCCTATTTTGGAACAGCGCGCTGTAAGTGTCTAACATCTCTTCGGTAATGCGCGAGCCAGTTCCCTTTAGAATCTTCGCCGTTCGGTCTGTGTCATGCGCGGCACGCGATAGGACATCCGCGGTGAAGGGCAGGGCGCTCGCAATTTTGGCGATATATGGAAATAGGACGCCAGCAAGCCCAGGAAACTGACCGAAAGCCGCGTTGATACAAACGACAGGAATTCTTGGCGATAGGGTTTGTGCGAGCTCTACTGCAATAGCGGCTCCTGCGGAGTGTCCAACAATCAGATCAGGTATCAATTCGGTCTTGTCACAAAGCTCCTTTAGCCCGCTGACACAGGCCTCAAGGCTGCTTTTTCCGGCGGGGGGGCGACGCGATTTACCGTGCCCTGGGAGGTCAATGGCGATGAGTTGGGTCTCTGACATCAGCTCATGGCATAGGGGCTTCCAACTATCAGTCGATGCGCCAGTGCCGTGAATAAGCAAGATACGCGGCCCCACATTTCCCCACCTTTGGCTATACCATTCATGGTGCCGTGTTCGAATGACACCCATGCCGTGCGAGATATGAGACGCCTGTTCCATCATGGCCTAAGACATATGCGACTGAGCAATATCAGAAAGACCTTGTGCGTCTGGTCTTGGCAAGCAAAGATATGTTCCATCCCAATCTTTCGCCAGTTCCACCAATTTCGGATTGGAGCGACGTCCTGAATCGATAAAAATAGATGGAATTGCGAGATGCTTTGCTTGTCGCGCGATGCTTTGGGCATCTTTCATCGCTTGATCTCGTCCAGCAGTGCCTGTGAGGTCAATGTTGCCTTTGCCGTCCGTTAGAAAAGCAAGCGTTGGTAATTTTCCAGATTGCCGTACTCTCAGCGCCAGTTTTAATGCCGTTTCCAAGCCTGTTGCCAAGGGGGTTCCGCCACCTGCGGCTAGAGTTCCTAGTTTTCGTTTGGTTTGCACAAGCGATCGCGTTGGGGGGAGCAAGACATCGGCCGTGCTATCACGAAACCCAATCAACGCCACAAAGTCACGTTTGGAATAGGCTTGGGCGAGCATAAGCTCAACTGCGCCTTTGGCTTCGCCCAAACGACTTAGGGCCGCAGAGCCAGAGGCATCAACGACAAATATCATCACCCGTTCCGTGCGATTTTCAAATCTTTGAAACTGTAGATCCCTTGGGAAAATAATGGGGCCGCTGTGATGGGTGATATGTTTGCGGCGGATCTTTTGCCAAGGGGCAGCTGATCTGAGGCTTGCGACGATATCTATGCGATCTTGGCCCAGTTTGCCGCCTGCGAATGAAGGCAAAGGGCGTCCTTGGGATTGTGTTTTTTGGCGAACCCCAAATCCCGCCCCTTTGCTTTGCGAGGTTTTTGATTTAACTGTTGTGCCCGTGTTCAACAGCCCCTCTGGAAGCGCCGCTTTGATTGCATCTATGATCAAATCTTGTGGTAAAGGGGGCTGCGTATCCCGGTTCTCACTCTCAGAGTTTGGCCTGTCGTTCGGTTGCTCAGGTGAGGGCGGCGATTGATCAACTGCCTCCTCTTGGTGACTGGCGCGGTGGGTAAACACCAAAGACGCAGCCAGTTCTAAATCCTCTTGGGACGCTTCTTTACGGTTGTTCCATGCTGCAAAATAGCGCGCGGCCTGCTGCGCCATAATGACGGGTCTGAGGTCCGAAATGCCAAGCTGAAGCGCGGCATAGACAAAAGGGGTCGGATCGACTTGAACGTCATTTATCGTGCCCTTTGGTGAATGATGTAAAGGTGCATCAAAACGTAATTGCTGTGTCAACGACTGCCCACGTAAATCAAAGCAAAACGCCAATCGGCTTTCTAGTGCAAGGGCGATAGGCGCCTCACTCGTTTCGCTTTCGTCAATAGCGATGAGGGGGCCAACGGTGCCTTGATCCATCCGCTGTGCGATCACGGCTGCGATATCTGGGCGGAGACGTTCACACATTGGGGCAAGGAACCAGCCTGCGCGATCCAGTAAACCACCTTGCATCACCAAGCGACGCTCGGTTAGGCTTGCAATCGGGTCGGCCCCTCCGCAGAGCGTTTCTATGCTCGTCGAGGGATGAAGGATGTTGAGCTGTGGTGCAAGATTTGCGATATCTTGCCTCAGGCCATCCATTTGGGGGCCAGAATGCGTTTTGAAAATGATCCCACCAAATTTTTGGGGATCCGCCGCAACAAGCCGCAGGGCCAAAGACACACGTTGATGCAAAGAGGTTTCCATGTTTACCCCAAGACGGCCTCAAGCGTTCTCTCAACCCGTGCGAGCGACCCTGTATCATCCAAAGGATCGCGTCTCAAACGATGGCTGAGCGCCATCGGTGCTATTCGCTTTAGATGAGATTTATCGACGGATGACGCGCCTTCATAGGCGGCAAAGGCACGGGCCGTTTTGAGCAAGGTCAATTCGCCGCGCAAACCGTCGCTGCCCATCGCAATGCAAATTTCGGCGCAGGTTTCGAGAATATCATCACCACAGATGACAGCTTCTAATTTGGTACGCGCGGCAATGATATCTGCTTGGATTTTGTCCGTTTCTTTGGCCCAAGATGCACAATAGCCTTGAGGATCCTGATCGTAGGCATCGCGGCGTTTAATGACGTCAACGCGATCCAACACCGTCTGTGGTGTGCGCACCTCAACCGATAACCCAAACCGATCCAAAAGTTGGGGCCGCAATTCGCCTTCTTCGGGGTTTCCAGAGCCGATGAGTATGAACCGCGCAGGGTGGCGAATAGACAATCCTTCGCGCTCAACAATATTTTCGCCCGATTGTGCCACGTCGAGCAATAGATCAACAATGTGGTCTTCTAACAAGTTAACTTCATCAATATACAAATATCCCCGATTGGCCGCCGCCAACAGTCCCGGTTGAAAGGCTTTGACACCATCAACCAAAGCGCGTTCAATATCCAACGCACCCGTAACGCGATCCGCGCTAACACCGAGAGGGAGGTTGACAACAGGCGTCGACATCTCCGTTTTGCGTTTGGATGTGAGTTCAACCCAATTTGGAACATCCTTGGAAGTCGGGGAATTCATGGGGCACCCTTTGACTGCCTTGAGCGGAGGAAGCAAATCCGCCAAGGCCCGAATAGCTGTTGATTTACCTGTTCCGCGATCCCCAAATACCAAGACCCCACCAATTTTTGGATCAATAGCCGTTAGCAAGAGCGCCAATTTCATATCGTCCTGTCCGACGATTGCAGAGAAAGGAAAGGCCTGTGTCATGACGGAAGCTCCGCAAGTTGTGTTGCATCGAAATCGGACCAATGTCCGTCGATCGAGATAATATTGAACCGCGCATAGAGCTCTTCTTTAAACCAATTGCCCTTGCGGACCTGTTGGATCGCCCTGTGATGTGGCCCATTTTGATGGGCAAATTCCGCCATACGAACAATGTCTGGCCAAACGGAAAATGTGAGTTGCTGTCGCAGTGGGACTTCACCGAGGCCGATTTTAAACATCACATCCGTGTTGTTTCCGATGCGGGTGCTGATCTCAGGGGAATGACGCCAGAATTGCGGAATTTTTTGCCATTTGACCGTGGCACGCGTTAGAATTGCGACAGGTCCAGAATTCTGTGAGTGTGTTGTCGTTGACGTGTTGAAAGGCAAGGCGCCTGACCATTTCCCCCGTGCCGATGACACGCGTAGAAATAGGGTCGCAGATTCAGCCGCGTGGGTTCGATAGGCTGTAAAGGGCCTCAACTTGGCGGTGCCTCTTTCCGCATCCTCTTGTGAGGCCCAGACCCCCAAAATTCCGTAAACCCCCCAATTCGGGATGGGCGTGAACCCTTGTCCTGTTCCCGATCCCAACAATTTCCAAAAGGTTAAGCCGTGAATGCGATTGAGAATTGGGCGCGCAAGCCCCATCATCACAAAAGCCCAGCATTTGTGATATGTGCTGTCAAAGCGAAACAAGCTCAGGGTTACAGTTTGGATAGGCCGTCTCCGATAAATAAAAGGTAAAAGTCTCATTTCAGTCAAACACAAAATACTTATGTTGTAAAATAAAATAGACATATGTACTGTAATTTTGAAATGACACAGCATGACCCCTCTTTTTCGATTGCGATCGAAGCTTCGCCTCAACCCACGGCAATCGTTATTGGCGCTGGGTTGGGAGGTTTGTCAGCAGCTATGCGCCTTGGTGCGAAAGGCTACCGTGTCCATGTGATTGATCGATTGGATCGATTGGGTGGGCGGGGCTCGTCGATTGCGAAGGACGGATTTCGCTTTGATCTTGGCCCGACGATTCTGACAGTGCCGGATGTGTTTCGACGGCTCTGGGCGGACTGCGGTCGGGACTTTGATCAAGATGTGACCCTTGTTCCCGTTGATCCTTATTATGAAATTCGCTGGCCAGATGGGAGCAAGTTTCAAATTCGTGACTCTGAGCAGGACATGAATGATGAGGTGAGGCGCTGTTTTCCCAAAGATTATGATGGCTATCAAGCCTTTCTCAAGGATTGCGAAAAACGATATCAATTTGGGTTTGAGGGATTGGGCCGTCGCCCGATGACTAAGCTCATGGATTTGATCAGGGAGCTGCCGGGGTTTGTGCGGCTTCGTGCGGATCGCTCTGTCTATGGGCACGCTGCGATGCGCGTCAAAGATCCTAAGCTTCGGATGGCTCTGTCTTTTCATCCGCTCTTTATCGGAGGGGATCCCCGGCATGTGACGTCTATGTATATCCTCGTAAGCCATTTGGAAAAAGCCTTTGGTGTCCACTATGTCCAAGGCGGTGTTCAGGCCTTGGCGGATGCGATGGGCCAGGTAATTTTGTCCCAGGGTGGCAAGATCACATTGGATGCGACGGTTGATGAAATCACGGTCGATGGCGAGCGCGCAACAGGCGTTAAGTTATCGAATGGTCAGGAATTCGGGGCGCAGGTTGTTGTTTCAAACGCGGATCCTGGATGGACATATGGAACGCTGTTGCGCAAAGTGACCAAGAAACGTTGGACACCTGCGAAGCTTGATCGGGCGCGGTGGTCGATGGGGCTGTTTGTTTGGTACTTTGGGACGAAAGGCACCGCAGGGGTTTGGTCTGATGTCGGCCATCACACAATCCTGAATGGCCCAAGATATCGCGCATTGCTCAAGGATATTTTTGATAAAACGCATCTCGCCGATGATATGTCTATTTACCTGCATCGCCCATCGGTGACAGATCCCTCAGTTGCCCCCAAAGGGGATGATTGCTTTTATGCGCTTTCTCCTGTGCCGAACTTGAAAACCACATCACCCGTGGATTGGGCGCAAGAAACTCAACGGTATAAAGCGAAAATTACTAAAGTATTAGAGGGAGTTATGCCGGGATTTTCATCAAAAATCGTGGCCGAACATGTCCTAACCCCCCAAGATTTCAAAGAGCGCTACCTGAGCCCACATGGGGCGGGGTTTTCGCTTGAGCCGCGCATTTTTCAATCGGCTTGGTTCAGGCCGCATAACGTGAGCGAAAGCATCGAAAACCTATATCTGGTCGGGGCAGGCACGCATCCAGGTGCGGGTATTCCCAGTGTCGTGACTTCATCCGAAGTTTTAACGCAACTCGTGCCAGATGCGGAAAGTGTGATGCCGACATGATATCCCAAGAACGCAGCGATATGGATTATTGCGAACAAGCGATCCGACATGGGTCGCTGTCATTTCATGCGGCCTCTCTTCTGTTGCCGAGGTCGGTTCGCGAACCCTGTTTGGCGCTCTATGCGTTTTGCCGATTGGCGGATGACGAAGTTGATTTAAAAGATGACAAATCCGCATCTGTGCGCGATTTGGTCAAGCGATTGGATGATGTCTATTCTGGGCGTCCGCGTAATCGACCTATGGACCGTGCCTTTGCGCGCATGGTCGAGACCTCTAATATGCCGCGTGCGCTCCCTGAGGCTTTGATTGAAGGGCTTGTTTGGGATGCGATGGGCAAAGAATACGACAGCTTAGAGGATCTCACTGGTTACGCCGTTCGTGTGGCCTCCGCTGTCGGCGCAATGATGTGTGTGATCATGGGTGAGCGGAACGCAAATGTGTTGGCGCGGGCCTGTGATTTGGGGGTTGCGATGCAATTCACCAATATCGCGCGCGACATTGGCGAAGATGCGCGTGAAGGGCGTTTGTATATCCCTCTCGACTGGTTGGATCAGTATGGTTTGGAGCGAGAACAGTTTCTTCAAAATCCAGAGGCAAGCCCCGAGGTCAGGGCCATAACCAAGGATTTGCTCGCCCAAGCCAGCCGTCTCTATCATCGCTCCGAGGTTGGCATAGCCAGTTTGCCGTACAAAGTGCGCCCCGCTATGTTTGCCGCGCGTCACATCTATGCGGCCATTGGCGATAGTATCCGAGAGAACCGCTATGATAGCATCGCGCACCGCGCAAGAACGAGTAAAGCAACCAAGCTTGGCTGGCTTGGTGTTTCCGTGGGAAAAACGGCCGCAAGCGCAGTCTTGCCGCTTCCTGCGACGATTTATGCAAAGCCTTTACCGCAGGCGGAATTCTTAGTACGAGCTGCTGCAGTTGAGACCTATCGCGCTCCTGGTTGGAGTGATCGATTTTTGTCAATCATGGAGCAACTGCACAAGCATGATCACAGAAATTTGGATGCTTGAGCGCAGAGTTAGACTAAGGGGATAGCTATGTGGGTCGATTTCGCAATATTTTTGGCGGCATGTCTAACCGCGGGGGCGACTGGTGGATTATTCCCCCCGGGTGAGTGGTATGACGCTTTGAATAAACCGCGTTGGACACCGCCTGGTTGGGTGTTTCCTGTGACGTGGATGACTCTCTACGTCTTGATGGCCTTTGCAGGTGCGACGCTTGCTCAGTTGAATGGTGCGGGAACGGCGCTGGCCTTATGGTCGCTTCAGATCGCGTTGAATGCGTTGTGGACGCCTGTTTTCTTTGGGTTAAAGCGGGTCAAGCTGGCGCTTGTCGTGATCGCGGGGCTTTGGGTGAGTGTTGGGCTATGTGTCGTCGTCTTTTGGTCGAACTCAATGATCGCTGGCTTGGTATTTTTGCCTTATTTTATTTGGGTAAGCATCGCGTCTGCGTTAAATTATTCGGTCTGGCGGCTAAATCCCGACTTAGTGTAGTGTAAATTAATATTTACATATTGTGTAATATATTATTGACACACACAGGATGATTTGCTTTCCTGAAATTGCTCTTTTGTAGGGCAGGCGTGAACAAGCTTGGCAATTGGTTCCTTTCTGCGCTGGGGTGCGTTCACGCCTAACCTATGTCTCACTTCCATGTCCACTTGGGTCGTCGCGGTACGCGAACCGCCAACATCGCGAGGATGATCGGATTTCTAAAGCGGTGCAGGTTAAGCGCCTCAAAGACGCCGATAGATTTTTCACCTTTGAGATGTGTTTCAACGACGGCTCTGTTGTAGAATGGGGCATCCAATAGATTTTGAACCTGCTTTGGCTTTTCTCCTACATCACAGCGCGTTTTACGGGTAACGGCCCAAAGGCTTTTCCTGAATGAGGTTTCTGGCGGCGGTGTCGTTATGCCTTGCGTCGCACCTGTCCTGTCAAATTGCACCGCATGATGGGTCTTTTGTCCATCGCGCAGTTCCAAATCATAAAAGCAGCTCGTTCCCTCTGACGTCGGAAATCGACCCCATGTCCAATAGTTGAAATCTTGTTCAAGGGCGCGAGTGCCAAAGTTCGCGTCAAAATATCCATGCCCTGACCACGTCCAGCCAGGCATGTTCAAGGCAACGTCAATATCCGCAGTGGGGGCAAAGGGTCGCCACACATGCGCGCCGTCTTCCGTCAAAGGAAGCTCAGTATTTGTGATCCCTTTTGGGGTGATCGTAACGCGTCCTTTGATTTTGGATATCAGGGGGAGGCTGCTAATTTCGTTGATATCAATGATAAGCCGTTGTGTCGCCTCATCCCATGTCAAAGAGGACGGCCCAATCGTCAATTGATGCTCAGATTGTCGAAGGGCTGTGTGTCCCCTGTCTGTCATGGTGAAACGACCTTTAGGGCCGTAGGTTGCAACATTTATGCAAACGTTGTTTTGGGGGCTTTTGCGGCCTGACCACTTGTACCAAGGGGAAAACACCGACCCAATAAAGGCAATGATGGAAATGGCGCGTCCGCTAGTGGGGTCAACGCCGTCAATATACCACCATGCGTAGCCGTTGGGTGGAACGTCTATGTTGAAGTTAGGTGCTTGCCGATCTCCTCGACCGCGAGCTGGGCGCATAGCGTGGCCATCGGCACGCCCGCTCCGGGGTGCACTCCGCCCCCGACGAGAAAGAGGTTCTTGATCTTGGTCGTGCATTTCGGGCGTTTCAGTGTCGCCGTCAGGCCATGCGGGCTCTGCCCGTAAAGGGATCCGTCCGAGGCTGGAAAAAGCGCCTCGAAGTCTTGGGGCATGGTGAGGTTTTCCCGCGCCAAAGTTGTCTCTAAGTCGAGCCCAAAATGTTTGAGGCGATTGAGTGTTGTTGTTTTGCATGTGTCAAAATCCTCTGGCATCGGTTGGCGTTTAGAAAGCGGCGGGGCGTTCAGGATGATTTCAAATCGATCGATCTCTGGAGGGGCTTTGCCTTTTCCGCGATCTTGAGCGCAGACATAAAGCGTGGGATCGCTCGGCATTAGTCCGCGTTCGATGTCATCAAATTCGGAATTTGGGGTATCTGCAAAAAATACATTATGATGCGCCAAATCGCTTTGCTTTGCTTTCGCTTCAAATCCCCAAACATAGGCAGAAAGGCTTCGACTGGCATTGCGGGCAGTTGGGGCGATTTTGCTGACCCCTTGACCGAGGCGTCCCGCGCTCAGCGCGCGCGGATCACCATTAAAGACAACGATATCTGCATCAAGCGTTTGCCCGTTCGATAGGCTCACCTGTTTTGAGAGATGTTTGTGGGTATGAATTTCGGTCGCCCATGTGTTGTAGGTAAATTCAGCGCCTCGTTCGCGAGCGATGGTTTCCAAGCTCTGCGCCAATGCGTTCATGCCACCTTGGATCGTCCAAACACCTTGCGCTTCGGCTTGCCAGACCAGCGACAAGAGGGCAGGGGATCGTTGTGGAATGCCGCCGACATATGTGGCGTAGCGCCCAAAGAGTTGGCGCAATTTTGGGTCGCTAAACTGCATTTCGAGGTGTTGCGACAAGCTTTGGCGCGGTTGCATTTTGGAAATGATGTCAGGCCGCTCAGAGACAACTTTGATCATATCAAAGAGGGAGGGTGCCGCCGCCTTCATGACAGGTTTATCAAAGCTTTCAAAGAGCTGTTTGGTGTTGTCGAAATAGGTTTCAAACTCTGCCGCAGAGGCGGCGCCGAAGACCTCTGTGATGTCGTGATGCGTCGCTTCAAAGCTATCGTGAAGATCAAACTGAGTGCCATCTGGCCACCAGTGGCGTGCCAAGGTGTTTTGCCGCGTCAGGGCAATATGATCACAGATGTCCTCGCCAATATCTGAATAAAGCTTTTGAAAGACAGGCAAGAGAGTTAGGACAGTGGGTCCAATATCGATACGCCCGTTGGTTCCCTCAAGCGTGCGCATTTTTCCACCCGGTCCTGAGGCGGTTTCAACAACATGCACGTCGTGGCCTTGGTGTGACAGGCGCGCTGCGGTCGCTAATCCACCAATGCCGGCGCCGATAATGACAATTCTCTGCTTCATGCGGGCTCTATTTCCTATGTGTCATTGAATTGTTGACACATAGCTAAGATATGTCCAGTATAATTTACATACATATGTTAACTTTAATTGTCACATTGGGGGCGCTGCGTGTTGAATAACCGAATAGAAGCTGCAATTCAGGCGAGAATTTGTAGTGTGTCGCGACGACAGCCGAGCCCTAATAAATTGAGACAAGCTATTGATTACGCTGTTTTTCCTGGGGGTGCCCGTATTCGTCCAACCATTTTGCTGTCTGTTGCAATGGCCTGTGGGGATGACAAGCCGGGACTGAGCGATGCGGCGGCGGCCTCGTTAGAGTTCATTCATTGTGCAAGCTTGGTTCACGACGATTTACCGTGTTTTGATAATTCTGACATACGACGTGGCAAGCCAACTGTGCATCGCGCGTTTTCACAATCAGCCGCCGTTTTGGCAGGGGATAGTTTGATTGTGAATGCCTTTTCCGCGCTTGCGATGCAGGCCGTGGATGACCCAACTCGAGCCTCTGATTTGATCGCTATTTTGTCAAAATATACAGGATTTCCGGATGGCATTTGTGCAGGACAGGCATGGGAAGAAGAGCCCGTTGTTGATCTTGCTTCTTACCATCTGTCAAAGACGGGCGCTTTGTTCATTGCAGCAACCCAGATGGGCGCAAGAGCCGCAGGGGCCGATAGCGAGCCTTGGTTTGAGCTCGGCGCGCGAATAGGGCAGGCCTTTCAAATTGCGGATGATTTAATCGATGTACTTCAGGATGAAGCGCAAACAGGCAAGCCGTCTGGTCAAGATATCAAAAATGATCGCCCTAATGCAGTGACGGAATACGGTGTTGTGGGGGCAAAATCCTTGCTGAGGGATACCCTCGGAGGGGCCATTGCCTCAATTCCGCAGTGCCCAGGTGAGGCGCAATTGGCCAAGATGGTGCAAAAACAATCACAGCGCTTAATGGCTGTTGATCAAACAGTCTAATGGCGGATGGCATCTCACAATCTGGGGCTGGCTTTGGTTTGGCCCGTTGGGTGCGATCCCTTCGCAATGGGATTTATTCTAGCCTAAGGTTTCAAGATATTGCTGCGCGGCTGCCGATTCTGTCTCGGGTGTCGTACAAAGAGGGCGAAGCTATCTTTCAATTGATGAGCGGATTTGTGGATACACAAGTTTTGCTGGGTTTTGTGCGTTTAGGGATATTGGATGATATTGCCGAGGCTCCGCGTTCGCTGAGCTCTCTTGCCAAACGGGCGTCCATAGAACCCGACAAGATGGAGCTTTTGTGTCGTGCGGGGCAGGCCATTGGGCTGGTTCGGATCAAGAGGGGGAATGTGCAAATAGCACGCCGTGGTCTTTTGGTGCGCAGCCTTCCTGGGATTGCAGATTTGATTGATCATCATACAGTGCTCTATCAGGATCTCGCTGATCCAATTGCGTTGCTCAGGGGGCAGTCTGATCCCGATTTGGCGCGGTTTTGGCCTTATGTCTTTGGTGCAGGGCAAGAATTAGACGCGGATCAAGTGGCGCGGTATTCGGGGCTCATGGCAAAGTCCCAATATATGGTGGCGCGCGATACCTTGGCTGTTCTCGATGTTGCCAAAGGGTCCACGTGGCTAGATGTTGGCGGAGGCAGTGGCGCGTTTTTGTCCGAAGTTGTCCGCGAGCACCCCACTGTACAGGCCTCAATCTTTGATCTGGCTGGCGCAAAATCACCAGAGTCGTCCTTTGGATTTCATGCAGGATCCTTTTTTGAAGACGATTTGCCAACTGGCTTTGATGTGATTTCCTTGATCCGTGTGTTGTATGATCATCAGGATCAAACGGTCGATGATCTGTTAGCCAAAGTTTACAGTGCACTACCTTCTGGTGGTCGGATAATTATTTCGGAACCGATGCTTGGTCACCCAAAGCCCAATCGGTTTGGGGATACCTATTTTGCCTTTTACACCCTTGCCATGAAAACAGGTAAAACACGCTCTCCGACGCAAATATCTGATTTGTTGACGAAAAATGGATTCGAGCACATCAAAATCCATAAATCGAGCAGGCCGTTTGTGACGCAGGTGATCCAAGCTCAAAAAAGTTAATCGGCGCTGTGTCAAAAAAAATTGACAGATTGAATTGTCAGGTTAAACTAACACTTAAGGCGACTCTATATAATCGCTATGACTTAGGGAGCTACCATGCGTACGTCAGCCGTCCTATTGCAGGGACCAAAGCAGCTATCACTTCAAGATGTCGGATTAATCGATCCAGTGGCTGGTGATGTCGTCGTGCGTGTGCATCATTCTGGTATTTCTACAGGAACTGAGAAATTGCTTTGGACGGGGGATATGCCACCGTTTCCAGGGTTAGGATATCCATTGGTTCCCGGCTACGAAGCTGTTGGGGAGGTCGTTGAGGCCACGCCATCTTCGTCTCTTGCCGTTGGTGATTTTGTGTTTGTTCCAGGTTCTAGTGGATTCACTGAGGCCAAAGGGTTGTTCGGAGCAAGCGCCAATTTCCTCGTCACGAAATCAGATCGGATCACGAAAATTGATCCAGGGTTGGGTGAGCTTGGCACGTTGATGGCCTTGGCGGCAACGGCGCGTCATGCATTGGCGGGTCTGACCGTTGATCTACCAGAGCTTATTATTGGTCACGGTGTTTTGGGGCGTCTCTTAGCTCGCCTAACTGTGATTGCAGGAGGCAAGCCACCGACAGTTTGGGAGATTGATCCGCGCCGTATGGACGGGGCTGTTGGCTATGAGGTGATGCATCCTGACCGGGATGATCGCTCTGATTACAGCGTTATTTATGATGCCTCTGGATCAACCGATCAGATGGATAATTGGATTAAACGATGCGCACATGGCGCGGAAATTGTTCTAGCGGGCTTTTATGCGGATCGCATTAATTTTGCATTTCCTTTTGCGTTTATGCGCGAAATCAAGCTGCGCATTGCGGCTGAATGGACCCCTGATGACATGATGGCAATCAATTCCCTCGTGGATATGGGTGCCTTGTCTTTGGATGGATTAATCACACATCGCGCACCTGCGCATATGGCAACCCAAGCATATACGGATGCGTTTGAGGACGTGGAATGCTGCAAAATGGTGCTCGACTGGAGGGCTATGCAATGAAAGATGACGTTCCAAATTTAAAAGACTATTCGGACCGCTTGCGGGATGAGGCCAATATGGATTTGGCTGATCTTCAGGCTGAAAAGGGCGAAGTCACCAAGAAAACGCAAATCATCGCGATTTATGGCAAGGGTGGCATTGGGAAATCATTCACCTTGGCGAACCTGTCTCACATGATGGCTGAAATGGGCAAACGTGTTTTGCTGATTGGATGTGATCCGAAATCTGACACCACCTCGCTATTATTTGGCGGCAAAGCCTGTCCCACCATTATTGAAACCTCAACGCGCAAAAAACTTGCGGGCGAAGAGGTCAAAATTGGGGATGTTTGCTTCAAACGCGGCGGCGTCTTTGCCATGGAATTGGGCGGACCCGAAGTTGGCCGTGGTTGCGGTGGTCGTGGGATTATCCACGGATTTGAACTACTGGAAAAGCTTGGCTTTCACGACTGGGATTTTGATTACGTCCTTTTGGATTTCTTAGGTGACGTTGTCTGCGGCGGTTTTGGATTGCCCATCGCGCGGGACATGGCGCAAAAAGTGATCCTTGTTGGATCAAATGATCTTCAATCGCTCTATGTCGCCAATAACGTCTGCTCTGCCGTGGAATATTTCCGCAAACTCGGCGGAAACGTTGGTGTCGCTGGTTTGGTGATCAACAAAGATGACGGCTCAGGTGAGGCAGCGGCCTTTGCCAAAGCAGCCGATATTCCAGTTCTCGCATCGATCCCACAAGACGACGACTTACGTAAAAAATCTGCGAATTATCAAATTGTTGGTTCCTCCCAAAGCCAATGGGGCAGCTTGTTTGCCGAACTCGCAGAGGCGGTCGCAGGGGCCCCCCCAGTGCGACCGCAACCATTAGATCAAGACGGGCTTCTAGGCTTGTTCGATAGCAAAGAAACAGGAGGGGACTTTGTTCTCGTGCCTGCGTCAGACGAGGACATGCGTGGAAAATATGCGAAGCCCAAGCAATCCTTAGAAGTCATCTATGACGAGGTTTAAATGAACGACGAGGTCACATATCAGGACACACCTTCAGGTGGTGATCCAGTCGGAGAGACAGCCTCTGTTGCTCATGTCGACGGCGTGAGCTGTCATTCGACGGACCTCAAATCGGGGTTGGTTCAGAATTCCAAAAATGCGGATATTTTGGAAAAATACGCCCAAGATTATCCAGTTGGACCGCATGACAAACCACAATCAATGTGTCCTGCCTTTGGATCCCTCAGAGTCGGGCTTAGAATGCGTCGTGTGGCCACTGTGTTGTCTGGCTCGGCTTGCTGTGTCTATGGCCTGAGCTTTGTAAGCCACTTTTACGGCGCGCGTCGCTCTGTTGGATATGTGCCTTTTGACTCGGAATCCCTGGTGACAGGCAAGCTATTCGAAGACATTCGCGACTCTGTTCACGAATTGGCGGATCCTGATTTATATGACGCGATTGTTGTGACCAACCTATGCGTGCCAACTGCTAGCGGTGTGCCTTTGAGGTTATTGCCGAATGAAATCAACGGGGTACGCATTATCGGGATCGATGTTCCGGGATTTGGTGTTCCGACCCATGCAGAGGCCAAAGATATCCTTGCTGGGGCGATGCTCAATTTCGCCCGTCAAGAAGCCGAAGCGGGTCCAGTCCAAGCCCCATCTGGAGGGCGCACAGATCGTCCAACTGTTGCTTTGTTGGGAGAAATGTTTCCAGCAGACCCAATGGTTATCGGGGGTATGTTGGCTCCGATGGGACTGGCGGCTGGTCCTGTTTTGCCGGCGCGTGAATGGCGTGAAATGTATGCCGCCCTTGATTGCGGCGCTGTTGCAGCCATTCACCCATTCTACACCGCAACTCTGAGAGAGTTCAAAGCGGCCGGTCGCCCTGCGATCGGGAGCGCGCCTGTTGGATATGACGGCACGGCGGAGTGGCTCAAGAATATCGGCGAGGCCTTTGGTGTCGCTCAAGACAAAATTGCAGAGGCCCAGAACGCAGTCCTTCCTGCGATCCAAGGCGCGCTTGCGGCGCATCAGATATCGGGTCGCATTACTGTTTCAGGATATGAGGGTAGCGAATTGATTGTTGCGCGTCTGTTGATCGACAGTGGCGCAGATGTTCCTTATGTTGGAACGGCCTGTCCCAAGACTGAGATGTCGCAAGCCGACGCCGATTGGTTGACCTCCAAAGGATGTGTTGTCAAATTCCGCGCCTCTCTCGAAGATGACTTGGCGGCCGTGGACGCATTTGAACCTGATCTTGCGATTGGGACCACACCTTTGGTTCAAGCCGTCAAAGAAAAAGGGCGCTCCGCGCTCTATTTCACAAATCTGGTCTCTGCACGCCCCTTGATGGGACCCGCAGGCGCAGGAAGCTTGGCACAAGTGATCAATACTGCGATCAAAGGTGGGGATCGCATGGCCGAAATGCATGCCTTTTTCGAAGGTGTCGGTCATAGCGATACCGCGGGTGTCTGGGAAGGCGCGCCGAATTTGCGCCCTGATTTCCGCGCTCAGAACCTCAAGAAAATCGAAAAAGCCGCACGTGTCGCCAAAGCGCAGGAGATGATCTGATGTTTGTTTTGGATCATGATCGGGCTGGTGGATATTGGGGGGCAATCTACGCCTTTTGCGCGGTTAAAGGATTGCAAGTTGTGATCGACGGGCCTGTGGGCTGTGAAAACCTACCCGTGACATCGGTTTTGCACTACACAGACGCCTTGCCGCCGCATGAATTGCCGATTGTGGTCACAGGACTTGGCGAAGAAGAGCTTGGCCGCGATGGGACCGAGGGGGCTATGAAACGGGCATGGGATACACTTGATCCTGCGCTGCCTGCGGTTGTGGTCACGGGATCGATTGCCGAAATGATCGGGGGCGGTGTCACGCCCCAAGGAACCAATCTTCAGCGATTTTTACCGCGCACCATTGATGAGGATCAATGGCAATCCGCGGATCGCGCGATGACATGGATTTTCACGGAATTTGGGATGACCAAGGGGCGGATGCCCCCTGAGAAAAAGCGCGAAGAGGGTGCAACACCGCGGGTCAATATCCTTGGCCCGATGTATGGCACGTTCAATATGCCAAGCGATCTTGCGGAAATTCGCCGTCTGGTCGAAGGCATCGGAGCCGAAGTGAATATGGTGATGCCTTTGGGTGCGCATGTGGCTGACATGCGCAATTTGGTGAATGCAGATGTGAACATCTGTATGTACCGCGAATTTGGTCGTGGATTATGCGAAGTTCTAGGCAAGCCTTATCTTCAGGCGCCAATTGGTGTGGATAGCACTACGAAATTCTTGCGCAGTTTGGGAGAGCTATTGGGATTAGATCCTGAGCCCTTTATTGAACAAGAAAAGCATTCCACTTTGAAACCCGTTTGGGATTTGTGGCGCTCTGTAACGCAGGATTTCTTTGGCACTGCGAATTTTGCAATTGTTGCCAGTGATACCTATGCGCGCGGAATAACCAATTACCTCCAAGAGGATCTGGGATTTCCCTGCGCCTTTTCCATTGGTCGCATTGCGGGCGCAAAGACGGATAATCATAACGTTCGTCAGCTTTTGCATCAGCACCGTCCTCTCGTTGTCTTTGGATCGGTGAATGAGAAAATGTATCTCGCTGATTTAAAAGCCGCCCATGGTCCGCAGCCCTCGTTTATTCCCGCCTCTTTCCCGGGTGCGGTTATTCGACGAGCAACTGGGACGCCTATGATGGGCTACGCAGGGGCGACTTATGTTTTACAAGAATTATGCAATGGTCTGTTTGATGCCTTGTTCCATATTCTGCCTCTGGCAAGCGACATGGACGCAGTTGAGGCAACACCCACAACATTGAAACGCGATCTCGCGTGGGCCGCTGATGCGCAGCAAGAATTGGACCGCATCGTCGCCTCACACCCAATTTTAACCAGAATTTCAGCAGCAAAACGTCTTCGTGACGCAGCAGAAGCACAAACGCTTCAGGCTGGTCAGGACTGCGTTGTGCTTAAAACTGTGACTGCCTTGGATTCCCAAGGTGGTTCATCATTTAACGGAGGATAATCCCATGTCTGATGTGTCTCATTCGGATCATAGACTACGCAACAAATCAACGGAGTCCGTTGAATACATTCTATTTTTCGTCTTGATCTTTGTCTTTGCTATTCCTTTTGGAATGGTTGGCTGGATCACAGAGCTCTTTCATAAAAAGAGCCTTCTTATCAATGGTCCGCTTGCGCGCGCATGGCTCGAAGCGCATCGGATCACACCCGTCATTTTCTCGGTTTAATCCGAGGATCACAGGCTGCTCTACCAAAGGTAGAACAGAGCTCCTTAGTGAAATCTAGGGAACCCGGCCACAGGGGTCCTGTGGCGCCATATATTTTCGGAGGAAAATTTCATGGCAGGAAAAAGCGATCTGTCTTTCACAGGTCTTACTGATGAACAAGCGCAAGAGCTGCATTCAGTCTATATGAGCGGGCTATGGTTATTCGTAACTATTGCTATCGTTGCTCACATAGCTGTCTTCATCTGGCGTCCTTGGTTTGTGTTCTGAGGGAGATTGAACAATGGCAAAATTTTACAAAGTCTGGCTCGTTTTCGATCCGCGTCGTGTGTTTGTTGCACAAGGCGTCTTCCTCTTTTTGCTAGCAGCGATGATTCACCTCGTCTTGCTTAGCACAGACCATTTCAACTGGTTTGAACTAGCGGCACAAGCGGCTAACTGAGGAAAATTTGGAAACGCAAGTTTCTAAATTCACCAAACTGTTCATGGGCGGGTTTGCTCTGCAATCCGCCCATGAGCCAAGAACTCATCGGCCTTTCGACATCAAAGTATCGGCTGAATTCAACGGAGACAATCGATGGCATTGCTGAGCTTCGAAAGAAAATACCGTGTCCGAGGGGGCACATTAATTGGCGGCGATTTGTTCGATTTTTGGGTGGGGCCATTTTACGTCGGCTTTTTTGGCGTAACGACGGCGTTTTTCTCGCTCTTGGGAACAATTCTAATTTTTTGGGGTGCCAGTCAACAAGGCACATTTAACCCATGGTTAATCAATATTGCACCGCCTGATTTAAGTTACGGACTATCCTTGGCACCTTTGCTTGAGGGTGGGTTATGGCAAATTATCACTATTTGCGCGACTTTGGCCTTTATCAGTTGGGGACTTAGAGAAGTCGAGATATGCCGCAAGCTAGGTATGGGATATCATGTTCCCTTTGCCTTTGGGTTTGCGGTTTTGGCATATATGACATTGGTTATTTTTAGACCATTGTTGATGGGCGCATGGGGCCACGGATTTCCTTATGGGATCTTTAGCCACTTAGATTGGGTAAGCAATACAGGCTACGCCTATCTGCATTTCCACTATAACCCCGCACATATGTTAGCTGTGACTTTGTTCTTTACAACGACACTTGCACTGGCCCTTCACGGTGCCTTGATTTTGAGTGCAGCCAATCCAGAGGAAGGCGAAGACGCCCTGGGACCAGATCACGAAGACACGTTTTTCCGTGATTTCATTGGCTACTCTATCGGGACATTGGGAATTCACAGATTAGGATTTCTGTTGGCCATCAACGCCGTTTTCTTTTCAGCGGTATGTATCATCATCTCTGGGCCAGTCTGGACCAAGGGATGGCCTGAATGGTGGAATTGGTGGCTTGAGCTTCCGATTTGGCCAAGTCAAATGGGGATGTGATCATGATTGAGTATCAGAATATTTTCACACAAGTCCAAGTCCGTGGTCCTGCCGAAATGGGCATTGATAACGACAATAACATGTCGGCGGAACGGATTGGCAAACCTGGCTTTTCGAGCTTGGTTGGATGGGTTGGCAACGCACAACTTGGTCCAGTTTATCTGGGCTGGACAGGGATGATTTCACTTGCCACTGGCTTGTTGTGGTTCAACATTGTTGGTCTCAACATGTTGGCTCAGGTTGGTTGGTCCATTCCTGAATTCCTGCGTCAGCTGTTTTGGTTAGCTCTGGAGCCTCCGGGTCCTGAATGGGGATTGCGTATGCCGCCTCTTGATGAGGGGGGATGGTATATCATCAGCTCACTATTCCTCTTGGTGTCTGTGTGCACATGGTGGCTACGTAGCTATCTGTTGGCGCAGCAGCACAAAATGGGCAAACATGTGGCTTGGGCCTTTGGTGCGGCGATCTGGTTGTTCCTTGTGCTCGGTCTCTTTCGTCCCATCCTAATGGGAAGCTGGTCCGAAGCGGTGCCTTATGGGATTTTCCCGCACCTCGATTGGACAACGGCGTTTTCCATCCGCTATGGCAACTTGTACTACAACCCGTTCCACGCATTATCGATTGTCTTCCTCTATGGCTCTGTTTTGTTGTTCGCCATGCATGGTGCGACAATTCTTGCGGTGGCCCGCTTTGGCGGTGACCGTGAACTAGAGCAAATCTATGATCGCGGAACGGCCTCTGAACGGGCGGCTCTCTTCTGGCGCTGGACCATGGGGTTCAATGCCACGATGGAGGGTATTCACCGCTGGGCTTGGTGGTTTGCAGTCTTATGTCCGATTACAGGCGGAATTGGCATTTTGCTCACAGGAACGGTTGTCGACAACTGGTTTATCTGGGCGCAAGAGCACAATTTTGCACCGATGTATGACGGGTCATATGGCTACGACAGCTACGGGTCTTATGAAACCTTTGTAGGACAGGAGAAGTAAGATGTTACCTAAGTGGTTTAATGCGTGGAACAAAGAAAATCCCACAAACGTCTTTGGTCCTGCGATTTTGGTTGGCGTACTGGGGGGGGCCGTCTTTGGTGCGATCATGATCGTAACTTGGGGCCAACCCGCCGCCACCAGTAGTTTGCAAACTGGTCCGCGTGGGATTGGGATGTCGGTGACGGAATTTAATTCGGATCTCAATACACCCGATCCTGATATTGCGCTCCTCTATGAAAACGAGCCCTATATCCCAGACGGAAGCGAAGCTTTGGCCAAAGACATTTACCAAAATGTTCAGGTCTTAGGTGATGTGACCGAGGATAATTTCAATCGTGTGATGGCGGCTATGACGGAATGGGTCGCGCCTGATGAGGGCTGTGCCTATTGTCACGGGGATGGAGATATCGAAACCTATGGTGAAGATACGCTTTATACCAAGGTCGTAGCGCGCAAGATGATTGAAATGACCCAGAACATAAATGAGGGGTGGGATGGTCATGTGAATGCCAACAAAGAAGTTGGCGTGACCTGCATGACCTGTCACCGTGGACAAAATGTCCCCTCTGACATTTGGTTCAAAATCGATCCTGTGAATGAGGCGACCTCTGGCTGGCCTGCGGTACAAAACCGCGCAACACCTCTCAGCCAGTACACGTCCCTTCCGTCAAATGCGCTTGAGGCCTATTTGTTGGACTACGAAGTGATTGGGGTCCATGACCTTGAATCGCGCGTGGCAAATGAACCTGGGGATCCGCTTATTCAACATGCGGAACGGACCTATTCCCTTATGAATTACTTTGCGAATTCATTGGGTAAAAACTGTGTCCTCTGTCACAATACGCGCGCATTTTATGACAGTGAACAGGTGACACCACAGTGGTCTACGGCCTCGCAAGGCATTGCCATGGTTCAGGAAATCAACAACGATTACCTCGTTCCTCTCGAAGATGTCTATCCCGACAATCGGCTAGGTCCAGTCCATGCAGACGCCCCCAAAGCGGCTTGTAAGACCTGTCACAAGGGATATCAGCAGCCTCTTCAAGGGAGCAATGTGATCAAGGATTGGCCGGAACTGGCGACGACAGGGGCGCCTGTCTACGACTAAGTCCCGTCAATGACTAAGGGAATGGCTGCCAAAAATTTGGGCTGGTGGGCATTCTCTTTTAACAGTGCTTAGAACACTGGATCAAAAATTCCCTGCCTGTTGGCTACAGGTACTTGCGTCGTATTTGCTTTGGCAGTGCGGCGCTTTTTTGGTTTAGAGCGCGTCAAAAGTCCTGTCGCAGGATGCGGCCAAATCTAGATCAAGCTGGCAAAGACCTTGAGTGTCATGTGTCCACCACGTGATTTCCGCGCGTCCCCACGAGACTAAGATATCAGGGTGATGATTGGCCTCTTCTGCGATGTCGCCGACCAGATTTGCAAATGCGAGTGCGGATTTGAAATTGCGGAACTTATATCGACGCGTAATTTTCGCAATCGTTCCATCCGTGATGCGGGTCCACTCTGAGTTCGCTTGCAAAAAGGTATCAATGTCTTGTGGCGTTGCTGACATGAGAATGTCCTCTCAACAGGTTAGGGAAGCATATTCAACCACCACGCGGCGGTTAAAATAGAAAGTGCTGAGCTAATCAAAACAGCAGAAGCGGCCACACGTTTTGCGCGTCCATACATATTGGCAAAAATATAGGTATTGATCCCAGGTGCCATTGCACTGGTCAAGACGGCTGATCGCATTTCCGCAGTGCTAAGCGATGACGCACTGCCAACACCCCATGTAATTGAGGGATGGATCACAAGTGAGACAAGAGCAACCATGAGAATGGGTCCCATGTCGCCTTCTGGACGATATTGATACAAGACACCCCCCATCCCAAAGAGCGCAACGGGCAGAGCGGTCCGCACCACCATGTCCAGAGCAGGGGTGACCATCGACGGCAGAGAAAGTCCAGCAAGGTTCACAATAAATCCAGCCGCAATTCCCAAAACCAAGGCATTGCTAAACATGGCGCGTGTGACATTTTTGACCATGACAACGCCACCACTTTGTCGATTGCGTGCAATCTCCATTGCTGTGATGCCAATGCCATAACAAAACGGGGAATGGATCGCGACAATGGCAAAATTTGCGGCCAAGGCGTCAACTCCATAGGCCCGTTCTGTTACCGACAGGCCCAGCATGACGGAATTTGAGAATAAACAACAAAACCCAATAGCGACAGCATCCTCAACAGAGCGACCAAAGACATAATGAGCCCCGATAAAGCCAATAACAAAGGCAGCAAAAGCACCTGAATAAAAGCTAATCAAAAGCGGCGCTTGGAAGGTCGCGCCGAGGTCCATTGTAGAAATCGCGCTGAACAATAGGCACGGAATGGCAAAGTTCTGTGCGTATTTCATCAGCCCATCAACGGCATCCGTCGAAAACAAACCGCGCCAAACGGAAACATAGCCGAACCCAATGACGAGAAAGACGGGGATGATGACATCTAGGAGGGCTTGCATGCCTGCGGCTCAATCCGAAAACGACAGGCACATCCCATCAAAGGCTGCGGAGATGTGTTCGGGCGTTTCTGTCTCAACCGTGTCATAGTCTAGATCAATGTGCATATTCGTGAGAACGGCCTTTGGCGTTTGCGCATGGGCGATCCACTCGAGGCTTTGTTCGAAATGCGAATGGGTGGGGTGCGGCGTATATCGCAAGGCATCAAGAACCCAACACTCGGACCCTTGAACAGCCGCCCACGCGGCATCATTCATGGCCGACACATCAGGTAGATAAGAGAGCGGCCCCATTCGGAACCCCAAGGCGTTGATATTACCGTGCTCGACCTCAAAGGGGTGAAAGGGGATATCCCCACCAGAACCGGACACCACGAAGGGGGCGCTTGAAATCAAGTTCATATTCAAGATCGGCGGGTAATTTGATCCTTCGGGTTGAACAAAGGCATAGCCAAATCGCGCAATTAAATTATCGCAGGTCTCTTTATCGGCCCAAACAGGTAGTCGATTGCGCATGTTGAATACAATCATGCGCAGATCATCGATGCCATGGACGTGATCTGCATGCGCATGGGTATAGACGACCCCGTCCAATTCACCCACATCGCTGCGCAACAGTTGTTCGCGCATGTCAGGGGATGTATCGATCAAAACACGGGTGATGCCTACGTCCGTTTCTCGCTCAACCAACATAGAACAGCGCGTGCGGCGGTTCTTGGGGTTATTTGGATCACAAGCGCCCCAGTGCCCCCCAAGCCGAGGAACCCCACCAGAGGATCCGCATCCCAATATGGTAAAGCGCAGCTCAGCCATTTCTATGCGCCGACCTTGAGAGCAGCCTTGTCGAATAGGCGTTCAAAATTCGCTTCGGTTTGCGAGGCGAATTCTTCAAGGCTTAGGCCAAAGACCTCAGCACCCACTTTGGCCGTATGTGCCGTGTAGCTCGGTTCATTACGGTTCCCGCGAAAAGGGGGGGGCGCCAAATAAGGGCTATCGGTTTCCAACAAAATGCGATCCACAGGCGCGCTGGCAAATATATCGCGAAGCTCTTGGCTTTTGGGAAAGGCCGCAATGCCAGACATGGATAAATAAAACCCTAGATCAAGCGCGGCTTTGCCCAGCTCTGCACTTGAGGAAAAGCAATGCATCACACATTTATAGGGCGCATTTTTATGCTCATCCGCCAATATATCCGCCATGTCCTCATCTGCGGCGCGCGAGTGTATGATCAACGGCAAACCCGTTTTCTGGGCCGCCTCAATGTGAATCCTGAGGCTTTGTTTTTGGATATCAGCGCTCTCAGAGGTATAATGATAATCAAGCCCCGTCTCCCCAATGCCCACGAATTTCGGATGCGCAGCAAGGGCAACCAGTTCGTCAACCGTGGCCAAGGGTTCCTCAGCCGCGCTCATTGGGTGGGTGCCTGCGGCATAAAACACGGGCGCATGAGCCTCGGCGATTGCGCGCACGAGGGGTTCATTGCGGAGACGGGTGCAAATCGTGACCATCCGATGCACGCCAGCATCTAAGGCGCGTTGGATCAACTCCGCATGTTCCCCTTCAAAATCAGGGAAATCAAGGTGGCAATGGCTATCGGTAATTACGGCGTGCGACATAGACGTCCCTTTGTTGTGCTCACAGAGGAGGCCTTAGATGGTCTTGGCGCAATCCTCTATCTTGAACATGGTATCTAGGATCAATGACGAAGGGTCAAGGTTCACAGCACGTCCATGACGCAATCGCGTCGAAATATCTTGGGCCAAATTCGCCCAGGCCATACCAGCGGAGTGATGTGGCGCGAGGCGCGCCAAGAGCGAGGCTTCGTCAGGGTGGGCTAAATGCGTAGGCGCGGTTTGCGTTGCGCCAAACCGCGCAAGACGGCCAAGCGCCACTTCGATCAAGCCAATCATCAATTCAAAGCGATCTGCATTGGCTTTGCCTGTCATGCTATCTGCAATCGCCATGGCCTTGGATTTATTCAAATTTGGAAGATCACTCAGTGTCGCAAGCAAGTTATGATAGAGAACGACACCATCAGAATGCGCCATACGCACCGCTTCGCCGACAGAGCCATTTGCAAGGGCGGGCAAATAGTTACGTAGATCATCCTCGATCGTAATATCGGCTTGATCCAAGGCGGCATCAATATCCCCTGAGGCCAAAGGTTTGAGGCGGATTTCCCGACACCGTGAGCGGATCGTCGGAAGCAATTTTGACGGTTGATGGCTAATCAACAAAAGCGTTGATTTACTGGGGGGCTCTTCCAAGATTTTGAGCAAGGCATTTGCCGCATTCGGGTTCATTTCATCCGCTGCATCAACGATCACAACGCGATGCCCACCATCTGTTGTGCTAAGGGCAAAGAAATTCTTGAGCTTGCGGGCCTCATCAACGGTGATCACCTGTTGCATGGCCTTCTTCTTGGGATCCCACGCGCGTTTCAAAACGAATAAGCTGCCTTCGGACCCTGCGTTGATCCGTCGAATGATGGGATGCTCTGGATCAACATCCAAGGATGTCGCGGGGGCGGGCGCGTCGCCAAATAGACCGACCTCGCTCTGTGGCGATTGGGTGAGCAAGAACTTTGCAATCTTCCATGCAAAGGAGGCTTTGCCAATTCCCTTGGGTCCAGTGATCATCCAACCATGATGCATCCGATCAGAATGAAAACTGTCTAAGAATTCAGCAATCGCCGCGTCATGCCCAAATAGAGTTTTTGTATCGCGGGGGTGGGGCGCGCCGTCTAGTTGATCTGAGTGCGGAATATCGTCCAGATCGCTCATGTCAAAGCGGCCTCAATTTGTGCAAGGATGGCCGCAGAGACGGTTTCAGGCGTGCCTTGTCCATCGATGACCTTAATCCGATTTGGCTCCGCTTGGGCAAGCTCAAGAAACCCAAGTCGCATCTGTTCCTGAAACGATAGGCCAAAGTCCTCGAACCGTTCTTCAACTGTGTCCCGTGCCTTGGCGCGCGAGAGGCCAACCTTGGGGTCCATATCAATGAGGATTGTGATATCTGGGTCTTTGGGGATCATAAGATCGTGCAGTTGATCCACAAGCGCGCGCAAATCACCACGGCTAAGTCCTTGATACATGCGGGTTGAATCTGCAAAGCGATCACAGATCACAATTTTTCCCGCCTCAAGCGCGGGTAAAACAGTGCGTTCCATATGATCGCGCCGCGCAGCCGTAAACAAAAGGATTTCCGTTTCCGCAGACCACCGATCCGTATCTCCTTGCAACACAAGGGCGCGAATTTCTTCGGCCCCAACGGATCCCCCTGGCTCGCGCGTCATGACAACGTCATATCCACGCGCTTCTAGAGAAGACTTGAGCAGCTTGGTCTGAGTAGATTTCCCAGAGCCATCGATCCCCTCGAATGTGATGAAGAGGCCGTTAGAGGTCAATTCGCACCTGCTGACCGTTGTTCAATTTTGGACAAAAGGGTTTTCGCCGCGACAGTCAGCTTTGATGTAAAACCACCGTTGCCAACGTTGGATTTGGCAACCAATGGAACATCAAACTGAGGCAATCCAGTGGGTTTGACTGTCAACGTGCCATATTGATTACCCTCTATGATTGGGCTGAGCAAAGGGGTTTGATACTTGGCCTCAAAGGTCACATCTTGATTCGTCAGTATCGGAACAGTGACGTTCAAATCCTCAGCAAGGCCGAGATCCACTGTTGCCGCATCCCCATCCCAAATAGGCGCGGAGACAATCGTTTGGCCTTTTGTGCCAAAGGACTTGGTTGCAAATTGACGAAAGGCCCAATTCACAATGGCTTCGGCTTCTTCTGCACGGGCTTGTGAGCTATCCAATCCAGAAATAGCAAAGATAATTCGGCGATCCCCTTGTTTTGCGGACCCGACAAGACCAAACCCTGCTTCTTGTGTGTGGCCTGTTTTCAACCCATCTGCGCCAATCCCCAACCCCAGCAAGGGGTTGCGATTGAGTGTATTCGCAGGGGCGCGGCCATCAAATTTGAACTCTTTCTGGGCAAACAATCCATAATATTCTGGAAAATCCGTGATCAAAAGGTTCGCAAGTAGCCCCAAATCACGCATGCTCATAACATGGCCCTGCGTCGGCCAGCCGTTGGAGTTTTTGAAAATCGAATTCGTCATCCCAAGCTGTTGTGCGCGGATGGTCATCATTTTGGCAAATCCAGCCTCTGTTCCATCGGGGGATAAAGCTTCGGCCAAAACAGCACTTGCGTCATTACCCGACAACACGATGATCCCATTGAGCAAATCTTCAACACTCACCCGATCGGTGGTATCCAAGAACATCGTAGAGCCGCCATAGTTTTGCGCATGCCGAGACACAGGAAGTTTTTCATCAAGGCGCAGGTTCCCCGCTTTGATAAACTCAAGCGCCATATAAAGCGTCATAAGTTTTGACATCGAAGCAGGGGGCAAGGCATCGTCGGCGTTCTTTGCCAATAATATTGTTCCCGTGCCTTGATCCAAGACATAGGCGGCGCGTGCTTTGGTTTCAAAGGCGACGGCTTGGCCGGACCATGCAGCTAGGGATATGACTAATATGAGGGTCTTAATTCGTAACAGCATATGCATCCCCGAACCCAGCTGATTTCACTTTTTTGAACAATTCGCTCCGCTCGGCTGTGCTTGCCGCGGGTCCAACAATGACGCGCCAGAATGTTTTGCCATTTGTGGTGTGCTTTTTAACAATTGGAACAATGCCCATCCCGCGCATAGACGTCGCTGTATTTTTGGCATTTTGCTCAACACTAAAGATACCGATTTGGATGAATGGCTTGCTCAAATTTGAGGCTGGCTTTGGTGCCGGCTGAGCCGGAGCAGGGGCGGCAACCGCTACGGCTGTGTCTGTCGTCGGAGCGAGGGTCGATGTTTCGACCTCGGAAGGGGCTTCCAAGCTGACTTCAACGGGCTCACTGACCGCTTGACGCCGCAAAGCCGTGACATTTAGGTTGCTCGGCGCGCCCGCAAGCATGCCAAGTGCCGCCGCCGCATCAGAGGACACCTGCAGCCGCGGTCCCGCACTTTCGCGTTCACGACGGAAGAGGGCGCCGATCACAAATTTGTTGTTCTTGCTGTTGCGGATAATCACGCGTTCCGGGTCTTGGACATCGGGATGCGCCACCCAAACACCCCCCAAAGAGGGACGCCCATCCCAAAGGCCAGCTTCGGTAACTTGAAAGACATCAGGTGCCTCGACATCACGCTCGATCAACTCGACACTATTTGCGGCGGGCTCAGAGCTTGTCGCGCCGCCAAGGCTAAATCCTACGCCGTCTTCACATGCGCTCAGGAATGTGAGGCCCAATAGGCCAATAGAAATATGGAGTGTTTTAATTGAATAAATAGAAAGATTTTTCATAAGCTGCCCCCTGCTTAAATCATCTGCTTTGATTGGCATCCTTTGCGGATTTATACCACATCTGCAAAGACTTTATCGTGCTTTTGACGCTAAGCAAAGAACATCTAATTGAAACAAGCGTAAAATTTCCGATCTTTACCCCTTTTAGAATCAAATTTCTCAAGTTAAACGGTGCCCGTCGGAGGAGTGGCAGAGTGGTTGAATGCACCGGTCTTGAAAACCGACGTAGGTGAAAGTCTACCGTGGGTTCGAATCCCACCTCCTCCGCCATGTGGCTCTCTTAAGTATATGAAAAACAACATAAATTTCTGCAGTGTGCGCTTGCGACCCCCACAGTAACCCCCACAAATCTTAATCCTTATTCTTATATGACTCTGTCCTTTGCTAACAGACAAACAAATCAGCACGATGTTCATGTGCATTACTAGCCTCTTGCCGTTTGTTATATGGCAGGTTTCTGATTGTTCTGGGCCAAATCTGTGTGCCTAATTTTTGTTTGAAACTCTCAGAGTTTGATGAAACTGTATTGTTGTCATCTTGGACTGTTTGGAGAGCTATCTATGGAAAGTTATTATCTTGGTGAAGAGCTTTTTCCAGATAAATCACTTGTGGATGCCAAAGCGGACATCGATGCTATGTTTGAAGAGCATGAGCCAACCCACGGGGCTGCTTTAACTAAAGACCAAATTATAGATCGGGTGGCGATGTTTATGCTTGATGGGTATAACAAGCTCTTTCAGTCAGCTATGGCAAATGAATACTACCTCGATGAGGTCTCAGCTGATGATGAGATCTCAACTGATGATGAGCGACAGAGCAAGAATCCACGTGTTAGACTTGATCCTAAAGAGTGGATTAAAAAAAATCCTGACCTGACTGACGACATCTATCGTTTTGTCAAACTGCGGCTGAACTTGCGTGAAGACCTTCTACTCACCAAAAGTAAGTACTGCCTAGTCTCTTATAACACACTGCTTGTTGGGGTTGGTCTTAAGATCGCACTGAATGAGGAACTATCTCATGGATTACATCAGTTTGTTGTCGAGCACTTAATACAGCCTTTTCCTACTGAAGCTTTAAAAGGCTCTAACAGTAAAGCATTTGACGTAGAACATAATTACTTGCGTTTGACCTCCATATGGTTTGCCACGCTCTATGGGATCTACGCCACACGAGGAGATGGGGTGGAGGATAAGTTGTGTGGCTGCAGTGCTGTTGAGGAGGCTGCTAGAAAGATTTGGCTGAAACATAAAATTGAATTTTTCCGTAGTAGCTTCACTGAATCAACACTCGCCAGTGTTCATAAACATCGAAAACAATATCAGTAACGCAAAAACAAGTAAGCTGATTTTCCATCGGAAAGGAGTGAATCCATCGTTCCCATGCAATTCGTGATTTAAGTTATTACAGATCCTCCATGAACCCAAAATATGGAGACAAAGCACTATGAAGTTCCTAAGAAGACCACAAGTTGAACGCTTAACAGGACTATCACGGTCCTCAATATATGCCATGGTGGCGGATGGCAGTTTTCCAAGACAAGTAAAGATTAGTCGACGTGCTGTTGCATGGCGTGAAGCTGATATCTTTGAGTGGATGAACAATAAGTCAGATATCTGATTTAGCTCATCAATGTTTTGAACATACCAAAAATAATAGAGTTAAGACCAAGCCCAATACCTATAGGATTTCCGCCAAAATCATGGGGTAGTCCTAATATATTACATGGAGATATTCACATTTTTGGCGGATTATCTTTCCATGAATCTAACTAGGATTGCGCTTCTTTCTTAAGTAGAAGGATACAATCGTTATGCGAGTTAAAGTGTATGACAACGTCTATCGTCATAATGAAACACTCACCAATCTGAGTGATGAGATACGACATATTAAACAGGGTACATACAGTGGCCCAATTCAGGAATATCATAATGAAGTAAATGAAGCTTCAAAGAGGAACCTGAAGAAAAATTTGAGAGTAATAATACCTTGCATTGATCATGAACAAGATCCAATCACCACAAATGGTTTGGTTCATTTCGATGTTGATCAAAAAGACAATAGGGAGCTCGACTTTAAGAGTCTTAAGTCTCTGATTATTGCTCTGCCAGAGACTGCGTTTGCGTTTCAATCGATAAACGGTGGATTAAAGTTTGCTATCCAAACTGATCTGAAAGTCACATGCAATGAGCGTGGTAGAGTGCTCTATAAGTATGCTTACGATCAGTGTCACGAGTGGTTGCTTCAGTATGTCAAGTTCAGTCCAGATCAGTCTGTGAAAGCAGCAACATGCACAATGTTTACGAGCTATGACCCAGATGCTTATTATAATCCATCTCCTAATTGCTTCTCTGTACTGAAAGAAGCTGACGTGAACTTTAAACGCTCCCTAAGCAATTCAGTTCCTCAGAACACAGTCGATAGTAGTTATATCGTTGATCTGTTTAATACTATGCCCAAAGATGCAGGCTATAATGATCGACTAATAGCACACTATATGCTGCTCTCTAAATTTGAGAAGTGTGAAGTAATTAGGATTGCAACGTCCCATTGGAAAAAAGATTACAAGGCGATTGTTGCGCAGATAGAGAGCCAATCAAACAATGCTAATTTTGGTAACATATCTAAGGTAGAAGAACTTGTTAAAAGTCACGGTCGTAGCCTTCCTATGAGAGACTTCCACAAGTCGATAAATAAAGTGATCATGGCACAGCCTTCCGCCCATAAGTTTGATGATTTACTGTCAGTAGATGAAGCACAGACCCAATTGCGTTTGAGGGTAAGAGAAGTCTTTGAAGAGGGGAAATCAATTTGCATTCGTAGCAGTGCAGGGGCAGGTAAAACTGAAATTGCACTTGGAGAAATGGTTAAGCAGGCAAGAACCAAGAAGATATTGTATCTAACGCCAACCCATAAACTTGGTCGAGAAGCGGCAGAACGATTTTGTGAGATAGCCTCAAAAAACGGTAGCCTTAACCATTTTACATTTCCAAACCAAATTTACGGTAAATTGAATACGGACCATAACGGTGTGCCTGTTTGTGAAGTTGAGGATATTCGTGAAAGATACGCTCGGGTAAATCTCTCAATCCCCTCATTTGAATGTGAAAATTGTATGTATTCCGAAGGGTGTAGGTACACTGAGCAATTTAACCGCACATCCAATGTTCGCATACAAACCAACGCGAACCTGTTCATTGAGCCAAGCAAATATGAGAATGGGTTCAGTGTCCAAAATGGCAGTGTAGAAATGCGTTCAGGTAATTGGACTCCTGACGTTCTTGTAATCGATGAGGACTTCATAAAGTTTGATGATTTTACGATCACAGAAAAAACAAAGCACCCAGTACTCAATCAGATTATGTCTGAGTTGGTTGCGGCATATGACGTGAAGGGATTTGATAACACAAGTTTGCCTCAGCTTCTGTGGGCCATATTAGAGCCCAGGAGAGCGCAAATTGCACATGCTCATGAGATGTCTCAAATTGTTAATACACGGTCTACAGCCGGTTATATCGCGTCTTACAAAGCGTCCACTAAAAACGAAAAGTTAGCACTAGAGTTGTTCTGTGAGTATCTACAGGCAAACCATAAGGATATGAGAGGTCTTTGGCTTAGAAAGGACGATGATACATTATCGCTCAATGGATCAAGGGTTAGGGACATAAAAGCACGCTTTAAGAATATTCCAACTTTGATCTTAGATGCGACCGCCCAAGAGGCCGTGTTACAAAAGGTGCTACCAAAGGTAAAAGTGGCAAATATCAATGTAAGGCCCAATCCTCACGTTCAGATTTTTCAATGTCAAAACGCTTCTTTTTCAAAAGAGTTCCTAAAGAAGTCAGAGAACCTCAGTAGTCTTGTACTGCAACTCAATCGCTTGATTACGTTACATCAGCCAGAAAAAGTTGGATTGCTGACTTACAAGAATGCCGCTCTACAAAAAGATTTTGATACGTATCTAGCGAGTAGATTGCAGCATGATGATATCGTTGCCAGCCACTTTGGTGACATACGTGGGACTAACATTTTTGATGATGTTAACCTCTTCTTTGTGATTGGTAGACAAGACATTGGATATCAACATGTTGTGGCAAAGGGTGAGGCACTCTTTGGCGAGTCCTTGCCTCAAGAAAGACGTAACTTCCCGCTGCCAATTAGAATGAGTGATGGTAAGGCTAAGTCGCTTTATAACCACATATTTGTGGATGAACGGTTAGCAGCTACCTATGATCACATTTGTAGGGCAGAGACGCTTCAAGCTGTTGCAAGAGTGAGGCCAATTCACGGCAAACCTAAAGTTGCCTATATTTTTGCTAATGAGGCTTTAGGGGCGGATGTGTCTATCACTGATTTTTTCAATTTTGCTTACGCAGAGCAACCACCGGAGATCAAACGTTTAAAGGACAAAGGGTTTGTTCGAACAACGCCAAAAGAAATGAAAAAGCTAGGGTTCACCAATAGCGCAGTTAGTAAACCACAAAGAGCGCGCATAATTTCTAATCTTGTGGATATCGGATGTTCACTAAAAAAAGTGAGCTTCAAGGATGCCCATTACAAAGATCAAACTCACGAATACCTAGTCGATGATCCTCGCTTATTCGAGCAGTATTGCGATAAAAATGAGTACACGATCATTTAGTCGACAAGGCGAGACATCTCTACTGGCGCCACTTTAGTGGCTCTCACAAGACACTAGGTTCAGTTGCAGTACCATCCATAGCCATATCTGATTTACCGGAGAATATAATCCTATAGGTGTTGTTACCTTTTACACCGCATTTATGACATCTGGCTCTTTGACGAACATCATGAGCGGTCTTGTCGCCACCAACCACAGCAATCAGATTAGCTACCTCGAGCATAGTGTGATGTTTACATAGACCACAGGTGATGCTTAGCTGGTGATTAGGTATCGTTGAAAGCTTTGTCATTGTGTATCAGTCCAGCCAAATCTTAACGCTCTAAGAACTTCTTCTTGAAAGCAATAGCAAGATATTCCTTAGATGCTCTTACGTACTCTTTATACGACTGCTCTGCCTGCTGAAGAAGCTCCACACTTGGGTCGCTTGTTGCGGCTACTTCATCAGTCAATTCTTGCCACCTGTCACGGCTAATAAGATATCGGCTTTCAACTTCATCGCTTAGGACCTCGCAGACTTCGTCCAGATATTTCATCCTGCAAACGCCTTAACGCCAAAATGGTAAACACCGTATAAAACAGCAAGTATTGCTGCATAAGTTAATAACTTTATCGTCGTTTTCATTTCTGTTCTCCTAACAAGTGATAAAAACTAAATCGTCATATGCCCAACGCTAAGCTTGAACGACCGCCAGTGCTAGGTCTTTGTAATATGGGTAGATGGCTTGATCGAGATGGGCATGGTCGATTATCGCTCATTGCTAGTAATAACCCTAAGGCTCAATGATCGCTACCAGAAGGGTAGTCTGCGCAACAACAAACTAGACCAAAATATAGATCAGTCAAAACTCTCGATATAAATAAAGTGATAACGATGAAAATGGCCGCAAGGATACAGAGCAGTATTGTGTAAATATACTACATTTCTGGAAATGCTCTCCGTGTAAATCTAAACATCTAAAGTCCTCTTTGTGTTAATTCTCTCAATCATTTCACTCGTGTGATATTTTGGCTTGCTTGTCCGTACTATCCAACACTCTGAATCAGATGGTTAACCTCACTACGGACACTATCAGGGATCAAAAAATAAGATGCCGCAATTAATACGTTTATGCTATTATCTATTTCAATCAAGGAGACACGAAAAATGAAAAAGGGATATTTAGTAGCGAATATCAGGGTCACAGACGCTGAAAAGTTTCAAGAGTTTTCGGGAATAGCTGCTCCTGCGATAAAGAAATATGGTGGAACAGTTTTAGCTAGAGGCCCTTTGGCTGATAGGCACGAAGGAGACCTTACTGGCACAGTTATGATGATTGAGTTTGAGAGTAAGAAAGCTGCCGAAACGTTCTACTTCAGTGACGAATATCAAGCGGCGAAAGCAGTACGTGAAATGTGTTCAGACACAGACCTTATGATTATCGAAGGTGCTGATTAATCTCACTGATGAAGACATCACACGTTATGTGTTCCAAGGATATCGACCGCAGACGCCCTTAGGAATAATGAGAGGTGGTTCGTAGCTCTTCTTATCAGAAATTTTCTTGAGGGGGATTAAAGCATTGATAATTAAGTTTGGAGCTATACAAACGGTTTGAGATCACATGTTTAGCGTTCAAGAAAGACGTACAAAAGCACCATGATGAAAAATACAATAATACTTTGTTTTAGTTGCCTAATGTTGGCACAAGCAGCCCAGGCTCAGAATATATTCCAGAGGATTTCGGGATCTGAAGATCCTAATTTAGAAACTACTCTTGAGGCCCAACCCGTTACTGCACCTGAGCCGATTCCTTCATTAAGTGAGATCGTCAGAGGTGAAATGTCCGATTATCCAGCTCTACAATGGCAAGAACTGTACAGTGACAAATCTGAGTGTCAAAATAGGTTGCAACTCTACTATGATCAGGCTCTGTTATCACAAACATATGTAATCCCACAGGCTAATAATTGGCTTGAGCTTTATCCAGAAGATGGGCGTCAGATTTACATATGTGATGGAGCTTTACTTAACTACTATTTTGACAAGAACAACAATGTGCCGAGCAGATGGATGATGGTTCGAAACTCTCTAGACTACATACTTGCAAATTGATGACCTAATTTGTCTAAAACGCTTATTTTAGTGCCAGAATGTTCACATGCTTACTTTTCTGGGACAGACTGGCAACTAAAAATAGTTTGTTGGTTTTGTATTCATTCACTAATGGGATTGGATAATATCAAGACTTCTTTCTGGCCAACTTTCTTTATATCCCAGCTGGATTGCTCTAGCATTTGTCCCATTAGCGCATCGCGATTATTGGCAAGATGACTGACGGACTCGGCCATTTTAAGTAGTGAGGCTTCAAACCTATTCGTCCGATCATCTGATTGCTTCAGAAAATATTCTAATCTATCCACCTTTTCCTTTAGTGCCTTGCGTTCAGATTTAAGAAATTCTACAGCCAACGCATGAGATTGTCTGTCTTGTGCAAGTTTCTGATTTTCCTCGCGTAATTCAATAAGTTCTTTAGTTTCTATAGCTCTGGCGGAAAGAGTTTTGGTCAACATCAATCCGTTTTCTATTGAGACATGTCCGTTTTGAATTTTATAGTCGAGCTTCATTGCTAAGAAGCGAACAAAGGAAAGCTCACGATTTGCTATTTCACTAATCAGTTGGAGAGGAACCTGATTAATTTCTACCATGTTTGTATGTTTCACCCTCATATATGTTGTATCGCACTTTTAGTTAATGCCAGTGCGGCCACGATTTATACAACCACGCTCCAACACGTTGGGTCAATACGAGTATTTTTAACGAAGAACTATTACCCAGTCAGTCTGTTTATAAATTCACCCTGTAAAACTGGGAGCAATCATCACATAGAGCTTAGCCATCAATCCAACAGCTATTATGACCATACAAACAATATCCATGCGGCTATACATGGTCAGACAATAACACATGCCTAAACAGGCTAGGAAGAAAATTATCATTAATATGATTTATTGTCGCATCGAATTGTAATGTTTGGTTGAAAGGTTGGGCTTGGTGGACTGATAAAATTAGGCAGTCGGTCAGAATTACACTGTAAGTTCTGGATTTGACAGGGGTTATGCCATTGGCAGAGCTTAATATAATGATGCCTTCACTTTACATTGTGCTAATATCTTCTTACTTTCACCTTCCTATTTAATGTCATGTCGGGGCAAGAACATGGTTGTTTTTCTACGATTTTTAATACTAGTGGTGGCGTGTTCCGTTACGCAAACTAGCTTCGCTAATGCACAAGAAAATTTGGTGCTTTGTACAAATGGATTTCGATCACTCAATGGAGGGGATCCTCATGCTTTTACTCAGGCAATTCTTTTTCGAACAAGTGATCTGAAGTTCAAAACTGAGGATGAGTGGAAGTATGAGTTGAATTGCTCGCCACAAACTTGCGATATTTCGTTACAGGACAATTCGGTACTAATAGAAAAAACTATAAACCAGGGTAACGAGCTGTACCGTATCCAATTTGATCAGCCCAATATGGAAATCGTTCTAGACCGGATTCGCCTTACGCACACCGAGAAAAAAACGTCTCACATCGAATTTCAATGCGAGTGGTTTGATCCATAG
>CBFHNR010000012.1:0-40934 GCA_965657215.1 uncultured Paracoccaceae bacterium
ATCAGGCTATGCACCATTGAGGTATCAGGCGATAGAACGCCCCCCTCCACGCTTTGCTTCCAATAGGCCCAGCGCGCTTCATTTCGCTTGGTTTCCATGGCTTTTTGCCGTCCCAATTCAGTTGGAACATCATCCCCACGGATGTAGCCGCGTCGTATCAACAACCTGCGCGTTCGTGGTTCATAAATCGGCCGATCCTGCGCCAAAGCAAGCAATCCTTGGGTCAGGTGAACACGCGACTGAAAGGACCAAAACCGCAAGCTTGCCGCCAAGACACCGCGTTCTGGGGCCAAAAGAAAGGAGACCACAAAAATAGCAAAAGCCACGAGGACGATGATAGGACCAGCAGGCAAATTTGGGGCAAACCCAGATAGCGTTGCGCCGAAATAGCCCGATATCCCACCAAACAGACCAGACAATTTCAAGATGACATCGCTTTTCTCTGACCAAAACCGCGCTGCTACAGCGGGGATTATCAGCAAGGCCACGATGAGGATAAGGCCAACGACGCTCATCCCGATGACCGTGACCGTCAAGGTTACGCCCAGAATAACGGCATCCACGCGACCGACCCGATATCCCAAAGCTTGGGCATAGGTTTCATCAAAGGCGACTATGCGCATGGGACGTCGAAAAAGGATCACGATTGCCGTCACCGCTAAGGCAAGCATCGCAATCACAAGGGCATCGTTCCAAAGCATACCCGCCGTTGATCCGAGCAAAAAGCTCTGCAATCCCGCTTGGTTTCCAAAGGGCATTGATTGGATCAACGTCAGGATCACCACGCCAAACGAAAAGAAAGTCGACAACACGGCCCCGATTGCAGCGTCTTGGGATAGTCTTGTTTTGCGCACCAATAGGGACACGCACCACAGGCCAAGTCCGGCGCTTATCGCTGATCCGATCAATAATCCGGGTAAGAACCGACCACTACCGCCAAACATGGCCATGATGATGAACGCAATACCCAACCCCGGAAGCGTCGCATGTGAAATCGCGTCACTAACCAGCGAATTTTTTCGAAGATACAAATAGGTTCCAGATAGCCCCGCAGCCAACCCCAACAAAGTTGCGCCTATCGTCACGAGCGTCGCATTATATCCCAGTTGAAGCGTCAAACTCTGCCAAAGCATCAGCCAAGCCCCATCACATCCAATTGGGATGTCGCGAGCTTTCCACCATAAGCCGCCTGCAAGTTATCTGTTGTAAAGACATCGGCCGTCGGTCCTGCCGCAACTATGGATTTATTGATGAGCACCACTTGGTCAAAATAATCTGGCACTGTCGCCAAATCATGATGCACGACAACGACTGTTTTTCCAGCGGAACGAAGGTCTTTCAAAACCGTGATGATCGCTTTTTCGGTTGCCGCATCCACACCTGCAAAGGGTTCGTCCAATAGATAAACATCTGCGTCTTGCACCAAGGCGCGCGCCAAAAACACCCGTTGTTGTTGGCCCCCCGATAATTGACCGATCTGACGTTGGGCAAAATCGACCATTCCAACACGCTCAAGCGCCGAGGCCACCCGTGCCTTGTGATCCCGTTTAATCCGCCCCAATAGACCAAGTTTGGAATACAGCCCCATCATGACAACGTCTTGAACCGTCGCAGGGAAATCCCAATCAATCGAGGCGCGTTGTGGGACATAGGCCACCGCATCACGACTATTCTTGAGCGACCCACCAAACCACGAAATCTGACCTGAGAGGCGCGGAATGATGTCCATTGCAGCCTTTAGCATGGTCGATTTACCCGCACCATTTGGACCAACAATGGCCGTCATGGTTTCAGAGGAAATGTCCAAATCCACAGAAAACACAGCCGGCTCCGCCCCGTAAGACACGGTTAAACCACGAATGCCAAGGACGGGGTTTCGCCCGACCTGATCGGCAATGATATGTCCCTGTGCGTTCATCTAATGACCCAGCTTTCCAAGGCGACCCGTTTCGGGCGCTTCACCACCCAAGGCGCGGGTGATCGTGGTAATGTTGTGATCGATCATGCCGAGGTAGGTTCCCTCATAGGTTCCTTCAGCCCCCATCGCATCAGAGAACAATTCGCCCCCAAGAGCGAGGGTATGACCCTGTGCAGCGGCGCCTTCGATCAAGGCCTGTAAATTCCGTGAGGATACGGAGCTTTCGACAAAGACGGCTTGGATGTTTCGCTTGACCAAAACATCCACCAATTCCGTGATCCGAAACACACCCGCCTCGGCATTAGTGGAAATACCTTGGATACCAATGACCTCAATACCATAAGCCTTCCCTAGATACCCAAAGGCATCATGCGCCGTAACCAGAACGCGAGACTCAGTCGGGATGGTTTGAAAACAGGTACGCGCATAGGCATCCAGCGCAACAAGCTCTTGATTATAGGCATCAAGTGATGCTTGAAGCTTGGCGCTTTGGTCAGGGAGCCGCTGAATAAGCTCGTTTGCAACAGTCTGTGCAACCTCGATCCAAAGATTGGGGTCCATCCAAACATGTGGGTCAAATCGGTCTGATCCAACTGCGTAAGGCAGTAGTGAGCCTGTATCAATGCCGTTAGTCGCAGCAATGACAGGACGGCGACGTTCCAATTTCTCAAAGAAGCTCGCCATTTGCATTTCTAGCTCTAACCCATGACGAATGGTCAAATCAGCCTGCGTCATCGACATAATCGCGCTGGGCGTGTGACGGTAGGAATGCGGGTCGACCCCTGGTCCCATGAGACCTTTTACGTCGACTAAATCCTGACCAATTGCGCGAACCAAATCCGCCAACATGCTTGTCGTTGCAACAACGGTTAACCGATCCTGAGCCACTGCAGGCAGTGCAGAAATCATCGGAGCTGTCAGGATCAATTTTGTAAAATTTCGACGGGTAAACATCAACCTATCCCTTTTGGTTTGATCAAAACATAGACTGTGAGCATTCAGAGTCAATGCAATTGCGAATTATTCGCAATTAAGTTTGCCCGAACGATCTTGCCTTGCCGCAAAGGGCGTGTCAGGGTTTAGACAAGTTTAAGTGCATTAGGTTAGACATGACACATCACTCTTCTCTGGGATCAATTCCCCGAAATCCAGGAATGGCGCTCGATCTGGATTGGGTTCTGTCCTCACAGGCCAATACATCCGCCATTGAACGGCGCGCTGCTGGATTTGCAGCACGTCGGTCCGTTAAAAAGGAATTTCAAGCCGCTTGGCTCCTGAAGGCCATTACCCTTATCGACCTGACAACGCTGTCGGGCGATGACACGCCCGCACGTGTTCAGCGGCTCTGTGCCAAGGCAAAATCACCTGTTCGCCAAGACCTAATGGACGCTATGGGCATGCCTGCGATCACAACAGGGGCGGTTTGTGTTTATCACGATATGATTACCCCTGCTCTTGAGGCGCTTCGTGGAACAGACATCCCAGTTGCAGCTGTGTCCACTGGCTTTCCCGCGGGTCTCTCGCCATTTCCATTGCGCGTGGCAGAAATCGAAGCAAGCGTCGCAGAAGGCGCACAAGAGATTGATATCGTGATTTCACGCCGCCATGTCCTCACCGGAAATTGGCAAGCGCTTTATGACGAAATGAAAGCCTTTCGCGCGGCCTGTGGTGAGGCGCATGTCAAAGCCATCCTAGCCACGGGTGAACTCGGCAGCCTCCGCAATGTCGCGCGCGCCTCACTGGTTTGCATGATGGCAGGAGCCGATTTCATCAAGACCTCCACAGGCAAAGAAAGCGTAAACGCAACCTTGCCCGTGTCCTTGGTCATGGTGCGCGCCATTCGTGACTATTTCAACGCCACAGGGTTCCGCGTTGGCTACAAGCCTGCTGGCGGTATCTCCAAGGCCAAAGACTCCCTCGTTTATCTGAGCCTCATCAAAGAAGAGCTTGGGAATGACTGGTTACGCCCAGAGCTGTTCCGCTTTGGCGCCTCTAGCTTGCTTGGGGATATTGAACGACAACTCGAACACCATGTGACGGGCGCATACTCCGCCGCCAACCGCCACGCTTTGGGTTAGGAAAAAGACATGACGATACAAGAGATTTTTGACACCATGGACTATGGAACCGCCCCAGAATCCCCCAAGGCCGCTTTGGATTGGATTGCTTCGCATAATGGCCAGTTTGGGCACTATATCAATGGATCCTTCACCGAGGCGGGAACAGGGTTCGACACGCGCAACCCTGCAACAGGCGAACCCCTTGCAACGGTGAGCCAAGCAACCCAAGCCAACATTGACGCCGCGGTTCAGGCCGCCAAAAAGGCGCAATCTGACTGGTGGTCACTTGGGGCGCATGGACGGGCAAAGGTGCTCTATGCACTTGCGCGATTGCTTCAGAAACATGCACGGCTCTTTGCGGTTTTGGAAACCTTGGACAACGGGAAACCCATTCGGGAATCTCGTGACATCGACATTCCACTCGCCCAGCGCCATTTCTATTATCACGCAGGCATGGCGCAATTGATGCCCTCCGAATTGCCTGATGCCGAACCGATTGGGGTTTGCGGTCAAATCATTCCGTGGAACTTTCCCCTCTTGATGTTGGCATGGAAAATTGCACCTGCTTTGGCGATGGGGAACACAGTTGTTCTCAAGCCTGCCGAATATACATCCCTCACCGCGCTTTTGTTTGCCGAAATTTGCCAAGACGCCGGCGTTCCAAAGGGCGTGGTCAACATTGTAACGGGTGACGGCAACGTTGGTGAAATGATCACCAATCACGCGGATATTGACAAAATTGCCTTTACTGGATCGACGGATGTCGGTCGCATGATCCGTCAAACGACTGCTGGCACTGGCAAGGCCCTCACCCTTGAGCTCGGTGGGAAATCGCCGTTTATCGTGTTTGATGATGCCGATATTGATAGCGCCATTGAAGGTGTCGTGGACGCCATCTGGTTTAACCAAGGTCAAGTGTGCTGTGCGGGATCGCGGCTCTTGGTTCAAGAAGGCATCGCGGATAAATTTTATACCAAGCTCAAGGCGCGTATGGATACACTGCGGATTGGTGATCCCTTGGATAAATCAATCGACATGGGCGCGATTGTAGATCCTATTCAACGAGAGCGCATCCAATCTATGGTCGATGGCTGTACAACAGGTGAATGTTATCAAGCGAGTATTTCCACACAAAACGGATGCTTTTACCCGCCGACTTTGATCACAGGGTTGGGCTCGGCTGATCCCTTGATGCAAGAGGAAATCTTTGGCCCTGTTTTGGTATCAATGACCTTCCGGACACCCTCCGAGGCGGTTCAAGTCGCCAATAACACGCGCTACGGGCTTGCCGCTTCTATCTGGAGCGAGAACGTCAATTTGTGCCTTGGCCTTGCGCCCAAGCTCAAAGCGGGCGTGATTTGGATCAATGGCACCAATATGTTTGACGCCTCTGCTGGGTTCGGTGGCATGCGCGAAAGCGGGTTCGGTCGCGAAGGTGGTTGGGACGGGCTGCGTGCCTACACCAAACCAACAACGGCCTCGCATCCGATAGCCTTGATCGAGCCGAAAACAGGCTCTAACACAGGGGATTCTGGCCTAGATCGAACGGCGAAATTGTATATCGGCGGCAAACAATCGCGACCCGACAGCGGATATTCGCGGCCTATCTACGGGGCGAATGGTCAATTCCTGAGCCATGTGCCAGAAGGCAATAAAAAGGATATTCGCAACGCGGTCGAAGCAGCCCAAGCCGCCTCTGGCTGGTCTGGGACAACAGGCCACCTTCGCGCGCAAATCCTGTACTATATCGCGGAAAATCTATCAGCACGCGGCGATGAGTTTGCCCAGCGCATTGACGCCATGACAGGAAACGCAACAGGACAATCAGAGGTCAACTGTGCCATTGATCGCCTCTTTACCTATGGCGCATGGGCGGACAAATTTGATGGTCGCGTTTGCAACACACCTCTGCGCGGCGCGACCCTTGCCATGAACGAACCCTTGGGTGTTATCGGCGCCTTTTGCCCAGATGAAAGCCCCCTCTTGGGATTGATCTCTGTCATGGCCCCGGCCATCGCCATGGGGAACAGGGTCATTTTGGTAGCATCCGAGCCCTTCCCCTTGGCCGCGACTGAGTTCTATCAGGTTCTGGACACCTCCGACGTGCCTGCTGGTGTGGTCAATATCATAACGGGAACACATTCCGCCTTGGCCGATACAATGGCGCAACATATGGATATCGACGCGGTGTGGAGCTTTTCTTCCTCCGACATTTCCAAGGCGATCGAACATGGATCGGCCACGAATTTGAAACGGACATGGGTTAATCATGGCAACAACCCTGATTGGACCTCATTAGATGCCCAAGGACAAACATTCCTAAACGCGGCAACCGAAGTAAAAACCGTCTGGATCCCTTACGGCGAAGGCTGATCCGTCAGCCTGTTCAAAACCTCAAAGGACGGGTATCCATCAGGAACAAGGCCTTGCGCCGCTTGATATGCGCGCAGGGCCGCATAGGTATTGGGCCCAAAAATGCCATCGGCCCCAAAGGTATCAAACCCTTGACGCGTTAACCCTTCTTGCAAGGCAATGCGATCAGCGCGTAACAACGCGCGATGGTCCGTCGGCCATTGGGGTGGCTCTGCGCGGCCTGTAATCGCATCCGCTAACAAGCAGACCGCAAAGACATATGTTTCCGAGCGATTATAGGTTTCAACACAGGCGAAATTCGCACCCACCAAAAACGCAGGACCAGTGACCCCCATAGGGAGAATCAAGGACAGGGCATCCTGATCCAAGTCTGTCACCACACCCAAGGCGCGCCACGCATCGGCAGGTTTGGTGATCTGCCGTCCGAGTTGCGTGTAATCAAACCCTTCTGGAATAGGGACCTCTTGGCCCCAAGTGGCGCCCGTCACCCAATTATGGCATCGCAAATAATTACCGCTCGACGCGAGCGCATCTAGAGGCGATGCCCCCCATAAATTCGCGATCCCCTCACCAGAAAAGGTAGTTGCGAAATCACGATAAGAGGTGGGCATGAACTGAGTATGACCAAAGGCACCTGCCCAGCTTCCCTTGATGTCTGAAACGTCAATATCAGTGTCTAACAAAGGCAAAAATGCGTCAAGCTGATCGTTAAACAAAGCTGCGCGGCGACCATCAAAAGCCAAAGTTGCCAAGGCATCAATCACAGGTATGTCCCCCATGATCTGTCCATAGTTGGTTTCAACGCCCCAGATCGCAACGATCACCGCTGGGTCCACGCCAAAGCGGTCGGACATTTGCGTCAACTCACCTTCAAAGCGGGCCAACATGGCTTGACCCGTGCTAATCCGGTCCTCGGTCAAAACACGATCCAAATACTGCGCAAGCGTTAGGGTGAATTCCGCCTGTGAGCGATCTTTTTCAATCACATCCTCGCGGTAATTGGCCTGAATGCCGCGCGCTTGGCACCACGTATGAAACGCTTTCTCTGTCATCGTGCCTTGCGTTTGACCTGACGCTTGATCTTGTCTGTTTTGCGCTTGTGTTTGGTAAGCTTACGTTTCGCCCCCTTGGAAAATTTGCGCGGTCCTTTTGGAAGCGCGGCATCCTCAATCGAGAGCAATTCAAAGGCGATGCCACCTGCCACTGGTTCGGCTTCGGTCAAGCGGACGGTGACACGTTGACCTAGCTTGATGAACATACCTGAATCAGAGCCCATCAGGGTATTTGTCTGGGCATCATAATGGAAATACTCACGCCCCAACGTGCGAATAGGGACGATCCCATCCGCGCCACTATCATCAATTTTGACAAAGACCCCGAATTTCGCGATGCCACTAATGCGCCCTGTGAATTCCTCGCCTGTTCGTTCAGACAGATAAGCCGCAAGATAGCGATCGGTTGTATCGCGTTCTGCTAACATAGACCGTCGTTCAGTTTCGGAAATATGTTTCGCTGTGTCGTCCAGCCGTTCGATTTCCGCAACACTTAGCCCGTCTTTGCCCCATCCATGGGACGACACCAAAGCGCGGTGAACGATCAAATCGGAATAGCGACGAATGGGGGACGTAAAATGCGCATAGTTTTTCAAGGCCAGACCAAAGTGCCCGAAATTCACAGGGCTATAATAGGCTTGGGTCATAGAGCGCAATGTCGACATATTGATCAGCTCAGCTTCGGGGGTATCCGTCGCCGCGCGCAGGAGTTTGTTCAAATGGCGCGTCTGTAGCACCTGACCCTTGGCCAAGACCAAACCTGAAGCCTGCGCCACTTCGCGCAAGGCGTCTAGCTTGTCTTGTGAGGGCTCTTCGTGAACGCGGAACAAGAGCTGTGATTTCTTGGCAATCAAGGTTTCTGCGGCGGCCACATTGGCGAGGATCATAAATTCCTCAATCAAGCGGTGCGCATCCAAGCGATCCTTGAAATTCACAGAGGCCACTTTGCCGTCTTCTGTCAAAACGATTTTGCGTTCTGGCAGATCAAGCTCAAGCGGTTGCCGTTTTTCCCGCGCATGAACCAGCGCTTCGTAAGCGGCGTAAAGGGGGCGAATAACAGTCTCTAACAAGGGGAAAACCTTGTCATTTACGTGCCCATCAACGGCGGCTTGAACCTCTTCGTAATTGAGAGAAGCCGCTGATTTCATCAAACCCCGATGAAAGCTGTGATCTATCTTTTCGCCTTCGGCATTGATCCGCATCCGAACCGCGATACAGGCGCGTTCGACATGTTCATGCAATGAGCAGAGATCACCTGACAGTCGATCCGGCAACATCGGGACAACGCGATCAGGGAAATAGCTTGAGTTGCCACGCTTCCACGCTTCGCGATCAAGGGCGCTGTCTGGGGTGACGTAATGTGCCACATCCGCAATTGCGACCCAGATCACGTGACCGCCCACATTGTCCTCGGCCTCATCCGCATGGGCATAGCAGGCATCATCGTGATCGCGCGCATCATGCGGATCAATGGTGACGAGCGGCACTTCACGAAAATCTTCCCGTCCTTTTAGACCCGCAGCCTCATGGCGCTCTGCTTCGTCAATAACGTCGGAGGGGAAATCATCAGGAATGTTATGCTGATGAATTGCAATCAAGGATACGGCTTTGGGTTGAGAGGGATCGCCCAAACGCTCGACCACTTTGGCGCGGGCTAATCCCATGCGACCCTTGGGACCGCTCTGTTGTGCCTCGACCAATTCGCCATCTTTGGCATCATTCGTTGCATGTTCGAGGACGAGCCACTCTTTGCCAGACTTATCAATCGGAACAATGCGCCCGCCTTCTGCGGTTTTGCGAAACACGCCCAAGACACGGGTTTGGCTTTGACCAATTCGTCGAATGATACGCGCCTCATATTGAAACGCCTCACCGGACACTTCGACCAATTTGCACAATGCGCGATCCCCATAGCCCACAGCAGGGTCAGTTGGTTTCAAAACCATTAGGACCAGAGGCTCTTCACCGCTTCCGTGCCATTCGACGGGCCGCGCAAACAGATCGCCATCGCTGGTTGGATGCATCATCTGCAACACCGACACAGGCGCAAGACGTTCAGGATCACGATAGGACCTCGACCGTTTTTGTAGGTGCCCTTCGTCTTCTAGCTGTTTCAAGAGCTGCTTTAGATCAATGCGCGCGGCACCTTTGATCCCAAAAGCTTTGGAGATATCTCGTTTGGACGTCAGGGTCGGGTTCGCGGAAATCCAATCTAGGACTTCGGCTTTGGAGGGAAGTTTACTCATATCTGTCGCCTACCATGGAAAACCCAAGCCGTCATCGCCAATTTCGTATGGCGGCCATGATGGGGCCTATTTTTCCAAATCTGCAACACAATCCACGTCAGACAACTCTGGACCAAAGGCAATCCTTTGATCCCCGAGGCAGGCAACACTATCCGCCAGTGCATGTTCCGTTGACCACCGCACACCTGCGAATTGCGACCGCGCAACCTTTGGCCATCCTTTGGCGCCCACCAACCAATAGCCTCCGTCGTCTGAGGGGCCAAAGACCCAATCGTGCCGCCCCAAATGGTCAAAGCAGGTTTTGATATGGTGTCGCTGAATGCCAGGAATGTCCCCACCTATCACACAGACTGGACCAGCAAAGCGATTGATTTGACTGATCATACGCGTGCCCAAGTCCCCTTGCCCTTGGGGGCTACGTGCAATGTCAGGGGGCCAGATACGGCTTTGCAAGCCTTCTCGGTCAGGTGCGACCGCAATAACCAATTCCCAGCGGGGGTCTCTCAATCGACGCAAGAGGGAGGCAGTTTGATGACGAAACCACCATGCCGCCGTTGTCATTCCGATATCCTTGCCCAAACGGGTTTTCACCCGACCGGGTCGCGGTTCTTTGAGCATCACAACAAGGTGGCGGTGCGCGCTCGAATTGGGATTAGCCGAAATAACCACGTAGAATCCGAGTATAGATGGATTTGAGCTGACCGATTTGGGCGACTTCAACACGCTCATCCACGGAATGCATTGTTTTCCCGACAAGTCCGAATTCCGTCACAGGACAATGATTTTTCACAAACCGTGCGTCTGATGTGCCCCCTGTCGTAGACATCTGAGGCGTAACGCCCAACTCATCCTTGACCGCTTTGCCAATCAGGTCAGACAATTCACCCGGCGGCGTGATAAAGCTTTCGCCAGAAATCTTGATCTTCAGATCAATCGTGATGCCCGTGTCCTTGGCAATCTTATCCGCTTCGTCCTGAACCCAGCGCGATAGGCTATCGCCAGAATGCGCATCATTAAATCGAATATTTGCCGTTGCTTTGGCTTGGGCGGGAATGACGTTTGTTGCGGGATTGCCTGTATCAATTGTTGTGATCGCCAATGTGGATTGATCGAAATGTTCGGTCCCCTGATCCAACTCATGCGTCGCCAAACGATCCATCAACCGCACCAAAGCCGTCAGAGGATTATTCGCACGATGCGGATAGGCAGAATGCCCTTGGACACCTGTCGCCGTAAAAAACACCGTCATTGATCCACGGCGCCCTATTTTCATCATTTCGCCCATCGTGTTCGGGCTTGTCGGCTCACCCACGAGGCAATGATCAATCTTTTCCCCGTTCGCGTCCATCCAGTCCAATATGGCTGTTGTCCCGTCCAAGGCATCCCCTTCTTCGTCCCCTGTGATCGTAATCACAAGTGACCCATCAGGAGGCGTGTCGTTGACAAAATCAATGGCAGCAGCAACAAACGCAGCAACCCCCGATTTCATATCCGTCGCCCCACGACCATACATAAAGCCGTCTTTTACCTCGGCTCCAAAGGGATCAACGGTCCATGCGGACGCATCCCCAATCGGAACAACATCTGTGTGCCCGTTAAACCCAAAACTCCGCCCATTCTTGCCCGCCCCCCAGCGCGCAAATAGGTTGTGAATGCCGCCACGTTCAATGCGTGTGCAAACGAAACCATGTTCCGTCAGGAGGGTTTCCAACAACGTAATTGCCCCGCCTTCTTCTGGGGTGACAGAGGGACAACGGATCAAGTCCGCCGTGAGCTGAACTGGGTCGATCTGGGTCATATTCGGGCCGTTCGTTAGGTGTTTAGTTTTGGGCAACTTATAGAAGCCTCACCTCCAGAGCCACCCCCGAAATTCGCTCACAGAGCTTCACAATCGCGTGCAGGGTCTAGTCAGGGGCAATCCGAGCAAGCAAACTGTGACGAGATATTTCAAAAGGACAAAAGCAATGACAGATTTCACTTCTTTTTCACGTCGGACTTTTTTAGCTCTCTGCGCGTCGATGGCCGTTCTTCCAACTGCGCCCTTCGCCAAGACATTTGAAACCAACGGCATCGCAATTCACGGAACGGACCCTGTGGCCTATTTCACCGAGAGCAAAGCCGTGGCTGGGTCTTCGGAGTTCACAACAGAATGGAATGGATCAATGTGGCAATTTGCGTCGGCGGAAAACAGGGATTTGTTTGTTGAGACCCCAGAAAAATACGCCCCCCAATATGGCGGCTTTTGCGCCTATGCTGTTGCCAAAGGATCCACCGCCTCAAGCGATCCAGAAGCCTGGACCATTCACGATGGCAAGCTGTACCTGAACTATTCAAAACTGGTTCGCGGATTATGGGCGCGCGACATCCCTGGAAACATTACCAAAGCAGACGCAAATTGGCCAAACCTGCAGTAATTTCTCCAATTGCGCCAAAAAACAGATAGTCCCGTTGGGACATCTAAGGTCAGCGGTTCGAATCCTCAAGCACCCTCTGTCTCGGCTTTGGTGTTTGTGAGCCTTTCAAGCCTAGCCGCAACCTCTTTTTCTTTTGCCTGCGCCATTTTGGTGCGTCCAAACATCAAGCTTACGCAGATGAAATACCAACGAGCGAACCACAGAAAAATAACTACTACACCCACAGAACCTAGGAACATGCTGAGTATAGCCCATAAAGCCCTCATTTCCTGAAGTAAGTAGACACTCAAGATGCCAATCGGGATCATTGGCAAGAAGACCCAAAGCCACAAAGTACCGAAGGCAAATAGAGCGAGTAAAGGTACCCGCCGTGCTGACTTAATCGCCCAAGCTTCATGGCGGGTGAACTTCAAAAGTATCCAATCGAAGAGTTTCATAATGTGAGATGCTTTATGATTTAGGTGTCTTCAATTCGATCATCCAAACGTGGCTTCTTACTGTAGACGTTAAGTAGCAGACATTTGTCTCAAAGGCAGCATTAAACAATTGCGTCCTATTGCTACCATTCTCTTCGCCTTCGATGGAACCAGCGCTATTAATTCAAACCTGACCCAATGGCCCTCTAGCAAATAATCCTTCTGGCTAGAATGGGCAAATACATCGGACCCCATCATGCGCGCTCGATTATAGGGACCTCGCCTTTGATGACCCAATTTGCCCTCTACAGTGGCAAGTTGCGCATGACTACGATGGCAAAGTCGTTTGGGGTCTGGATTAGATCATCGGCCCCAGCTTCGGTGAGCTCGGCCAGACTACCGTATCCGTAGAGCACGCCGACTGATTTCATTCCGTTGGCTTTGGCACCCTCAATGTCATATTTGCGATCGCCCACCATGATGGCGTGATCCGCCTGAGCGCCCATTGTTGATAGCCCATGTGCTATCAGGGACGGCTTGTCTGCATGTGTCCCATCTGCTTGGGATCCGAACTGATCCGCAAGGTAGGGTGTGATCCCAAAATGATCTGTGATCTTTGTTGCATAGGACAGCGCCTTGGATGTTGCCAAGCACATGATGTACCCCGCCTCATCCAAGTGTTTCAGTTGATCTAGGATGCCATCATAGAGCTTGTTCTCAAGGTATCCTTCAACTGAATAGCGTTCCCGATACAAAGCAACCGCGTGGTCCAATTGATCATCCGGAATGCCAAGTGTGCGAAAGGTATCCCAGAGAGGTGGGCCAATGATCCAAGACTGATCTTTGGTGCGATCCAAGAGAGGGCGCTCCATTCGGCCCAGCGCATAGTCGACGCAATTCAAAATGCCGACGCCTGCATCCGTGAGCGTACCGTCCAAATCGAGAAAGACGTATTTCATTACTGCACCGGTTTGTCGTCATAAAATGGCGTCATTTGCGCGACGACAACAGAGTTTTCATCCAAGGCCCGTTGCATCAATTCGCGCTCATCCGCATCGATCTCTTGTCCGTCCGCTTCGCGTTCCTCGATGGTGCCGTAGCCCGTGACATCCAGAGGGGCGAGGTCGGCTTGCTTTAGGATCGCAACTGTTTCACGCACAGCCTCAGCTTCGTCAACGCCGCTTGCGTAACACATCAAAGCAGCTCCAGTCGCATGTTTTGGCAATCCATCATCCGCAGAGCGGCCGACTTGAACCAACAACGTGTAAACCTTCTGCTTATTCGGCTTTTTTTGCTTATCTGCCATGAACTGCCTCATTTTATGCGGATCTCTTGCCTTTTGCTTACGCTCAAGGCCCTAGAATTGCAATTGGTCGTTAAGTTCCGATGCCCAAAGATTTTTTGCTTTATCCCCCTTACGGGGGATTACCTCCCCTTTTGGGGTATTGCATAATGTTTCTGTAAGGGACCCGAAAATGAAACCGCCTATTCTGACAAATCGCCAGAAAGAAATTTTGGAACTCTTGGTAGCAGGAGCAACGCGCAATGAAATTGCGTCGCACCTTAAGATTTCACCTGAAACAGTGAAAATTCACACAAAGAACATCGTAGACAAATTTGACGCCCAAAACCTGCGCGACGCATTTGACGAGATTTCAAAATATGTTTCTGCCTACGGAGAGCAGGGGTTTGGCTATCAGACTTTTCTGACACATGTTCATCACAAAGTTGATATTAACCCAGATCGCGTCTCCGCTGAAATTAGCCGAATATCCAAAGGATATGTCGTGAATGGCCCTCTGCTTCATCATATTTATTCGATTGGAAACACGGACGAACAAAGCTCTAACGTGCGGATCAACGGAGCAGTGACAGGCAAACCGCTAAATTCGGGAACCTATCACGTTCACCAACTGCCTATTTCGCCACCTTTAGAGGATGGCGATTTTTTTGAACGTAAAATTGAATATTCGATGCGATCAAAGCTGAATGATAAGATGTTTCAAATCTCGAACACAGTCGGGACACCAATAGAAAAGCTTGAGTTAGAAGTTACGTTTCCCGATCACATTCCTAAGAATATCAAAGGAACTGTTTTCAGGGGTGTTCTAGCGACCAACCTGAACAATCACCCCAACGCAACAGTCACTATTTCTGAGACAAAGTACCATGCGATCATAATGAACCCGATCAGCGAGCAACGGTATACGATTGATTGGGATTTCGACGCGTAAACAAAAAAGGCGGAACATGTCTGTCCCGCCCCTCTAATCCAAGATCTGCTAAGATTAGTCACGAAGCAATTCATTGATACCTGTTTTGCTACGTGTTTGCGCATCAACGCGCTTAACAATCACGGCGCAATACAGGTTGATCCCGTTCTTCGATGGCATTGAGCCTGATACGACAACAGAATATGGCGGCACTTCACCATACATAACTTCACCCGTTTCGCGGTCTACGATTTTCGTGGATTTACCGATGTAAACACCCATTCCCAAAACAGCACCTTCGCGCACGATGCAGCCCTCAACCACTTCGGAGCGCGCACCGATGAAACAATTGTCTTCGATGATTGTTGGGCCAGCTTGCATGGGCTCAAGAACACCGCCAATACCAACACCACCAGAGAGGTGAACGTTTTTACCGATTTGCGCACAGCTTCCAACTGTTGCCCAAGTATCAACCATCGTGCCTTCATCAACATAGGCACCAAGGTTTACAAATGATGGCATCAATACAACGCCCGGCGCGATGAAGGCAGATTTACGAACGATACAGTTCGGAACGGCGCGGAACCCAGCTGCCTTCCATTGGTTGTCTCCCCAGCCTTTGAACTTGCTGTCAACTTTGTCCCACCAGCCAGAGCCTTGAGGACCGCCCTCTTGCATTTCCATGTCTTTGATACGAAACCCAAGGAGGACAGCTTTTTTCGCCCATTGGTTCACGTGCCAATCACCAGACTCCATTTTTTCGGCAACGCGCAATGTTCCGCTATCCAACGCATTGAGCGTATCTTCGATCGCTTCACGTGTTTCACCTGTTGTTGCAGGGGTAATGGTATCACGTGCATCCCACGCGGCTTCGATTGCTTGTTCAAGCTGGGCATTCGACATTTTAAGAACTCCGGACAAATTTTTGTTGAAGCCCCTATATCTTTCTATCGCGCCTCGTACAATGGTTTCTCAAGGTTCAGGGCGATTTGCCCCATAATCAAGGTAAGGATGCACTAGAATGACCAAGTCAAAGAGACTTTTCCCAAACGCTGAAGCCGACCGATCCCAAGCACAGGAGGTTCCAGACACCCCACAAACCCGTGCGCCTGCTTATCGTTTGGCCTTTGCAGATGATGATTTCTTATGTCGTGATGAATTGCGCCCCCTTCGGCTTCAATTAGAATTGATGAAGCCAGAAATGATCATGGACGAGCGTGGGATTGAATCAACCATCGTTATGTTTGGTGGCGCGCGCATCCCAGAGCCGTCACAAAAATCCAAAGCCAAGACGAAAACATTAGCTGATCTCTCAAAATACTATGACGAAGCGCGCGAATTTGCGCGGATCATGACGGCAAAAAGTATGGAAAGCTATGGCCGTGAAAACGTCGTCGTGACAGGCGGTGGCCCCGGCGTTATGGAGGCTGGCAATCGCGGGGCTGTTGATGCAGGCGGGGCTTCCATCGGGTTGAACATCGTCTTACCCCATGAACAAGCGCCCAATGAATATGTGACCCCAGAATTGTGCTTTAACTTTCATTACTTTGCCATTCGCAAGATGCACTTTCTTATGCGAGCCAAGGCTATTTGTGTCTTTCCCGGCGGCTTTGGAACATTGGATGAGCTCTTCGAAGCCCTCACTCTCATTCAAACTGGGCGCATGGAGCCTATTCCTTTCTTGCTGTTTGGGCGCGACTTCTGGGAAAAGATCATCAATTGGGATGCCTTGGCGGATGCGGGCACGATCTCAGCAGATGATTTAAACCTCTTCAAATTCGTTGAAACCGCAGATGAGGCCATGACCGCAATAGAGACATGGCACGATCACGGGCAATAGAACGCTTGCGTCAACAGCCATCCTCATAATAAAGCAGGGGCGCAGACTATTTGCGCCCCACTACTCAGACCGGAGAGCCCCATGTCCTTTGATCGCTCCATCAAGATCGCCCCATCCATTCTATCCGCTGATTTTGCCAACTTTGGCGCCGAAATTCGCGCCATCGAGGATCAAGGGGCCGATTGGGTCCACATCGATGTTATGGACGGTCATTTCGTTCCGAACCTGACCTTCGGCCCCCCTGCGGTCAAAGCCTTCCGCCCCCACGTCAAAACCGTGATGGACGTGCATTTGATGATTGCTCCCGTTGATCCCTATATTGACGCCTATGCGGATGCAGGCGCTGACATCCTCACCGCTCATATCGAGGCTGGTCCCCACATCCACCGCACCCTCCAAGCCATTCGCGCCGCCGGTATGAAAGCAGGCGTCGCTCTCAACCCAGGCACCCCTGCAAGCGCCGTCGAACACCTCTTAGATTTGACCGATCTCGTCTGTGTTATGACTGTGAACCCTGGGTTCGGTGGTCAAAAATTCATCGACATGACCGATAAGGTCCGCCAACTGCGGAGCATGATTGGCGATCGTCCAATCCATATTGAAATCGACGGTGGTGTTGACCCAACAACAGCCCCCATGCTCGCCAAAGCAGGCGCCGATGTTTTGGTAGCAGGGTCCGCAGTGTTCAAGGGTGGATCCGTCGATACCCCAACAGTCTACGGTGACAACATGCGCGCAATCCGCGCCTCTACAGAGGTATAACACATGGCTGCCGTTCCCCCAATTTGTGATTTCGGCTGGCAAGCACCCGATTTCTCTCTGCGCTCAACTGAGGGACATATGGTCTCTTTGAATGACGTACGGGGTGAAAACGGCACGGTTGTTATGTTTATCTGCAACCACTGCCCCTATGTCTTGGCAATCTTGGATCGGCTTGTGTCCGATGCCAAAACGTTGCAAGCCAATGGCATCAGCATTGTCGCGATCAACGCCAATGACGCGACCAAATATCACGCAGATAGCTTTGACAACATGATCAAACTGTCCAAGGACAACGCCTTCCCTTTCGCGTATCTGCACGATGACACCCAAGAGGTTGCACGCGCCTATGACGCAGTCTGCACACCTGATTTCTTTGGCTTCAACGCAAACCTAGAACTCCAATATCGCGGTCGCCTTGATGCGGCTGGGATCAATCCCGCCCCGTCTGACATGCCCCGTGACCTCGTAAACGCAATGCAAAACATTGCAAAAACAGGACAAGGACCTGCGGATCAAATACCCTCCATGGGCTGTTCCATCAAATGGAAATCATAACACAATGACGGCCGTTATCTTTGATCTCGATGGCACGCTGATAGATAGCGCCCCCGATATTCAATTCGCCGTCAACGCAATGCTGGCCGACGCTGGTCACGCGCCACTGGATTTAAAAACTGTCACATCATTCATCGGAAACGGTGTTCCGACACTGGTTCAACGCGTCATGGATCACCTTTCCATCCAATCAGAGCATCATGGGGACCTAGTTACCTCAATGATGCACCACTATACAGCCTCCAAAAACACACACACAAAATTCTACCCAGAGGTCGAGCCCCTCTTGCACGCCCTGAAATCCCAAGGGATCAAGCTCGGCATTTGCACCAATAAACCCTATGAACCCGCCTATGATGTTCTAAAACACTTCGGAATACTCACCCTCTTCGACACAATCATCGGCGGCGATAGCCTGCCAACACGCAAACCCGATCCCGCCATGCTCCTCACCGCAGCTGCAAGTCTAGATGACCCAAATACGCTCTATGTCGGGGATAGCGAAGTTGACTACCACACTGCCCAAAACGCAAACCTACCCTTTGCGCTTTTCACAGGCGGCTACCGCAAAAACCCAATCGATTACTTCACCGATTGCGCACAATTTGATGACTTCACCCAACTTCCCAAGATCATTTCTTCTTTTTCAAAATATCCTGGGTGAATTGGCCTCAGGCCAAGAGGGCAACGCCCTAAAGAAAAGGGCCCTCAGTTCCCCAAGAGCCCCTTCAAATCAGTGTCCAACCAAATTAGCTAGCCGCAGCTACTGCGCGCTTGGTTAGAACTTTCACCAGATGCGCGCGATATGCGCCTGTGCCGTGAAGGTCATTGATCATACCATCTCCCGAAACGCTGAGCGCCTCTAGCGCATCACCGCTAAAGTTTGCACTTAGCGCGGCTTCGGCCTCGCTCCAACGGAACACACCCTCTTCGGATGCACCCGTCACAGCGACGCGCACACCATCGGCATATTTCGCAACAAACACACCCACCAAAGCAAAACGTGACGCAGGCTGTTCAAACTTTTGATAGTTTGAAGTCTGAGGCACAGGAAAGCGCACAGATGTGATGATCTCGCCCTCTTCCAATGCCGTCGTGAACATGCCTTGGAAATAGTCATCCGCTGCAATTTCACGCGTGTTAGTGACGATTGTGGCGCCCGAGGCAAGTGCCGCGGATGGATAACATGCGGCGGGGTCATTGTTAGCCAATGATCCGCCAATGGTTCCACGGTTGCGCACAGCTGGATCACCGATGCCGGCGGCTAAGCCAGCCAACCCAGGATAGGCACCCGCTTCGGCTGCGACGGTCACATGTGTTGTCGCGCCTCCGATGGACAAAGACCCGTCATCATTAGAGCAAACGCCCCGCATTTCAGCAATACCTGACAGGCTGACCAATTTGGACGGGCTTGCCAAGCGTTGCTTCATCGTGGGCAACAAGGTTTGTCCGCCACCCAAAGCTTGAGCATCTTCTGCGGCCATCGCAGCGGCCGCTTCGGCCACTGTGGAAGGTTTTTCAAAGTCGAAGTTATACATATCCATTCCCTCCTGATTATGCGTTATTCATCGCAGCCCAGACGCGCGAGGGCGACACAGGCATATCGATATGAGTGACATTGTGACCACCAGATTGCAGCGCATCCACAACAGCGTTCACCACCGAAGGTGGTGACCCAATTGCGCCTGCTTCACCACAGCCTTTGACGCCCAATGGGTTGTGCGTACAGGGTGTCTGACAGGAATGATCCACGCTAAAGAATGGAACATCTGAGGCCCGTGGCATCGCGTAATCCATATAAGACGCGCTGAGCAATTGACCGTTTTCGTCATAGGCACAGTTTTCCAACAGAGCCTGACCAATGCCTTGACCGATCCCGCCATGAACCTGACCCGTAACAATCATCGGATTAATCACATTGCCAAAGTCATCTGCGGCACTGAAGCGTTCAACAGTGACTTTGCCTGTTTCTGGGTCCAGCTCGACTTCGCACGCATAGGCACCTGATGGATAGGTAAAGTTTGACGGATCATAGAAGGCTGTTTCCTCAAGACCCGGCTCAATGTCTTCGAGCGGATAGTTATGAGGCACATAGGCCGCCAAAGTCACATCCCCCCAAGCAACGGATTTATCCGTTCCTGCAACGGTAAATTGACCATCCTTAAGTTCAATATCCGCTTCTGACGCTTCTAACAGGTGAGAGGCGATTTTCTTGGCCTTATTGATGATCTTTTCTGTCGCACGCACCATTGCAGATCCACAGACAGCGATCGAACGTGATCCATAGGTTCCCATCCCAAACGGGATTTTAGAGCTGTCGCCGTGAACGATATCAATCATGCTTTCGTCTATGCCGAGCATTTCCGCGACCACTTGAGGAAAGGCCGTTTCGTGCCCCTGCCCGTGGCTATGCGCCCCGACCATAACGCTGATTGAACCTGTTGCATTGACGCGAACTGTGGCCGCATCATAAAGGCCCGCACGCGCGCCGAGTTGACCAACAAGGTTTGACGGCGCAATTCCGCATGCTTCGATATAGCAATTAACACCAAGACCGCGCAGCATGCCTTTGGCTTCTGAGGCTTTGCGACGGGCTTCAAACCCAGAGAGGTCTGCGATCTCTTCTAGTTTGTCCATTGTTGCAGTGTAATCGCCTGTATCATATTCCACAGCAACTGGCGTTGCATATGGGAATTCGGTGATAAAGTTCTGACGACGCAGAGCAATCGGATCAACGCCCAATTCACGCGCTGCTTTGTCAATCACGCGTTCAAGCTGATATGTTGCCTCAGGACGACCTGCACCACGATACGCATCCACCGGAACCGTATTCGTAAATACAGCCTTAACGTTCACATAGACAAGCGGGGTTTTATAGTTCCCTGCCATCAATGTTCCATGCAACCATGTCGGAACGGACGGCGCAAAGGTGGACAAATAAGCGCCCATATTTGCGTAGGTTTCCGTGCGAACCGCAGTAAAGTTGTTGTCCGCATCCAGAGCCAAATCAATTTTTGTCACGTGATCGCGGCCATGCGCGTCTGACATAAAGGCCTCGGAACGGCTAGCAGTCCACTTGACCGGGCGGTTCAATTGACGCGCGGCAAAGGTACAAAAGGCTTCTTCGGCATAGTGGAAAATCTTGGTGCCAAAGCCACCACCCACATCAGGCGCAACAACGCGCAATTTATGCTCTGGAATACCCAAAACAAACGCACCCATCAAAAGACGGATCACATGCGGGTTTTGTGATGTTGTGAACAAGGTGCTTTCATCGTTTGAGCGATTGTAATCACCGACGGCGACACGTGGCTCCATCGGGTTGGCGACCAAACGGTTATTCACCAATTCCAACGTCGTCACATGCGCGGCATTCTTGATTGCCTCATCCACGGCGCCTTTGTTTTCTTCGACAAAGCCCCAGTCGTAACAGAGGTTAGACGTCAGATCGTCATGGACCTTGGTTGCGCCCTCCTGAACGGCGGCTTTCATATCGACAACTGCTGGCAGTTCTTCGATATCAAGGTCAATGGCTTCTGCTGCGTCACGCGCTTCTGCCAAGCTATCGGCAACAATCGCTGCGATTGGATCGCCAACGTGGCGGACCTTGCCAATGGCAAGAACGGGGTGGGCAGGTTCTTGCATCACTTCGCCGTGGCGATCCGTAACCTGCCAACCGCAGGGAATGCTTCCGATGCCTTCGAAATCCGCACCTGTGAAAATGCGCACAACGCCGGACATATTTTCCGCCGCTGATGTGTCTATATTTTTGATCCGACCATGCGCCATATCTGAGCGCAAGAAATAGACATGCGCTTGTCCATGAATGTTAATGTCGTCGGTGTAATTTCCGTTACCAGTTAAAAACCGGATGTCTTCGCGACGCTTTGAGCTGGCGCCGATGCCGCTGTCTTTGGGCATGTTAAGTCCTCCCTAAATGTGGGTTTTAACCCTTATTATTCTGCTGCAAGCTGGCTAACGTCTTGACCCGAGGCCGCCATGATTGCTTTGACAATGTTGTGATATCCCGTACAGCGACAGATATTGCCCTCAAGGTGATGGCGCACTTCTGTTTCTGTTGGTTTTGGATTGTTTTTCAACAAATCCGCTGCAGCCATCACCATGCCGGGTGTGCAAAATCCACACTGTAGGCCGTGGTGATCTTGAAAGGCTTGCTGAATTGCATTCAAGGTTCCATCTGGCTCTGCTTGGCCCTCGATGGTTGCAATATCTGCGCCCTCTGCTTCGGCTGCGAGCATTGTACAGGATTTGACGGCGACGCCATCAACATGAACTGTACAAGCACCACATTGGCTCGTGTCACAGCCAACATGGGTTCCAGTCAGTCGAAGATCGTTCCGGAGAAAGTCAACAAGAAGGGTACGCCCTTCGACTTCTCCTGAAACGGACTTGCCGTTTACTGTCATTGAAATTTTCGCCATTGTTTTCCTCCCTAGAAAATCTGTTATGAGCTGGAGACCATTTTACGGAACCAGCCTTTTTTCTTTGGCTCAGCGTCGTCTGACGCGTCTTCTGTTTCCTCTGAGGGTCCTTCGACCACATCGCGGAAATTTTCAAAAAATTGATCTGCCATCTTTTTAGCAAATCCGTCGATTATGCGGCTTCCGAGTTGGGCTAATTTCCCGCCTACTTTAGCTCCGACGTCATAAGAGAGGCGTGTGCCGCCCTCTTCTTCTGTCAGGGTGACATTCGCCCCCCCTTTGGCAAAGCCAGCTGCGCCACCTTTGCCTTCGCCGGTCAATGTAAGGCTTTCACCTTCGACCCGATCTGAGAGCGTGACAGCCCCTTTGAAGGTGGCTTTAACAGGGCCGACCTTTTGAACGACGGTTGCTTCAAATCCCTCTTCGGGTGATCCGGACATTTCTTTGCATCCAGGAACGCAGTCTTGTAAAACCTCAGATGACAAGAGCGCTTGCCACACTGTTTCACGGTCCGCTGCAATCAATTTAGAATCGGATAGGTTCATTTATTCACTCCAATATTTTTACATGCTAAGCGACAAACCCCAATTGGTTCCATAAGACCAAGGGCGTAGTCTCCACATTTCGGCTGGCGCCAAATTTAGGCCATCAGTTTCAATTACATTTTGGCGTTGATTAAAACATCAATAAAAATGTCACTCTTCAAAGCATTTTTAAGGAAGGGTCTGGTGATGGACCTTGCAAAACATCAGATTTGTGGACCTGATAAAGAGGCATTGGGTCGTTGGATAACTACGCTCATCACTGCGATGCTAGGTGAAATTGCCATAAGTGTTCTGATGACGTTGTTTGCCAAACCAAGACTTTAGAAGATTATGACCACTCAATACACGACAAGGGATTTTGAAATGACACGCTACCATCCAATTTTGGTTCTTCTTCACTGGGTTATGGCCCTGATGATTATAATGGCGCTTATGGCCGGAAAATTTATGCTTTCTCCCATTGCGATGGATGACCCGACCAAGGTCGAAGCTGCCGCAGGACATATGACGATCGGACTAATCGTCGGAGCATTACTCATCATTCGATTGCTCATTCGGTTTTTCAGCACCACCCCACCCCATGCCGAAACAGGAAATGCCGTCCTTGATCGTATCGGAGCTTTGACGCATTGGGTTCTCTATGCCCTGGTGTTTGGCTTAGTTGCATCTGGATTGGCCTTTTCTATTGGCGGTGAGTTTATCGGTCTAGTTGCTGGCGCTCCGATTGAATTTCTACCTGCTGATTTGAAGGAATGGGCCCCGCGCAAGGCGCATGGTCTCTTTGGGACATTGCTCTTGTTGCTGGTTGTTTTGCATATTGCAGCCGCTCTTTATCACCAATTCTTTTTACGGGATGGCCTTTTTTCCCGTATGTGGTTTGGTCGCCGCAAACCATAATAGATAGGGCCTCAAGGGGCGGCGCCATTGAACGGTGGCTGCCACCTCTTTTTCCAAGGTTCGACCTTTGGCCTAGTTAACATTCCCGTTGATTTTGTTAGGATGGGTTTAGGCATCTAAGGACACATGCAATGACCGAAACCGGCGAGCGCACATTTAAATCAGCCTTGATCGTGGATGATCATCCACTGTTCTGTGATGCACTTTCTATGACGCTTCGTGCGATTGCAGACATTAGTGATATCAACACCGCCGCCTCTCTTGCCGAAGGGTTGAACGTCTTAGAGGCAAAAGGTCGGCCTGATTTGGTGGTTTTGGACCTGAATTTGCCCGATGTCGATGGCTTGGATGGGTTGATCCGATTGCGAAACGCGGCAGGGGTGCCTGTTATCGTTGTGTCTTCCATGGCAGATAACCGCGTCATCACGTCAACGATAAAGGCAGGAGCAGCTGGTTTCATCCCAAAACATAGCAAGCGTGATGTCTTTAGTGCGGCCATTGCGTCAGTACAAAAGGGACATGTCTTTATTCCCGAGGGGTTTGACCTCCTCAGCGATACAGATTTCAGCGCCCCAAGTCAGGATGACACGATTGCGCGCATGGCAACGTTGACAAATCAACAGGCGCGGATCCTTCAGTTGATTTGTGAAGGCAAGCTCAACAAACAAATCGCATATGACCTGTCTATCGCGGAAACTACGGTCAAAGCCCACGTCACCGCGATCATGCGCAAACTTGGCGTGCAAAGCCGAACTCAAGCTGTCCTACTTGCCAAGGAAACAAGCTTTTCAAGCGTCTTGCAAGAGACCCCATAACAATCATAGCATGCTCCCATCCATGGGAGGATGATTTATGGGTGTTGAGGACCATGACACTATCGCGAACCTAAGTAATCTGGGTATTATCAAAACCGCAGATGTTCCCTGTTCTGATCCGTCCCCCTTAACCACTTTGAAACAAGCCCTTGGTCAAGAACGCTTTGCCTTGGTTGTTTTATTCATCGCCCCATGCGCAGATTTCTCTGTCATCGATTCACAATGCGAAGCAGTCTTTGGCACCACCCCCGTTATCGGTTGTACAACAGCAGGTGAAATCACACACATCGGATATGCCGAACGCAATATTGTCGCGATTGCTTTTCCTGAAACCTATTTTGACGCCACTGTTAACTTTATCGAAAATGTTGAACAGATGGATAGCCAAGTCGTCATCGATGCCCTCATTCGTAACCGCGCCCACATGCAAAACCGCCATAAAGAGTGGAACTATGAATTCAATTTCTTGTTGGTCGATGGGTTGTCTCGACAAGAGGATATCATAACTTCCAAACTTTCTGTGGGTATGGGTCCGGTGCCTCTGTTTGGCGGGTCGGCCGCAGACGGGGTAGATTTCAATAAAACCTATATTTTGTATCAGGGAAAGCGCCATTCATCAGCGGCTGTTTTGACCCAGTTTCGAACACGCTGCCCGATAAAAGTGTTCAAGACGGACCACTTAGTTCCAACCAACCAACGCATGGTCGTTACCAAGGCCAACACCGAAAATCGGGTCGTCAGCGAAATAAACGCAGCCCCTGCTGCACGCGAATATGCGCGGATTTTGGGCAAGGATCCTGAACAGCTCACTCCGTTTACCTTTGCCGCGCACCCTGTCGTTGTTCGCATCGGGGGACATCATCACGTTCGTGCAATTCAACGAATTGCGGATAACGGGGATTTGGTGTTCTTTTCCGCAATTGACGAAGGCTTAGTTCTTACGCTCGCCGAGCCGATGCATATGGTGGATCACCTCAGGGACGAATTTGGTAAACTGTCTGAGCATCAAAAGCCTGATACGATTTTGGCCTGTGATTGCATTTTGCGCCGCATCGAAGCGCAAGAAAAACAAATGACTGGCGCTCTGTCCACCGTGATGAAAGACAACAACGTGGTTGGGTTTTCGACTTATGGCGAGCAATATAATTCAATGCATGTTAACCAAACCATGACAGGCGTTGCCATCTATCCCCCCAAGGATATGCCATGACAAAGTCCCTGCTTGATCCTCAAATGAGTTTAGCGGCCCAAAACGAGCGGCTTCTAAAAATCACCGAAGCTCTGATGAACAGGGTTGAACAGGCATCTGACGAGTCTGGTGCCGCCTATACACAATTTCAACGCGCCGCCCTGTTAGAAGAAGAAGTCGCCGCAAGGACCAAGGACCTTGAGCGCGCGCTTGATCTATTGAACGATTCAAACGCAGCGCTTGCTGAAGCCAATCAAGAAACCGAAGCGGCCCGATCAAATTTGGCAAACGCCCTAGAAGCGATCCAAGAAGGGTTCGCCCTGTTTGATGCACAAGATATCCTCGTCATGTGTAATTCGCGTTTTGGAATGCACATGCCTGACATCCATGAACATTTCGAAGCGGGCCTTTCGTTTCAGGACTATGTCACGCTCGCATCGCAAAGCCCGTTTCTGTCCTTGCCCAAGAATATGACCTCAGAAGAGTGGGCAAAAAATCGTATTGCCCAACACAAAGAGCCTCATGTCATCATCAATATTCGGATGATTTGGAATCGCTGGGTTCAGGTGAGCGAACATAGAACCCCTGATGGTGGCACAGCAATTTTGCAAACAGATGTGACAGACATCATGCGATTGCAGAGGCAAGAGCGCGAAAGGATGCTAGACGATCAAGCCCAGCTTATTCGCGCCACGCTGGAACATTTGAATCAAGGGATCTGCATTTTTGACAACAACATGCGGCTTGTTGGATGGAATAGCCGAATTGCCGAGCTTTTGCCTATCTCAATCAATAAGGCTCAGATGGGAACAAGCTTTGAATCCCTCTTGGACAATTTACGCTCAAAGGTTCGGTTTGGTGTCACGACATCCCCCAATGATTTGCAAAACTGGGTGGATCGCAAACATGACCGCCCGCCTCTTTCGTTTGAATTATCCCATGGAAGAGACACGGTATTGGACGTCTTTGCTCAAGAAATGCCTGATAAGGGCTTTGTGATTTCCTTTACAGATGTGTCGTCTGAACGCAAAGCCGTGCGCGCTATTTATGAGGCCAAAGAGACGCTAGAACAGCGGGTTTTTGAGCGGACGCTAGAGCTCGAAGACGCGCTGACGGATGCCGAACGCGCGAATACGTCCAAGTCCCGATTTGTTGCCGCAGCCAGTCATGACTTGCTACAACCGTTATCCGCTGCCAAACTTTATCTGTCCTCTTTGGAAAGCACAGCCCAAGACGCTGGAACCCGCGATATATTGGGCAAAGCCAATCGCGCCATGCTGAGCGTTGAAAACATCCTTGAGGCGCTACTCGATATATCCAAACTCGATTCAGGCAAGGCATCCGTTCACATTGCACCTGTATCCCTCGGGCGGATGTTGGAGCAGCTGAAAGAAGAATTTCAACCGCTTGCGATCCAAAAGGGATTGGAGCTACGCATTTTTATTCCAGAAGATCACGTGATGAGCGACGCCACATACCTGCGCCGTATCCTGCAAAACCTCATCGCAAATGCCATTCGATACACCGATCAAGGGCGCGTTGTCGTGGGGCCACGACGGTCTGGAAATTCCCTTAGGATCGAAGTTTGGGACACGGGGCCTGGCATCCCTGAGGATCAGCAAGATATCATTTTCGGGGAATTTCAACGGCTCAACGCCTCTGCAAGCGCGGCCGAAGGCATGGGGCTTGGCCTCGCCATCGTAGAGCGCGCCTGTGCAATTTTGAACCACCCTCTCCACATCGAATCCAACCTTGGCAAAGGAACCTGCTTCAAGGTTGAACTGCCCAAAGCGCACCCTGAACGCAGACCAAAATCAACAAAGCATCAATTCCACCGCCGCATTGCACCACAAAACTTCCAAAACACGATTGTTCTATTGATCGAAAACGATATCGAGTTGCGCGATGCCTTGTCCAATACGCTTGAATCATGGGGAATAGATGTCCTTACCTCTGCCTCTGGTAGCGAAGCGCAAGACCTGCTGACTGAGATTGATATTACCCCTGATATCATCCTCGCCGATTACCAATTGGACAACCAAGAAACCGGAACGGATGCCATTCGATCCCTCAGAAACGGTCACGGTTTGGTTCCAGCGGCGATCCTCACAGCCAATCGCGCCCCAAACGTTATAGAAGAATGTGACGAACAAGAGTTAACGCTCTTTTACAAGCCAATCGCACCGGATCACCTGAAATCTTTTCTAAGTGCTTCGATCAAAACGACTTAGCGTTGACGCCTGAGATAGACATAATATGCGCCGCCGCCACCGTGTTTCACATGCGCCTCAGTGACCTGTAATATCATCGGAGCAATTGGAGCCATGCGCATCCATTGCGGAACTTGATGGCGCAACACACCTTTTTGCTGCGGGATCGGCCCAAAATCTTCGCGCTGTTTTCCCTTGCCTGTGATGACCAGAACAAGCCTCTTTCCTTCAGAAAACGATCCGACGATAAAGCGTATCAAAGCAGGATGAGCCTGTGCCAACGTCATCCCATGGAGGTCGATTTTTCCCTCTGGAACCAGCTTTCCACGCTTGAGGTTTTTGAAATTCTTTTGATCCATCTGAAGCGGGCGCGATGCCAAGGTCTGAGCCAAATCAGGCTTGAAATCAAAGGCGGGCGTTTGCTTTTTAGCCTTTGACCCCAACTGGAATGGATCGGGGCGAAAGGGTTCTTGGATCGCGATCGGGCGCTTTTTGGGTTTATCCTTGGGGGAAGCCACCTTTTGAACAGGGTTAAGCGGCTGCGCAGATTGCGCAACTTGCTGCCACAGCTCTTGTTCATCAGGGCGAATTTTCCGACGTGTCATTCCAAAGGCTCAGTCATCAGGGACATGGCCCTTTTAATTGGCAACAAAACAAAAAGCGATCCCCTGTCTTTCATTTGACCCGCCAAACGCCCCGCTTTGGCACCACTTCCCATAAAGATATCAGCACGCTGCGCCCCTTTGATTGCGGAGCCCGTGTCTTGGGCAATCATGAGGCGACGCATCGGGCTTCGGCCTTGTTTTTCAATCCAAACAGGTGCGCCGAGGGGAACATAATTGGGATCAATCGCAATACTTCGACCCGCAGTAATAGATCTGTTCATTGCCCCCAATGGACCTTGGCTAGGCTTTACATCTTCTACTGCGCGGAAGAACACATATGATGGATTGGACCATAGCAGTTCTTGACCATCGACTGGATTGCGTTTTACCCAGTTTTTGATGACGGCGGCAGAGACTTGATGAGGTTCATAGATGCCTTGGCGAACCAATTCACCGCCTAAAGACTTGTAATTGTGGCCGTTTTTACCACCATATCCGACACGCAAATAATTTCCGTTGGTAAGCTTGATCCGGCCAGATCCTTGAATTTGGAGAAAGGTCAAATCAACAGGATCATCCAGCCACGCCAATTCAAGGCCGCGCCCCTCTAAAACACCGTCTTGTTCAATTTCACGACGTGTCTTCCAAGGTTGGCCAGATTTCGCCTCTTCTGGAAGGGCATAAATTGGATATTTGAACCGGCTGGTGCGGACCAACGATCCAGGTAGTTCAGGTTCATAATACCCAGTAAATTTAGAATCCGCGCCGTCAGAAATGAGGACTGGCAAGAAAAATGTCTCAAAAAAGAGGCGTGCGTTTTTGAAATCAAACGCAGCCGCGCAAATGGATTGCCAATCTTCAGCCTTTAAGTCGGTGCAAGTTTCCTTGAACACCTCAAGAGCAGAGGCGTGATCGTCTTTTTCCCAAGACTTTAAATCACTAAACTTATGAACTTTTACTGAAATATCTGCTGTCGCCTGAAATGCGATAGACGACAGCGCTATTACGAATGCAATGAGTGCAGGTTTCATTCGCCAGTCGCGACAAGCCTCCAGTTGACATCATCTGAACCAAAGTTACGCGCAAAGGTCCAAACATCTTTGTTTTTCTTGGCGTGCTTTGCGTCGCCTTCAACCACGTCACCCGCATCGTTTTTAACAACAGAGGTAAGTTCGCTGACAAAAGACATGCTGACTTCGGCTTCTTGAGTTGAGTTCTCAAAAATTGCCTCGACCAATTTGATTTCACGGAAACCCAAGAATTCTGCTTCGATGCTGAGGCCACGCTCCGCACGCTGTGCGATGGCGTCGTCAAATATTTCTTCGATCTCGGGGGACAAAAGCCAACGAATCTCTTCGATGTCACCACGTTCAAACGCCATAAAGATCATTTCATAGGCGCTTTTGGCTCCGCCCAAGAATTCGCCAACGTGGAATGTATTATCGGCCTTTTTCATATCAGCAAGAGCAAGGGCGGAGGGGCTTCCTTCTTCGACATGATCAATGATGTCGTGATCAGGACCGCCTTCGATCACACGGAAATCGCGCTCTTTCGCAGGTTCCGGCACAGATGTGCTAGCAGGATTTTCAAACCCATCTCGGGTGCCTAGAACGCTACGCAACCGTAGAATTAGAAACAAAGCAATGCCGGCGAGTACGAGTAATTGTACGCTCATAAATTCCTCTTTTCAGGTAAAAGTGGCAAAAGTCATCTTCATTACCTATGTAGGTGACACCATATAGCAAGTCCACCTTGCCAACAAAAATAGGAGAGCAATATGTGGCTTTTGATACTCTTTATAGCCGTTCCGGTTATTGAAATCGGATTATTTATCCAAGTTGGCGGTGCTATTGGGTTATTTCCAACGCTCGCGATCGTCATTTTGACCGCTGTTTTAGGAACCTGGCTTGTTCGGTCCCAAGGGTTAGCCGCGTTGATGAGCGTTCAAACAAGCTTTAACAAACTTGAGAATCCCACCGAACCACTTGCACATGGTGCTATGATCCTTTTGGCGGGCGCTCTTTTGTTAACACCTGGGTTCTTTACCGATGCTGTTGGCTTTTTACTACTAACGCCTGCCTTTCGCGTTGCCGCCTTTCAATTTTTGAAATCGCGTGTTTCCGTGGCCTCGTTTCAAATGGGAGCAGGCCCACAGCAAGGGTTTCAACAGCGCGATCCGCAGGGGAGTGACATTATCGATGGTGATTTTGTCGAAATCCACGAAAGCGACAGCCAAATAAACAACGACAGACGGCATTGAGGTCGCTGAGTGAACCTGCTACCTCTTTTTCAAAATTAATTTTAGGAGAGTGCGATGACCGAAGAGGCGCAACCAGTAACACCAAGCATGAATGTATTGGCTCAATATATTCGTGACATGTCTTTTGAAAACATTCTGGCACAAAAAGGTGCGGATGGGGATGTCCAGCCAGACGTGCAAGTCAAAGTGAACCTAGACGCGAAAAAGCGCACGACTGAAAACCAGTACGAAGTTGCGATCAAATTGAACGTGACATCAAAATCCAAATCAAACGAAGCGCCTCTCTTTTTGCTAGAGCTTGATTATGCTGGTATTTTCAACATCACGGGTGTCCCAGACGAACAATTGCACCCATTCCTAATGATCGAATGCCCTCGCATGTTGTTCCCATTCCTTCGCCGCATCGTAAACGATGTGACACGCGACGGTGGTTTCCCGCCATTGAACCTAGATACAATTGATTTCTTGGCTCTCTATCGCAATGAAATCGCGCGCCGTCAGGCCGAAGAAGCAGCAAAAGAAAAAGTTAACTAAACTTTTTCCACAAAGCGGTGTCGCCAAGTTTTTCAACAAACGCTTGGTGCGCCGCTTTTTCTATGTCCGTCAAGCGCGATGGAAGCGGAGTAGGGCGCTTGCTTGGGCGCCAGTCTTGGCTGGTTGTTCCATCAGATGACATTGTATTCGACACATTGGACAATCCAAAGTCGGGCTGTTTCCCACCAATCAGCTCAAGATAAACTTCTGCCAAAATTTCAGAGTCAAGAAGCGCGCCGTGCAAGGTTCGTGATGAGTTGTCGATATTGAACCGACGACAGAGGGCATCCAAGGTTGCGGGCGATCCAGGAAACCGTTTGCGCGCGATGGCTAATGTATCAACGGCCTGTTCCCAAGGGAGCTGTGGTTTGCTTACCCATTTCAATTCAGCATTAAGAAACTTCATATCAAAAGCTGCGTTGTGAATAACCATTTTCGCATCACCCACAAAGTCCAAGAAATCTTGGGCGATATCTTTGAATAATGGCTTATCTCGCAAAAAATCATCCCCGAGGCCGTGAACCTTAAACGCGTCTTCCGGCATGCTGCGTTGGGGATTGATGTATTGGTGATAGGTTTTTCCCGTTGCCAAATGATTCCACAGCTCAACAGCCCCGATTTCAACAATCCGATCCCCCGTTTCAGGGTCAAAGCCAGTTGTCTCTGTATCAAGGACGATTTCACGCATTTAGCCGGGTCTCTCTTATATCGGTAAGGATCTGTTTAACCTGTTGATGCGCGTGTTCCAATGTATCCGTGTGAATTTTGTAATCCGACATGGCTAGTTTTTCTTGGATCGGCATTTGCCTGTTCAAAATTTGGTTGAACTGGTCTTCGCTCATGGTGCCACGGGCCAAAACACGGTCGCGCTGTTTGTCTGATGACACATATACTGTTGCGACTGCATCCATATTTGTTTGGCCCTGCGTTTCAAACAAAAGCGGGATGTCGAGCACGACAATATCAGACAGCGATTGTTCTATGAATTTGGCACGGTCCTGAGCGACGAGCGGATGAACAATACCTTCAATCACCTTAAACAAACTAGGATCTTGGCCTAGCAAGCGCTTTAAGGTTTCACGTGAAACTTCTTCGTTTTCAATAACTTCAGGGAGGGTGACAGCAAATTCAGGAACAGCGGCTCCGCCCTTTGAATAGAGGCGATGAACTGAGGTGTCAGCATCCCAAACGTCACACCCTTCTTGGGCAAAAAAACCAGCGGTCGTGGATTTGCCCATCCCAATGGACCCTGTCAATCCAAGCCGAAAAGTCATGCGAGTAAGAGCGCTCTGATGTCTTCGTTGACTGTCGGTTTCTGGCCAAACCAGCGCTCAAAGCCCGGGATAGCCTGATAGATCAGCATTCCGAGGCCATCTACTGTTTTACATCCTTTTTCCCGCGCTGTTTTTAGTAACGGCGTTTCTAGAGGTGTATAAACAATATCTGTCACAAGCGTCTCTGGCTGAAGCCCCTCTAAATTCAACGATAATTCAGGCTTATTTTCCATTCCCAAAGAGGTCGTATTTACCAATGTGTGTGCCTGTTCGACGTAAGACGATACCTTCGTCCAATCAACCACAGAAATACGCGCGCCAAAGTCATCTCGAAGCTGGTCTGCACGCGCACGTGTTCTGTTTGACAGGATGATCTCAGGAGCACCTGCTTCGATCAAAGAGGATAAAATAGCGCGCGAAGCTCCACCGGCGCCCAAAACGACAGCGGGCCCTCCATCAGCGGACCAATCTGGCTGAGATTGGCGAATGTTTTCAATAAACCCGTAACCATCTGTATTATCGGCAAAAAAACCACCATCTTCACGGAATGTAAGGGTGTTTGCCGCGCCGATGATCGCCGCTCTGTCTGAAATGCTATCAGCGAGGGCCATAACGGCTTGTTTATGTGGCAAGGTGACATTCGCCCCAACAAAGCCCATCTTAGGCATTGATCTAAGGACATCAGCCAAATTCGCGGGATCAACATCGACTGGAATGTAATGCCCTTTGATCCCGAGCTGCTTTAGCCATGTTCCATGAAGCAAGGGGGATTTTGAATGCGCGATCGGACATCCCAAAACGGCCACGAGCGGTATTTTTGGTAATGTCATGTTTCGATATCTCCTCTGAGGCACAGGTAGTTCACTATTTCAAATAGCGGTATTCCAAGAACATTAAAGTAGTCGCCTTCAATTCTTGTAAATAAACGACTGCCTTCGTTCTCCAATTGATATCCACCTACACAGTATTGAACAGCTTCCCAATTGCGATCAACATAAGATGTAATATATTCATCAGAAAGTTCGCGCATATACATCCGAACCGTCCCCACATGCCGCCACAGGGGTTTCCCATCTTCGTAAATCACGGCTGCAGATAGCAACATATGCCGTTTTCCTCGCAACAGAGTTAGCTGTTCGATCAAATTTTCACGAGAAGTCGGCTTTTGCAAAACCTGTCCATCAATAGCCAAGACTTGATCACACCCAAGAACGAGGCGACCAGGGCTTTTATCGCTTACCTTTCTGGCTTTGAATTCTGCTAAGGTATCCGCGATATCACGGGGTGGGGCACCCTCAGCGAGCAAGGAGCGGAAAATCATATCCTCATCCACCATCGGCTTGATACTATCATGCGAGATGCAAGCATTTGTTAACACTTCTGATCTAATTTTAGAACCAGAGGCCAGAATTAAAGAGTGCGCCATGTGTATAAGTCCGAGGATAATCTGTTTACTTTGTCCTGCACGTACTGTGCGTATGTAACCGACTTTTACGGTATCCCCGTCACAGCTTGAGTTTCAAGCAGAAGTTCGGCGTTTCATGCACTGTGGAAAAGAGTAACTTCTCTTTCTCAATATCGTAGATAATTCTCGTCCCTATACCAAATTGCAATGTGATTTCTTTAATAACTTATTGTTATATATGTATTTTATTGGATTTGTATAACCCTGTGGGTATGTGGATAATCACAGGGATAAGATTTGATCCACAGAATTGATCGACGCTACAAAATAATCATCTTTTCTTACATATATATTTATTTATATAGAATGCTTAGAACCTAAGGATCTTGATATGTCTGACCTGTTACTAGGAATTTATCCTTGGATAAAATCACTTCACGTGATGGCTGTGATATCTTGGATGGCAGGATTATTCTATCTTCCTCGGTTGTTTGTCTATCATGTAGAAAAGGCAGAGACCGGCGATCAATTAGATCAGACGTTTCAAATCATGGAATACAAGCTTTATCGGTTCATCATGAACCCAGCAATGATGGTCGCTTGGGCTTGCGGTATCCTCATGGCCGTAACCCCCTCCGTGATAGATTGGACAGCGATTTGGCCGTGGAGCAAAATCATTGGTATCATCGTGATGACGTGGTTTCATTTTTGGCTCAAGGCCCGCCTGGTCGATTTCAAAGAGGCAAAGAATGATCGCACTGGTCGTCAATATCGCTTGATGAATGAAGTGCCGACTTTGGCTATGGTTGTGATTGTCGTGTCTGTCATCGTTAAGTTCTAAGAAACATTGACTCCGATCTGAATAATCAGTAGGTCTCTCTCACCCCCGTCCGGGGTCACTTTCTCCATTTTACATCGTCATTTACGTGGCACTGAGGATTACTCATGACTGTTGAACGTCTCAACCTTGCTGATTTGAAATCAAAAAGCCCCAAAGATTTGTTGGCTATGGCAGAAATGCTAGATATCGAAAACGCGTCTACGATGCGCAAGGGCGATATGATGTTCCAAATTTTGCGCGAACGCGCAGATGAAGGTTGGGAGATTTCCGGCGACGGTGTTCTAGAAGTTTTGCAAGACGGATTTGGATTTTTGCGCTCACCTGAGGCGAATTATCTACCAGGTCCAGACGATATCTATGTGTCCCCAGACATGATCCGCAAATTTTCATTGCGCACAGGGGATACGATCGAGGGTGTTATCACGGCTCCTGATGATAATGAGCGTTACTTTGCCCTTGTTAATGTTGCTAAAATCAACTTCGAAGAGCCAGAGCGCGCAAAGCACAAAGTTGCCTTTGAAAACCTGACGCCGCTCTACCCTGATGAACGCTTGAAAATGGAAATTGATGATCCAACGATCAAAGATCGCTCTGCTCGGATCATTGACCTTGTTGCCCCTATCGGGAAAGGGCAGCGCTCGCTGATTGTGGCGCCCCCTAGAACAGGTAAAACAGTTCTCTTGCAGAACATTGCCCACAGCATCGAAAACAATCACCCAGAGTGCTATTTGATCGTTCTCCTGATCGATGAACGTCCCGAAGAAGTCACCGACATGCAGCGTTCGGTAAAAGGTGAAGTTATCTCTTCTACGTTTGATGAACCAGCCACGCGTCACGTTGCGGTGTCAGAGATGGTCATCGAAAAAGCCAAACGCCTTGTTGAGCATAAACGCGATGTTGTGATCCTCTTGGATTCGATTACCCGTCTGGGTCGCGCGTTCAACACTGTGATCCCATCCTCTGGTAAGGTTTTGACAGGTGGTGTGGATGCGAATGCACTACAACGCCCAAAACGTTTCTTTGGTGCGGCGCGCAATATCGAAGAGGGTGGGTCTTTGACTATCATTTCAACCGCGCTCATTGATACCGGATCCCGTATGGATGAAGTCATCTTTGAAGAATTCAAAGGCACGGGTAACTCTGAGATCGTCTTGGATCGCAAAGTTGCGGATAAACGCGTTTTCCCAGCTATGGATATTCTCAAGTCAGGTACCCGTAAAGAAGAGTTGTTGGTTGATAAACTTGACCTTCAAAAGACCTTTGTCTTGCGTCGTATTCTTAATCCAATGGGAACAACTGATGCTGTTGAATTCTTGGTGTCGAAGCTGAAGCAGACCAAGAATAACGCTGAATTCTTTGATTCAATGAATACATAAATGTTTCCCTGAAAGGGGGCACTGCTATGGATACAATTTTCGCACTTGCTACGGCCCAAGGGAAAGCTGGCGTCGCCGTTGTCCGGATCTCTGGGCCACGTGCCTTTGATGTATGTGAACAGCTGTCTGGTACTGTGCCAGTTCCTCGCGTGGCGACATTACGGACGTTGAAAGACCAAAGCGGCGATTTCATTGATCAAGCTTTGCTTATTGGGTTTAAGGCGCCGTCAAGCTTTACGGGTGAGGACGTCGTTGAACTTCATCTTCATGGGTCGATTGCCATTGTTCGCGCAATTCTGCGCATATTGGGCGATTTTGAGGGTCTTCGGTTGGCGGAACCAGGCGAGTTTACACGACGTGCGTTAGAAAACGGTCAACTTGATATCGCACGCGTTGAAGGGCTTGCAGATCTCATTGAGTCTGAGACAGAAGCTCAACGAAAACAAGCACTTAGATCTCTTTCAGGAGATTTGGGAAAAAAAGCTCAGATTTGGCGGACTGATTTAATTCGTGCTGCGGCTCTCTTAGAGGCAACCATCGATTTCGCCGATGAAGACGTCCCTGTGGATGTTAGTCCGGAAGTGAGTGGGCTGTTAGATAGGACGTTGACGACCCTCAAGGCAGAAGCAAGAGGCGTTGCAGTTGCTGAACGCATAAGAAGCGGTTTCGTTGTGGCGATAGTCGGGGCACCTAATGTTGGCAAGTCAACTTTGTTAAATGCATTGGCGGGACGGGATGCGGCAATCACTTCTGAGATTGCCGGCACAACGCGCGATGTGATCGAGGTTCAAATGGATATCAAGGGACTTCCAGTGACTGTTTTGGATACGGCTGGCGTTCGTGACACGGACGATGTTGTTGAAACCCTTGGAATCGAAAAAGCGATACAGAAGGCAAGTGATTCCGACATCACGGTGTTTTTGACAGATACGGGCGATCTGCCAAACAAATTTCAAACCCGGCCCCATGATATTATCCTAAAGTCAAAAGGTGATTTGACGTCAGATCCCTCTGCGATCTCTGGTAAAACAGGGCAGGGCGTCGATATGTTAATCAGCAAGATATATGATTATCTAATTAAGCAATCACAAAATGTAGGCGTTGCAACGCGAGAAAGGCATAGAATTGCATTGGAGCGCGCCGCTGATAACCTGTCGATTGCGCAGGGCATTCTTGCTCTTGGCCCCGATCAATATGAAATTTGCTCCGAAGAAATACGCAGCGGTATCCGTGCTTTAGATAGTCTTATCGGTCACGTTGATGTAGAATCGATTCTGGACGAGATCTTTTCTAGCTTTTGCCTTGGTAAATAGGGAGTGTTTCACGTGAAACATTTTGACGTCATTGTTGTCGGCGGTGGTCACGCCGGTTGCGAAGCCGCCGCAGCTTCAGCTCGGATGGGCGTACAAACAGCCTTGGTCACAATGCGCCCTGAAGACCTAGGTGTCATGTCGTGTAATCCAGCAATAGGTGGCTTGGGCAAGGGGCACCTCGTTCGCGAAATAGATGCCTTAGACGGAATTATGGGAGTTGCAGCTGATAAAGCAGGAATTCAGTTTCGCCTTCTTAATCGTCGGAAGGGCCCAGCGGTTCAAGGCCCCCGTGCACAGGCCGATAGAAAGCTTTACCGCAAAGCAATTTCTGAAACGCTACATGCGCAAAGTAACCTGACTATATTGACAGGTGAAGTCGTCGATTTCCTTGGAACAGAAAAAGAGATTCAAGGTATTGTATTGGCAGATGGGTCTGAAATCAGATCTACATCAGTCATCCTGACAACTGGCACATTCCTCCGTGGAATTATCCATATCGGGGATGTGCAAAAATCAGGTGGTCGCATGGGGGATAAACCGTCGATCCGCTTAGCTGAGCGCATGGACAGTTATTCGCTTCCTTTAGGGCGTTTAAAAACAGGGACACCACCACGCTTAGATGCTCGGACGATTAACTGGGATATCCTTGATAGTCAGCCTGGTGATGATGACCCTGTCTTGTTTTCATTTCTGTCAAAACAGCCTTATGCGGCACAGATTTCTTGCGGCATTACTCATACCAATGCCAAAACGCACGAAATCATCCGAGATAACCTAGATCGATCTGCAATGTATGGAGGACATATCGATGGCGTCGGTCCACGTTATTGCCCTTCCATTGAGGACAAAGTTGTCCGCTTTGCCGATAAAGAGTCACATCAGGTCTTTCTTGAGCCCGAGGGTTTGGATGACCATACAATTTATCCCAATGGAATTTCGACGTCTCTTCCTGTCGAGGTTCAGGATGATTACATCCATTCTATTGTCGGGCTTGAGACTGCAAAAATATTGCAGCCTGGCTATGCAATTGAATATGATTACATTGACCCACGTTCACTGGATGCAACGCTCTCATTGAAAGGGATGTCGGGCCTTTACTTGGCGGGCCAAATTAATGGGACCACAGGATATGAGGAGGCGGCCGCTCAAGGGATGGTCGCTGGATTGAACGCGGCTCGGAAATCTCAGGAGAAGGAGCCTGTCTACTTCTCTAGATCTGAGAGCTACATCGGAGTCATGGTTGACGATCTCATTACGCGCGGGGTGAGTGAGCCATACCGAATGTTCACATCTCGCGCTGAATTTAGGCTTTCCTTGAGGGCAGATAATGCTGATCAGAGACTAACACCTATGGGGATAGATATTGGGTGCGTTTCAGAGAGTCGCAATAGAATTTTCTCTGATAAATTGGACCAGCTGGACGCATGTAAATCTGTTATGGAGGGGACGACCTATTCGCCGAAACAACTTCAAAATGTCGGAATCAAGGTAAACCAGGATGGCTCACGTCGGAACCTGTTCCAAGTCTTAGCTTTTCCAGAGGTTACCTTTGATCAGCTACGAGCCTTGGATGGTAGTCTGGCGGAGACCCCATCTGAAATTGGTGAACAGTTAGAGAAGGACGCGCTTTATGCGAATTACATTCAGCGCCAGCATAAGGATATCGCTGCAATTGCTCGCGATGAGGCTCAGATTATCCCGGCTGATTTCGTTTATGATGGGATTGATGGTCTCTCCAATGAGCTAAAATCCAAGCTGATCCAATTGAAGCCATCAAATTTGTCCCAAGCCGGCAAGGTTGAGGGGATGACTCCAGCGGCGCTGATGCTTTTGTTGGCCAAGTTACGTCAGCATTCCCGTCAAAAGGCGAGCTAGATGACTTTATCGAACTACGATGTTTCACGTGAAACATTGGACGACTTGGGACATTACGTCGATCTAATTATTAAGTGGAATCCAAAAATCAATTTGGTTTCGCGCTCAACGCTTGACGATATTTGGTCGCGCCATATCGAAGACTCCCTACAGGTATACTTTCACGTTCGCCCGAATAACTGTCACTGGCTTGATATAGGAAGTGGCGGCGGGCTGCCTGGTTTGGTTATCGCCATACTGGCAAAGCATGACGATCAAGGGGTAAGCGTCACCTTAATGGAGAGCGATCAACGTAAATCCGTCTTTCTGCGCACTGTTATTCGCGAACTTAACTTACCTGCAAAAGTTGTGACAGACAGGATTGAGTTGGCTGAACCAGTCAAAGCAGACATTTTGTCAGCGCGCGCCTTGGCAGATCTTTCTATGCTAATGGATTTCAGCGAACGACACCTGTCACAAGATGGATACGCTTTGTTCCAAAAGGGCAAAAATTGGCAAAGTGAAGTGCAGGCTGCACAAGAATCGTGGCAATTTGAACTTGAAGTTTTTAAAAGTATTACAGACGAAGATGCGGTCGTCTTGAAAATAGGGGGAATATCACGTGCCTAGCTTAGGACTTTCAAGTGGTACTAAAATTATTTCAGTCACCAATCAGAAGGGGGGCGTTGGTAAAACAACGACGACCATCAATTTGGCGGCATCCCTCGTTGAGCAAGGTAAAAAGGTCCTCATGATTGACCTCGATCCTCAGGGAAATGCGTCCACAGGGCTGGGCGTAGAGGTGGAAGATCGGGAATTCACCACATATGAGCTATTGGTCGAGGATGTTGAGCTAGACGATGTCATCATGCCTACCAGTATTGAGGGTTTGTCTATTATTCCAGCTACGGTTGATTTGAGCTCGGCGGATATTGAGCTAATCGCAAATGAAAAGCGTAGCTATTTGCTACACGATGCTTTGCGTCAGGCGGGTATGGAAAAGTATCGATTTGATTACATCTTGATTGATTGTCCGCCGTCCTTAAATCTGTTGACTGTGAACGCGATGGTGGCCTCTCACTCTGTTCTCATTCCGTTGCAAAGTGAATTCTTTGCATTGGAGGGGTTGTCCCAACTCATGTTGTCCATTCGCGAAGTGCGACACACCGCCAACCCAGATCTTCGCATCGAAGGTGTTGTTTTGACAATGTATGATGCGCGCAACAACCTGTCTCAACAGGTTGAGATGGATGCCCGCGATAACCTTGGTGAGTTGGTGTTCAAAACGATCATTCCGCGCAATGTGCGCGTGAGTGAGGCGCCATCCTTTGCAATGCCAGTGACCCAGTATGACAGCGGCTCGAAAGGAGCCATAGCCTACCGTTCGCTAGCGAAAGAATTGATTCAGAATAATGCGGCATTAATGACCCAATAAGGAGAAATACAAATGAACGATAAGAAACCAAAAAGAGCCTTGGGTCGTGGATTGTCTGCTTTGATGGCGGATGTTGATCAACAAAAGTCT
>CBFHNR010000012.1:41032-43841 GCA_965657215.1 uncultured Paracoccaceae bacterium
CACTTGAATACCAAGAACATATAGTGGGACGCGGACAACAACAGAGATGAGAAAGACGATGGCGATTGATACAGTCGCCATTTTTTTTGCTGCAGGACGTATAGCGCCGCTGCGTTTCCAATCCGATATCAGAGGGCCAAAGGTCTTGTGGCGTATTAGCCAAGAATGAAGCCGTTCCGATGATCGCGCAAAGCAAAAGGCGGCTAGTAAAATAAACGGCACCGTCGGGATGAGCGGCAGCACAATGCCGACAAACCCAAAGGCCAAACTCACCAAACCACAGATTAACCAAACGATCCGCATATCATTGATCCACTAAGAGACGGTCTAGAATAGCGTTTAGGACCGGCCGCCCTGTCACCGTGGTCTTAAGCTGGTCACCTAAAACGTCAATCATTCCTAGGTCTATCAATTCTGATAGGACAGATTCACTGAGAGGCTGTCCTGTTATGTCCATATATCGTGAAAGCGACACTCCAGCATTTATCCGCATGCCCATAAGCAAATATTCAGCGCCTTGATCGGCCGCGGAAATTGGATCGCACAAGGATTCACCCGAGCCCTGGGAAACTGCATCGAGCCATGCTTTGGGTTGAAGATGGTTTTCGGTCGCGAACTTTTGACCATTCATGGTGACGCGTCCATGCGCACCTGGTCCTATGCCGATGTAATCCCCATACCGCCAATAGATCAGGTTATGGCGGCTTTCACTGCCTATTTTGGCGTGATTAGACACTTCATACGCAGGCATATCAAATTCGGCACAGATGTCTTGCGTCGCTAGATACATGTCAGCGGCCGTATCATCAGAGGGCAACCCACGCAGACCACCGCGGTTATAACGATCCCCAAAGGCGGTGCCTTGTTCAATGGTAAGCTGGTAGAGCGATAGGTGATCAATCGCCATTGATAACGCTTGCCTTAGCTCACGGCTCCAGTGTTCTAGCGTTTGATCTTGGCGCGCATAAATCAGATCAAAGCTCACGCGTTCAAACTCAGTGCGCGCAATGTCGAAGGCATCGAAGGCCTCTTGCACGGAATGGATACGGCCCAGTCGTTTGAGGTCATCGTCATTCAGGGCCTGAATCCCCATCGAGATGCGATTGACGCCTGCCTGATGAAATCCGCGAAACCGGCCGGCTTCGACTGAACTTGGGTTGGCTTCTAATGTGACCTCAAGATCATTCGCTTGCGGCCAGAGAGTTGCAACCTTGTCCAAGATTGCGGACACAGTTTCAGGATCCATAAGGCTTGGCGTGCCGCCGCCGAAAAACACAGAATTCAATACACGGTTAGGGGTCAGGGCCGCAGTGCGGTCTAGTTCGGCCAAATACGAGTTAAGCCATTGTTTTTGATCAATAAATTTTGAAACATGGCTGTTGAAGTCACAGTAGGGACACTTGGCCTCGCAAAAGGGCCAATGAATATAGAGCCCAAAGCCCCCGTTGCGCCAATCCTCAGCCAAAACAGCCAGCTATGAATTTTTTGAACGCATCAGCGCGATGACTAATTTTGTTCTTTTCCCAGCGATCCATTTCGCCAAAGGTCATGTCATATCCGTCTGGCTGAAAAATTGGATCATAACCGTGGCCCTGATCGCCACGCATTGGCCAAACGAGCTGGCCTGGCATGACGCCTTCGAAAACCTCATCGTGACCATCTGGCCAAGCCAACACAAGAGTACAGCGAAACTGTGCAAGGCGGGGGTAGGGCGCATTCGCTTTTTCAAGCAGGTCATTTGTCTTGGTCATAGCCATGACAAAATCGCGACCATTCGGGGTTTCGGCCCAATCAGCGGTATACACACCAGGCTGACCATCCAGCGCGTCAATTGATATACCACTGTCGTCTGACAAAGAGGGCAGGCCGGTTGCCTTGGCGCCAGCGTGCGCTTTGATCCTAGCGTTGCCAACAAAGGTTGTTTCGGTTTCTTCGGGCTCGTCGAGCTTCATCTCAGCCGCACCCACAACCTTAATATTGAAGGGTTTCAGAAGATCAGAAATCTCTTCTAGTTTGCCTTGATTGTGTGTTGCGACCAAGAGTGTGTCGCCCGAAAACTTCCGCGTCATTTTACAGCGGCCTCCTGAGCGGCGACCAATTCCTTGATGCCTTTATCCGCAAGATCAAGAAGTTGGTTCATTTGATCACGGGAATAAGTCGACCCTTCGGCACTCATCTGTGTCTCGATCATTTGACCGTTGCCGAGCATGATGAAATTGCCATCAACGCCGGCTTCGCTATCTTCGGGATAATCGAGGTCCAAAACAGGTTGGCCCGCATAAATCCCGCAGCTGATGGCCGCAACGGGTGAAATCAATGGATCAGTGGTGACATCACCCGCTTTGATCAGCTTTTTAACAGCAAGCTTGAGCGCGACCCAACCGCCAGTGATCGATGCACAGCGTGTGCCACCGTCGGCTTGAATGACATCGCAGTCCACTGTGATTTGACGCTCGCCCATGGCAACGCGATCGACACCTGCACGAAGGGAGCGACCAATAAGGCGCTGAATTTCAACTGTGCGGCCACCTTGTTTCCCAGAGGCCGCCTCGCGACGCATACGGGATCCTGTTGACCGCGGAAGCATACCATATTCCGCAGTCACCCAACCGAGGCCGGAGCCTTTGATAAAGGGCGGAACGCGGTCTTCGATCGTGGCTGTACACAGAACATGCGTATCGCCCATTTTAATCAAACAGGACCCTTCGGCGTGTTTGGTGACATTTGTTTCAATGGAAACGGGGCGAAGTTGATCTAGGTTTCTTCCTGAGGGGCGCATAAAACTATCCTTTTCTGTTGGCGCTTGGAT
>CBFHNR010000012.1:43939-85464 GCA_965657215.1 uncultured Paracoccaceae bacterium
CAATGGAAACGGGGCGAAGTTGATCTAGGTTTCTTCCTGAGGGGCGCATAAAACTATCCTTTTCTGTTGGCGCTTGGATACAAGGCATTGCCCCTTGAAAGCAAGGGTGATTGACCTTTTCTTTGTGGCGGTTTTAATGAGTATCCGATAAGGATTATGGAATGAACGACAAGGCTGGCATTTTAACCGAAATGAATGATCGCTCGCGCGAAGTATTTCGGCGCGTGGTCGAGGGATATTTGCACAACGGCGAACCTGTAGGGTCACGGACGTTGACCCGCGATTTCAGCGAAAAGATCAGCGCCGCGACCATCCGCAATGTGATGCAAGACTTGGAACATCTCGGGTTGTTGGACAGCCCCCATATTTCCGCCGGACGTATTCCAACGCAATCGGGTTTGCGCATGTTCGTTGATGGATTGCTTGAGGTTGATCCGTTGGATGACACGGACCGCGACAAACTTGATCAAACGCTTGGAAGCAATACGCCAGATGTTGCAAGCATGTTGGATCGTGTTGGGTCGGCCTTGTCTGGCATCACACAGGGTGCGTCGTTGGTTCTAACGCCAAAACATGAGGCGCCTATTAAGCATATCGAATTTGTCTCCCTTTCGATTGACAAGGCTTTGGTGGTTCTTGTCTTTGCGGACGGTCATGTGGAAAATAGGATTTTCACGCCCCCACTTGGACAAACACCAAGCTCAATGCGCGAGGCTGCGAATTTCTTGAACGCGGTTATGGAGGGGCGCACCCTGAGTGAATCTCGCATTGTCATTCAAAAAGAAATCGCAGAGCGTCGTCGTGAAATCGACAAGCTGTCACAAGATTTGATTGAAAGCGGCCTTGCGGTTTGGAGCGAGGGTGAAGAGCATAATGAACGCTTGATCGTGCGCGGTCGAGCGAATCTTTTGGAAAATAGCACCGAGGCCGAAGAGCTAGAGCGCGTCCGAACCCTCTTTGATGACCTTGAACGCAAGCGGGACATTGCCAATTTTCTTGATTCCACGGAACAGGGCGATGGCGTGCGCATTTTTATTGGGTCTGAGAACAAACTTTTTTCACTTTCGGGTTCCTCTTTGGTGGTTTCTCCTTATATGAACGCGGAACGAAAGATTATTGGCGCGGTTGGTGTTATTGGGCCGACGCGTCTAAACTATGGACGGATTGTGCCGATTGTGGATTACACGGCGCAACTGGTTGGGAAATTAATTTCTGATCGGAGTTAGAGGTAAATTATGGCAGAGCCGAACAACGAAGACTTTTTGGATGATATCGACATGGCCGAAGCAGAAGAGCTTGGTGATGAATTGCTAGACATCGATGCCGAAGTAGCGGCCCTAGACGAATTGGACGCGATCCGCGCAGAGCGTGATGAATACAAAGAACGCTTTATGCGCGCTTTGGCAGATGCGGAAAATTCCCGCAAACGTGCGGATAAGGATCGCAAAGAGGCCGAGAATTACGGCGGCTCTAAATTGGCACGTGATTTGTTGCCAGTCTACGACAACATGAAACGTGCGATCGAAGCGGCAGGCGACGGACAGCGCGAAGCGGCGAGCGCTTTGATTGAAGGCGTCGAACTGACAATGCGCGAATTGGTCAATGTTTTCCGCAAGCACGGAATTGAACCAATCTCTCCTGCAGTTGGAGATAAATTCGACCCGCAAGTGCACCAAGCGATGTTTGAAGCCCCAGTTCCAGGAACAAAAGCAGGAGACATCATTCAGGTGTCCGCAGAAGGGTTTATGTTGCACGACAGATTGCTAAGACCCGCACAGGTTGGCGTGTCATCAACAACATAAATCAAAGGCCGCCATGAGCGGCCTTTTTCAATTAAGTGTCCGCCAGTTTTGCTTTGAGGTCATAGATCGCTTGGAGCGCTTCCATCGGTGTCATTTGATCTGGATGCAGGGTTTGCAATAGCTCATCTGCTGGGGACGGCTTATTGGTCTCAACTGGTTTCGTGGGAGTTGATGAAAAGAGCGGTAGATCATCAATGATCTGTTTATGCGCGACGCCATCACCAGAGTCGCCATTTTCCAAAGCATCCAGTACGATTTTAGCGCGCTCAACGACCATCACTGGCAAACCGGCAAGTTTAGCAACCTGAACGCCATAGGATCGATCTGCAGCACCCTTTTTGACCTCATGAAGAAAGATAACATCGCCATCCCACTCTTTTACCGATACGGTCGCATTTTCGACGCCGTCCATTTTATCCGCAAGGGCGGTTAGCTCGTGATAATGCGTGGCAAACAATGCCCGCGATTTGTTCATATCATGAAGGTGTTCAAGCGTCGCCCAAGCAATCGACAACCCGTCATAGGTTGCGGTGCCTCGGCCAATTTCATCCAAAATGACCAAGGCGCGATCATCTGCTTGGTTCAAAATCGCCGCTGTTTCCACCATTTCGACCATGAAGGTCGATCTCCCGCGGGCCAAATCATCCGATGCACCGACGCGGCTAAAGAGCTGACTGACCAATCCGATCTTGGCGCTGGTGGCTGGAACAAAGCTGCCAATTTGCGCGAGGAGTGCGATCAGTGCATTTTGACGAAGGAAGGTCGATTTACCCGCCATGTTTGGACCGGTCAAAAGCCAAATCTTGCCATTATCCAATGCGCAATTATTGGCAATGAACGGCGCACCAGTTTTTTTGAGCGCGGCTTCAACGACAGGATGCCGACCACCCACAACGTCAAAGTCGCGACTGGCGTCAACGATAGGACGAGACCATGCTTCGGCACTGGCCAATTCAGCCAAAGAACAGGCTAAATCCAGCTCTGCTAAGGCTGAGGCTGTATCGGAAATACGATCTGACTTTTCCAAAATCTCGCTTATTAGAGACTGATAAATTCGTTTTTCGATTTCAAGCGCATGATTGCCGGCGTTCAATATCTTGGTTTCGATTTCGGACAAGGGAACCGTGGTAAAGCGGACTTGGTTGGCTGTCGTTTGTCGATGGATAAAGGTTTCCGACAGAGGTGCGGCCAACATTTTTTCAGCATGTGTTGCCGTGGTTTCGATGAAATATCCAAGGACATTGTTATGCTTGATCTTTAGGGATTGAATGCCCGTTTGATCAATATAATCCTTTTGCATTTGTGCGATGATTGATCGCCCCTCATCGCGGAATTTTCGCGTTTCATCTAGTTCCGCATGATAGTCTGGCGCGATAAATCCCCCATCCCGCGCCAAAAGCGGGGGATCTGCAACGACGGCGTGATCAAGCAGATCAATGAGCTCTTGATGACCTTGAAGCGACGCAAAGGCTTCGCTCAAAACCTTAGGATAACTTTGCGCGCCATGCGTGGCGTGAATGTCGTCCGCTTGGCTGAGACCGTTGCGAATGGCGGCTAAATCGCGTGGCCCACAACGATCAAGAGCGATACGAGACAGGGCGCGATCAAGATCAGGCACCTTTTTCAAACTGTCACGCAGCGCCACGCGTGTTGAGGATGCATCAAGCATAGATTGAACAGCGTCTTGGCGATCCTTGAGGATATCCAAGTCCATGGATGGCGACGACACGCGGCGTTCTAGCAACCGCCCCCCACCAGAGGTCACTGTCCTGTCGATTGTTGCCAAGAGAGACCCTGCTTTGCCACCTGTTAAGCTCTGAGTGATTTCCAAATTTCGGCGCGTTGCTGCATCAATTTGCATCACGCGTGAGGTCGCTTCTTTGATAGGCGCCCGCAACAGGGGCAGGTTGCCCTTTTGTGTGATGTCTAGATATTCGACAATAGCGCCCATCGCGGATGTTTCCGCTTTGCTAAATCCACCGAAGGATTCGAGCGTACCAACCTTGAACAAAGTTGTGAGCCTTTGTTCTGCCGCGCTGCTGTCAAAGGCGGCATTGCCTAATACGGTCGGGGCTGCGCCAGTCTCCTCTATAACCTCAGTAAATTCTGTGTCCCGCCCTTCGGCAATTATCACTTCGCTCGGCATAAGGCGTGCGAGCTCAGGGCCAAACCGAACCGATGGCAATGACATGACATGAAAGGATCCTGTCGAAATATCCACCCACGCCAAGGCGCCGTCGCCGCGAACGATAGCGTAGGCGGCTAGGAAATTATGGCGACGCGCCTCAAGCAGGCTGTCCTCTGTCAAGGTTCCTGGTGTGACGAGGCGCACCACGTCACGGCGAACCACCGATTTGCTTCCCCTCTTCTTTGCTTCTGCAGGGCTTTCCATTTGTTCACAAACGGCAACCCTGAACCCCTTGCGAATGAGCGTCAAAAGATAGTTTTCCGCTGCATGATGGGGAACGCCGCACATGGGAATATCGGTTCCGTCATGCTTGCCACGTTTTGTCAAAGCAATGTCGAGCGCTTCGGCGGCGGCCACGGCATCGTCAAAGAAGAGTTCGTAAAAATCACCCATACGATAGAACAACAAGGCATCTTTGTACTGAGCCTTGATCTCAAGATATTGCGCCATCATTGGTGTCACGAAAACTACCCCCTGTGTTTCACGTGTAACTTACAAATCTTAGGAGAATAGCGAAAGTCGAAAACGATCTGGTTGCGTGTCATAAAATTGCGCGTTAAGACGTTTTTGCGCAATAAAGGTATTTATCATGTCCAAGACCAAACTTTCCCGCGAAGACGCGTTGGCGTTTCACCTCGAACCAACACCTGGTAAATTTGAGATATCAGCAACCGTGCCGATGGCAACGCAGCGTGATCTGTCATTGGCCTATTCCCCAGGTGTCGCGGTGCCTTGTGAGGAAATCGCTCAGAACCCTGAATTGGCCTATGATTACACGAACAAAGGTAACTTGGTCGCGGTTATTTCCAACGGAACAGCGGTTCTTGGATTGGGCAACCTCGGCGCGCTGGGCAGTAAGCCCGTGATGGAAGGCAAGGCAGTTCTCTTCAAGCGGTTTGCCGATGTGAATTCGATTGATATCGAACTGGATACAGAAGACCCCGATGAATTTTGCCGTGCGGTGAAATTGATGGGGCCGACGTTCGGCGGCATTAACCTTGAGGACATCAAAGCGCCAGAATGTTTCATCATTGAACAGCGCTTGAAAGAGGAAATGGACATTCCCGTTTTTCATGATGATCAACATGGAACAGCGGTGATCTGTGCGGCGGGGCTTTTGAATGCGCTGCATATCTCAGGGAAAAAGATTGAGGACTGCCGCATCGTTTTGAACGGCGCTGGGGCCGCAGGAATTGCCTGTATCGAGCTGTTGAAATCGATGGGGGCGCGGCATGAAAACTGTATCGTCTGTGATACGAAAGGCGTGATCTATCAGGGTCGCACCGAAGGCATGAACCAATGGAAATCGGCACATGCGGTCAAAACGGAATTGCGCTCACTTGAGGAAGCGATGAACGGGGCCGATGTTTTCTTGGGTGTCTCTGCCAAAGGGGCGGTGACCCAAGAGATGGTCAAAAACATGGCCGATAATCCAGTGATCTTTGCGATGGCCAACCCTGATCCTGAAATCACCCCAGAAGAAGCCCACGAAGTCCGTATGGATGCCATTGTCGCCACAGGGCGATCCGATTATCCGAACCAAGTGAACAATGTCTTGGGCTTCCCTTATTTGTTCCGTGGTGCTTTGGACATTCACGCTCGTGCGATCAACGATGAAATGAAAATTGCTTGTGCGCATGCTTTGGCGGAGTTGGCGCGCGAAGATGTTCCAGATGAGGTTGCGATTGCATATGGGCGCAAGCTGACGTTTGGGCGGGATTATATTATTCCCACGCCGTTTGATCCGCGCTTGATCCACCGTATTCCGCCCGCCGTGGCGAAGGCTGGAATGCATACGGGTGTTGCCCGTCGTCCGATCATCGATATGGACGCCTACGAAGTGTCGCTTAAGGCGCGTATGGATCCAACGGCGAGCATTCTACAAGGCATCAACGCCCGCGCCCGTGCAAACCAAGCACGGATGATTTTTGCCGAAGGCGACGATCCCCGTGTGCTTCGTGCGGCGGTGATGTATCAGCGAAACGGCTTGGGCAAAGCTTTGGTCGTGGGGCGTGAAGCGGATATCAAATCCAAGCTCGAAGCCTTGGGCATGGCGGATGCTGTGCGCGAATTAGACGTTGTGAACGCGGCGAACACTCAGCATTTGGAGATGTACAAAGACCTCTTGTATCAGCGTTTGCAGCGAAAAGGCTTCGACCGTGCGGATGTTCACCGTTTGGCGGCACGTGATCGCCATGTGTTTTCTGCGCTGATGTTGGCGCATGGGCATGGGGACGGATTGGTCACTGGAGCCACTCGAAAATCTGCGCATGTCTTGGAATTGATCAATCACGTATTTGACGCAGACGCGGCCCATGGCGCGGCAGGTGTCACGGCGATGCTGCATAAGGGGCGAATTGTTTTAATCGCGGATACTTTGGTTCACGAATGGCCCGATGAACATGATTTGGCCAATATCGCAGAGAACGCCGCCAAAGTCGCGCGCAGCCTTGGGCTTGACCCGCGCGTTGCTTTTGTGAGCTTTTCCACGTTTGGCTATCCTGTGTCTGAGCGTGCGGAAAAAATGCATATCGCGCCCAAAGTTTTGGATCAACGCGGTGTTGATTTCGAATACGAAGGGGAAATGACTGTTGATGTTGCCTTGAATGCAAAATCCATGGCGGCCTATCCGTTTTCTCGACTAAGCGGTCCTGCGAATATTTTGGTCGTGCCTGCGCGTCACTCTGCCAGCATTTCGGTTAAGCTGATGCAGGAAATGGCGGGGGCTACTGTGATTGGTCCGATCCTAACAGGCGTTGATAAGTCCATCCAAATCTGTTCCTCTGTGTCCACGGCGACGGATATCTTGAACATGGCGATTTTAGCGGCATGTAAAGTTGGCTAAGTCGGAACGCCTCCGGCGGGGGAGTATTTTGGCAAAGATGAAATATAGCGTGCTGAGATTTGCATGAATGAGGGTTGATCATGACCATCTATAATTTGGGATCAATAAACGCAGATATCTTTTATCGGGTGCCTCATTTGCCTATGGCGGGTGAGACGATTTCAGCGATGTCGATTGACCGTGGGCTAGGTGGCAAGGGGGCGAATATGTCCGTTGCTGCGGCGCGCGCGGCGGGTCGGATTGTGCATATTGGTGCCGTTGGGGATGACGGTGTTTGGGCCAAGGATCGGTTGACGGAATTTGGTGTAGATACACGGCACATCCATGTTGGAGGCACCACGGGACATGCCATCATCAATGTTGATGATGCAGGCGAAAATGCCATTGTTTTGCTAGGAGGGGCCAATCAAGAGATCTCGACAGACATGATTGGTGCCGCGTTGAGTGGCGCAAATGTTGGGGATGTTTTGTTGATGCAGAACGAAACCAATGCGCAGGTTGAGGCGGCTCAGATGGCGCATAAACTGGGGCTGAAAGTGGCCTATGCTGCAGCTCCGTTTCATATCGATGCCGTTAAAGGCGTTTTGCCATATCTAGACTACTTGTTCGTGAATGAGGTCGAAGCTGCGCAGTTGACAGAGGCAATGGGGCAGGATGTTTCACACCTTGGGATTGACAATGTCATTGTGACCTTGGGATCGGATGGCTGTGTTTGGTATGGACCTGATACGGCTGAGGGTCAGAGATTTGCCGCGCGGCCTGTTGAGGCCGTGGATACGACGGGCGCAGGAGATACGTTTACTGGATATGTGTTAGCTGCGCTTGATCGTGGTCTGTCTATGGAGCAGGCCATTGAGCTGGCGACTAAAGCGGCGGCGCTCATGGTTACGCGGTATGGAACGTCGGATGTGATCCCAGACTTAAAAGACATCCAGGATCACTTTGATTAATTATTTGGCGAAGGGGGCGGCAGATCCCCAGAGCTGTTTCACGCGTTTATCCCGACCACAGGCGTCACGATAAAGCTCATAGGCCTTTGATTGCTTGCGCGGACCAAAACGGGTCAGAACGATGTCTTGGCCTTTGTAGTAGTTTTGATGATAGCCTTCTGCCTCATAAAACGTGCCGAGGGACACGATTGGGGTAACTACCGTTTGACCTAGATCTGATTGCGCGTCTTTGATTGCCTTTTGTGCCGCTGATTTTTGGGCTGCGCCATTTGGAAAAATTGCTGTTCGATAGCTTTCCCCGCGATCGCAAAATTGACCGCCCGCATCGGTTGGATCAACAGAGCGCAAAAACATGTGCAGCACACTGTCTATCGTTATCACACTTGGGTCAAAGTCGATCTTGACCACTTCGTAATGACCTGTGCCGCCCCGCGTGACCTCTTTATAGGTTGGGTTCTTGGTTTTGCCGCCGGCGTAGCCAGAGGTGACCTCACTGACGCCTTTTACTTTTTCGAAATCTGCCTCGACGCACCAAAAGCAACCACCAGCAACGACGATAGAGTCCGTGGCTGCATGAGCTTGATGACCATGAAGGCTGGTTCCTGCGATGATAGCCAATCCGAGAAGGTAGGGTTTGAGTTGATTGAATAAGCGAAACATAATGCACCTTTGATCCAGAAGAGTTGCCTTAGCATGTTCTGGTTTCATGTTTCTGCCAATGCACGTTTCTGTGACCTCACGAAGAGGTGAGATGAATTTATTGCTTGGTGGGCGGGTGCACTTGGACTAGCGTTTAGGGAAACAGGGGGACCCATGAGCAATCACATCACCACACATCAAGCCGAAGAAGATGCGCGTAACGAAGAGATTTTGATCTATCTCAACGGTGAGATTGTTCCAAAGCATGAGGCCAAAGTAAGTGTCTATGACAGTGGCTTTATGTTGGGGGACGGTATTTGGGAAGGTATGCGGCTCTATAATGGCGTATGGGCGTTTTTGGACGAACATATTGATCGGTTGTTCGAGGCAAGCAAGGCGATTGATTTGGATATTGGCTTAGATCGCACTGGTGTGAAACAGGCGCTATTGGCGACCCAAAAGGCAAATGGGATGACGACAGATGCGCATGCACGTTTGATGATAACTCGCGGAGTTAAGCGACGCCCGTTTCAACATCCATCTTTGTCTCAATCAGGGCCGACGATTGCGATTATTGTTGAGCATTCCAAACCAAAGCTACCGCGTCCTATTCGACTTGCAACGGTGCCACACATGCGGGGATTGCCAATGACGCAAGATCCAAAATTAAACAGCCATTCCAAGCTGAACTGCATTTTGGCCTGTATTGCGGCGGAAAAAGCTGGCGCAGACGAAGCTTTGATGTTGGATATCAATGGGTTCGTGAACACGACCAATGCGTGCAATTTCTTTATCGTGCGTAAGGGCGAAGTTTGGACCAGTACGGGGGATTACTGTATGAACGGAATAACACGCCAAAAGGTTATTGATCTGTGTCGTGACAATGGAATCCCTGTACATGAACGGAACTTTTCACTGGTTGATACTTACGGCGCGGACGAAGCATTCTTGACCGGGACATTTGGTGCGCAAACCCCAGTTAGCGACATTGATGGCCGACAAATTGGAACGGGTGGCATGGGACCTGTGACTGAGCGGCTGCGCGGGCTTTACAAGGACCTCATTGCTCAGGAATGCGCCTGATGCGGATTGCGATGTGGTCAGGGCCGCGAAACCTATCAACAGCCATGATGTATTCCTTTGGTAATCGGGATGACGTGTCAGTCATCGATGAACCGTTTTATGCCTGTTATTTATCACAGACAGGGATAGCCCATCCCATGGCCGATCGTGTTCTGGCCTCGCAACCCCAAGACCCCAACGAAGTCATTAAAGGATTGCTTGGGCCAATTCCAAAGGGTCGTCCGTATTATTACCAAAAACACATGACGCAACATATGCTCCCTGACGTTGATGTGTCTTGGATGGCTGACGTTACCAATGTATTTCTGATCCGCCATCCAGCACGCGTAGCGGCAAGTTTCGCAAAAAAGCAGTCTGATTTTGAGGCTTGGGAATTAGGGTTTGATCGTCAACTTGAGTTGTTTCAATTTGCAAAATCCTTGGGCCAAACCCCAATTGTGATTGATAGCAGTGATATCCGCGCAAACCCAAAGCAAATGCTAAAGAAGCTGTGCGGTGCACTAGGAATAGAGTTTTCAGAGAAAATGCTGGCATGGCCCAAGGGAGGACACCCAGATGACGGTGTTTGGGCGGCGCATTGGTATGGGGCTGTTCATGACTCAACTGGGTTCGATGGCCTTGACGCAAAAATGCCCCAGCTGACTGGGGCACTTGGAAAAATTGTTGATAAAGCCGAACCTTTGTATGAGACGCTTTATCAGAATAGGCTTATGCCATAGTTGGGAAACTTAGCCCCAACCAGTCATTGATGGAAGATCGCCTAAACCAGTTCTTGTGATAAGTACGGTATGTGTCATGAGTGCATTCCTTTTGTTCGTGATGCAGTCAGTAGACATATTTCGTGGAATAGGCTCAATTCATGGCAGCCTTACCATTCGTTGCAAAGTTGCAACTCAAAGCAGTTTGCAGTTACGTGTCCGTAATCTTTGTCCGTAAGGATTTTATTTCACCGCGCGCTTTCTTTTGTTCAATGCGGCGGCGTTGTGATCCCTTGGTAGGTTTTGTCGGGATCCGACGTTTTGGGACAAATAAGGCCTCTTTTATGAGCTTTACAAGCCGTTCTTTTGCAATATCTCTATTGCGAGACTGCATGCGTGTTTCATCGCATTGAATTATGATTGCCCCGTCTTTGGTCCATTTACGTCCTGCGAGGCGCTGCAGTCGTTTCTTGACCGAAGGGCTAAGAGAGGGGCTGCGCTCTGCTTCGAACCTAAGTTCAACAGCAGAGCTCACCTTATTTACGTTTTGACCACCTGGGCCAGATGCGCGGATAAACTGTTCCGTATATTCCCATTCTTCAATGGTTATTTTGTCGTTTACCCGCAGCATCGGTTTAGGTTTCGCTTTTGGTACGGTTTGAGAAATTCCAAGCCCGTGATTTTGTCGCGGACAAAGCACCTGTCTTGCCCAAAAGCTCTTCTTCTTGGGCTTGCATCAGCTCTTTGGTTTTTGCGACCAAGGCCTCGTTCTTGTGGATTGGAACATCTGGATCGTAATGCGGTGCCATTTCTTGGATGATATGGCGATCCCGTTCGATAAAGTCTTGAACCATAAGTTCCGCATCAAAGGATCGACTTCCCATCATCTCGAGCGCGGTACGCGCGGCACGAATTGAGCTATCAAAGGTTTCACGGATGATTTCACGACACCCAGCTGCATAAAGCTCGTAGACATGTTGGCGATCAATTGCGCGGGCAATGATTTTGACATGTGGATAGGTGTGATGAACGTAGTGAACCATTTCCGTAGCTTTATCCTTGTCATCAATCGCAACGATGAACAATTCCGCATCTTCGATACCTGCGGCATGAAGCAGATCAGGACGGCTTGCATCCCCATAGAACGCTTTGACATCAAACGCGCGGAGCATTTCAAGTTGGCTGGCTGAGTAATCCAAAACAACGGTTTTATGTCCACTCCAGCTGAGCAAACGGTTGATGATACCGCCAAAACGCCCGTGACCTGCAATGATAACATTTCCCTTTTCGGTGATGTCATCGGGGTCTTTGTCCGTTGTTGCGGCATAGCGCGGGGCAATCACCTTGTCATAGAGAATGAACAACGCAGGCGTCAAAAGCATGGAGAGCGCAACAACCAAGAGCAATTGATCCGCCACGTCCTTGGGGATGACATGATTTGCGACTGTGAATGACAACAGCACGAAACCAAATTCACCCGCTTGAGCAAGGCCCAAAGAGAACAACCATTTATCGCCTGCGTTCACATTGAACACTTTGGCGAGGATGATCAAGATACCCGCCTTAAGCGCGATCAGCCCAAGGGTCATCGCGATGACGGAGCCGAAGTTTTCAAACAGCAAGGCAAAGTTCACGCCAGCGCCAACCGTAATAAAGAATAGCCCGAGCAAAAGCCCTTTGAACGGGTCAATGTCGCTTTCTAATTCGTGACGATATTCGCTATTGGCTAAAACCACACCGGCGAGAAACGTGCCGAGCGCAGGTGAAAGGCCGACCAATGTCATCAACAACGCAATTCCGACAACCATCATCAGCGCCGTTGCGGTGAACAGTTCACGCAAGCCCGCTGAAGCGACAAAATTGAACAATGGCCGTGTGAGAACCGTTCCAACCGCGATAACCAATCCAACGGCCCCCAAGGTCACAAGGCCTTGGGCCCATCCAGGAAGACCAGACATGATATCGATGTTTGTCCCGTGATCTCCATCTGCACCATGGCCATCCGATGCATGACTTGCGACTTCGGCGAGTTCAGGCAGGGCCAACAGAGGAAGGATCGCCAGCATAGGGATAACGGCGATATCTTGGAACAAGAGCACAGAAAAGCTCGACTGACCGCCATCGCTTTTCATGAGACCTTTTTCGTTCAAGGTTTGTAAAACAATGGCAGTTGACGACAGCGCAAGGACCATACCGATCGCCAAACTTACCGACCATTGTTGACCAAAGAGCATTGCAATGCCCGCCACACCAAAGAGGGTGAGGCCAACTTGTAACCCACCCAATCCCAATAGGCGGGTTTTCATTTGCCACAGCATTTTGGGTTCAAGCTCGAGTCCAACAAGGAAGAGCATCATCACAACGCCAAATTCGGCAAAGTGCTGAATGCTCACCACATCGACGTGGAGCGCACTTAAGAGCGGAGAAATCGCAATACCTGCGATCAAATACCCCAAGACAGAGCCTAATCCCAATCGCGACGCGATGGGGACGGAAATGACGCCAGCTGCTAAAAACAGAAAGGCGAGAATAAGAAAATCGGTCATTCGTTCATCCTTTCACAGGTAAATTTGAGGCAGTCATCATGTCCAAAGACGCGGCTGCCGCGTGATCAAACGTTTCGTCACGAAGGGCGGAAATATAGGTTCCGTAGGCTTTGACGTGGGCCTCAAGCGTGGTGTCATCCGTGGTATGTGCGCCAAAATAGGCAAAGGGCGGTAGGTATGTCATCCGACATAAATTGGCCGTCTGCTCAAAGGGCGTCATAAACGTGGTGAGTGGAAAATTTTGGTATCCACTTTTAGAATAATCCGTTTCCGAACCCGATGTGCTCACAACAATGCCAAACTGTTTTCCTGTCAGTTCGGTGTTTTCGGAGCCATAGGCAAATCCATGCTCCAAGACGACATCCATGAATTCTTTCATCAAGGAAGGACAGGAATACCAGTAGATTGGAAACTGGAATAAAATGACATCATGCGCCCGCATGCGGTCCTGTTCTTTGTCGATATCAATCCGATATCTTGGGTATTCTTGATATAGGTCAACAAAGGTCACATCTGATTGTGCCTGTGCGGTTTGCATCAATGCCTTGTTGATGCGTGAATAACTGTGCGCTGGGTGCGCGTAATATATGAGTACTCGTTTCACTTGGCATCCCCCTTAGTGGTTTGCATAGTCTATTCACGCAGGCGTGACATTTAAAGGGGTGGCCCAAACAAAAGGGCCGCCCATTGCGGACAGCCCTCGAGACTTACGGAGGTGGGCCGGTTAGGCACGCCACCAACTTAGGATTTCACACCTCAAAGGGCTGCCTTAAAAGCGGATCTCCCAAACTGTTCCGACACCTCTCTCCAATACCTCTCTTGACACTGGATCACCTCCTTTCACTATGTTTCACACACTAAGTATGGTGCCATAGTTTCCGGAAATGTCAAAATGTTTTATTATGACATATTTGCTAAGCGTGCAGAGAATATCCGGAATGGAACAAGAGCGATCAAAGCGATTGCCATTTTCACCAACCAATCAGCGATGGCCAACGACACCCAGAGCGGCGCCTCTGATCCAACGAGCAACAAAGGAACGCTGTCCCATGCCCATGAGATTTCATCATTTGCTGCGGCAGGAAAGAACGTAATGCTTGCGGAAAAGGCGATGGTGAAGAAGATGGCTGTGTCTAGGGCCGATCCAATCACCGTTGACGCCAAAGGCGCGCGCCACCATGCGCCGCTGCGCAAGCGGTCAAAAATGGTCACATCGATCATTTGTGCGATCAAAAATGCGGTTCCAGACCCAACGGCAACACGCAAGGCAACAGCCGCATATTCATAGCCGTCACCCTGCAGCATGATTTGGCTTCCGATCAAGGAACAAATAACGCCCGTCAAGAAACCCACAAACACCACGCGACGCGCGGCGGATGGGCCGTAGATGCGGTTCATGAGGTCTGTGACCAAAAATGCGAAAGGATAGGTGAATGCGCCCCATGTTAGGAGGCCGTCCAGTAATAGAAACTGAACCAAAATGTTTGAGGCTACAACAATAGTAGCCATGGCGATAACGCCAGGAAGTAAGCGAGTCATGATGTTAATCCGTTTTCTCAAGGTGCTCGGAGACTTGGCCCCCGCTCATCGGGGACGAGCGCCAATTACGGCGTTTGAACCCCTTTAGCAAGGATAAACAGACATTCGGCAATAAACATTTAGCGACTGGCGCGCCTCAGGCTTAGTTCGACTGAGCAACCGCAGCACATTGGACCGGCAACCGGGCCATGGTTAAAGGGCCGCGTGGCTTGGGCTTGGGCTTGTTTGGATCAGGGGGCGGTGGGTTCAAGATGTCTCTGACCCAGCGGTCCGCTCCTTTGCAGCCATCTCCTGCGGGGGGTGGTGCTTGATCGATACAGTTTTTGGCGTCCTTGGGACATTTCAGGCGAACGTGGAAGTGATAGTGATGTCCCCACCAAGGGCGAATTTTGCGCAGCCACGCTCGATCCCCTGTTTCATCCTTGCACATTTGAACCTTGGCGCCGGGAAATACGAATATCCGTGCGACCCGTGGGTCTGATGCTGCGGCCTTTAGGATTTCGTGATGCTGTCGTGTCCATTTATCGTTGGTATAGGCACCATTGTTTTTCCGCATCGAGATTGAGGAAATGTTTTCCCGCTCGTTTGCGGTCAATGACAATGTTTTTGGTGCGCGCATCCAGATATCTGCGTCCAAACCAATTTGGTGGCTCGCGTGACCTGATAACATAGGGCCGCCGCGCGGTTGAGAGATATCCCCAATATAGAGCCCTTCCCATCCCGGTTGGCGGGCTGCTTTGACGGAGAGGTCTTTTATGAATTGGACTGTCTCTGGATGCCCCCAATTCCGGTTGCGTGACAATCGCATCGCTTGCCATGTCGGTCCCGTTTCAGGAAGCTGAGCGCCACCTGCGAGGCATCCCTTGGCGTAACTGCCTAAGGGTTGCGGTCTCTGTTCGGACCCTTGAGGAAGGAAGCCGAATACTTGTTTGGCGACTTTTGCGCCGAGGTCCGCAGGCATTTTGGCGGATTCATCTGCTGATCCACCGCCACAGGCTGCAACAAGGCATAGGGCAAGAATACTCTTTAACGTTCGTCCCATTCGTCAGTATCTCCTTTAGGATTAACCCATGCTAACAAAAGTAATCCGATCAGGAAAAGTCCGATAAGCGGTGTTACGCCAATCCGTGCGCTTTGTGTCCATGTTGTCACTATGCCGATCAGGGCAGGTGCCATGAATGCAGTTGCTCGACCCGACAGCCCATAGAGACCAAAGCTTTCGGTGCTGCGTCCTGTGATCGAGTGGCGCACCATCAACGAGCGGCTCGCGGATTGTAGAATGCCACCCATGCCGCCAATTAGGACGCCACAAATCATGAATGTGATGTCGGGGACTTGTGACCCTTCTGGAAGGTCGATCCAAAAGAGGGCCTCTCGGCTCATGTTGACGACGGTAAAGCAGACGCCAATCAACATCCAGACTGTGAAAATAATGACGGGCTTCGGACCAAGCAGCTTATCAAATTTGCCGCCAACCCAGCTCAAGATAGCTGCGCTGAGGGCGGCGATAATTCCAAAGGTACCGACTTGAACAATCGTCCAATCCAAGACCAAGCTCGCGTAGACACCACCAAACCCATACAGCCCATTCAGCGCGTCACGATAGAACATTGAGGACACCAAATAGGCGCTTAGACTTTTGCGATGTTTCAAATTTAGGATAGATGTTTTGAGTGAGCTGAGCCCTGCTTTAATGTTCATCTTGGCGGCGACGCGGTGGGGTTCTTTGACCCATGCAAAGTAAGGCACCATAAATATTGCGAACCAAACAGCGGTGAATGGTCCGATAAAACGGGTTCCTTCTTTGGCATCTGGGTTCAGGCCAAAGATCGGATCAAGCCCAATAAGTGTTTTTCCGTTCGGTTGTTCGACGAGCAACGCCAAAGTAATGACAAGCGATATCAATCCACCCGCATATCCAAAGGCAAATCCCGATCCCGAAATCTTGCCCACTTCTTCTTTGGTGCCAAGAGAGGGAAGCTGCGCATTGGTAAAGATCAGAGCATATTCAGCACCGATAAACCCAATGCCAAACATCACAAGCATAAGCCACATGTTTGATCCATTTGGATCCGTGAACCAAAGGGCAAATGCACCAACGACATAGAGCAAAGAAAAGAAGTAAATCCAAGGACGCCGCTTGCCTGCGGTATCGGCAATGGCCCCCATGATGGGCGCGCCAAGACCAATGAATAGGCCGGTTATCGTCAAGCACCATGACCAATAGGCCTGAGCGTTCGCTTTGGCGGCCGTATCATCCAACCCAAGCGACAAGAAATATGCTGCTGCAACGGTTGCAAAAAACGGCCCGTATATGAACGTCATAAGTAACGTGTGATAAGGCTGGCTGGCCCAATCAAAGAAATACCAACCCCAAATCCGCTTGCGATCACTCATAATACCATCCCCAGTAAATATGGGTTCACGTTAATCGGCAACGGGCTTTAAAAGCAAGTTATTCTTGCATCGGAGGCCACGGGCGCATGTCCTCTGCTTTGATCCATTCTGCGATCCAATCGGGCATGTCGGGCTTGGGGCCCGCGTATCCCATTGTGCGGACCACGGCTTCTGCAGGAATGATGCCGTTGTGATCCACAAAGGCAGAGCGATACACAATGTGCCCAGCGCATTCGCCATTCGTTTTCCACATGGATTGCTCAAGGTAGACAAATTTGTCGTCCCAGCATGTTGCACGACTGCGCATTTCGATGCGGTCAAACATGCGAACACGGCGGCGGTACCGGACATTTGCGCCCGCCATTGTCATGCTCCATTTGTTTTTTCTGAGGCCGTCGATGATACCGCTGCGCCGTGCCAAGACGAGACGCCCAAGATCATAAAGCGTCAGCGTGCGGCCGTTGTTCAATTCCATCCATGGATCAATATCCCAAGGCATGCACATGTGATGAGAGACATGAATTTCGCCGAAATCTAATTTGGTGGCGTTTCTGTGGACAATAAATTCTTTGATCAAACGGGCGATGGGGTACATAATGGGTCTCCTTCACGGCTGTCTTATAACGACCTGTGAATGAGGAACAGGGGCAAAGCGTCCCTGTTGCTAAACCGTCACGTCAATCGCAGTTTGATCGCCGACACCGAACACTTGTTTGTAGCGATCAATTTCTTCGACTGGACCCATGGCCTTGTTAGGATTGTCAGACAGTTTGACGGTTGGCTTTCCATTTGCAGAGATCGCTTTGCAGACCAAAGAAAAGGAATTCAGACCGTTGTCAGGCACGAGACCTCGGAAGTCATTGGTAAGATTTGTGCCCCACCCAAAGGACACTTTGACCCTACCAGCGAACTGTTTGTACAGCTTTTGAATTTGATCGGTATCCAATCCGTCGGAAAAAATGACAAGCTTTTTGGTGGGATCCTCGCCGCGATCTTTCCACCATTGGATGGCGGTTTCCGCACCCATTGCAGGATCGCCGCTGTCGATACGGATACCTGTCCATCCGGCCAGCCAATCAGGAGCGTTATCCAAGAACCCTTGAGTGCCATAGGTGTCAGGTAGGATGATGCGCAAATTCCCGTCGTGTTCTTCTTGCCAGTCTGACAAGACTTTATAGGGCGCTTGGGCAAGGTCGGCATCCGTTTCCGCTAAGGCCGAATAGACCATTGGCAATTCATGTGCATTTGTTCCAATCGCTTCGATGTCGCGCTTCATCGCAATCAGGCAATTCGACGTGCCAACAAAGCTATTTCCCAAACCTTCGCGCATCGCTTGAACGCACCAATCCTGCCAAAGGTAACTGTGACGACGACGCGTTCCAAAATCCGCAATCCTGAGGCCATCCACACCGCGCAATGTTTCGATTTTTTCCCAGAGCTTTGTCATAGCGCGCGCGTAAAGAACCTGAAGCTCAAATTTGCCCATTTCGTTCAAAACGGCGCGGCCGCGGAGTTCCATCAAAATGGCCAAGGCTGGAATTTCCCACAGCATGACTTCGGGCCATTTGCCTTCAAAGGTGAGTTCATATTGGCCGTCGCGCTTTTCCAGATGATAATCAGGAAGCCGCAAGTTTTCAAACCATTCCATGAAATCTGGGCGGAACATTTGGCGTTTACCGTAAAACGTATTCCCGCGCAGCCACGTGCTTTCGCCTCTTGTGAGGGACAGGCCGCGCACGTGATCAAGCTGTTCACGAAGCTCGCCTTCGTCGATCAATTCAGCAAGGCGGATAGATTTCGTTCTATTGATGAGGCTAAACGTGACATTGGTATCCGGTTTGTTGCGAAACACGGATTGGCACATCAGAAGTTTATAAAAATCTGTATCGATCAAAGAGCGAACGATTGGATCAATCTTCCATTTGTGGTTCCAAACTCGTGTCGCGATATCAACCATTATACAATTTCCACCTTGGCATTGCGCATTTCGGCAAGTGCTGTGTTCAAAGACCCATCCATATCAATGGCGCGGCACGCATTCGTCAAGACGCGGGTTTTAAACCCAAGCCGCGCTGCATCTAGTGCGGAATAGCAAACGCAAAAATCAGTTGCCAATCCAACCATATCAATTTCCGTAATGCCGCGTGTTCTCAAGTAGCCCTCTAGCCCTGTCGGCGTGTTGCGGTCGTTTTCGAAAAACGCAGAATAACTATCGATTGAGGGAGTGAACCCCTTGCGAATGATCATATCAGCGCGTGTCGTGTTGAGGTCAGGGTGAAACGCGGCCCCTTGGCTCCCTTGGACACAATGATCAGGCCATAAAACCTGAGGTCCGTAGGGCATATCGATCATCTCAAAAGCAGACCTATCAGGATGCGACGTGGCAAAGGACGAATGTCCAGCGGGATGCCAATCTTGGGTCATAAGCACGACATCATAATCGGCCATCATACCATTGATGAGGGGAACAATGCTGTCCCCATCAGTCACAGCCAAAGCGCCACCAGGGCAAAAATCGTTTTGCACATCAATCACAAGTAAAGCTTTGGTTTTCATCACTACGCCCTTTAATTTGCAGGCGAATGTGGCCCCAAGCGCCATTGAGTTCAAGCAGAAAGGTCGAAACCACTAGGTTTATTTGCCAAAGTTGGGCTATGACTGACGTAAACGAACCATGGGACTTTGAGGATGAGTGACACAATTTACGCCATTGGGGACATTCACGGACAATATGACATGCTTACCCAAGCGCTTAATCATATTGAACAAGATGGGGGGCGTGATGCAAAGGTCGTTTTCCTAGGCGATCTGGTAGATCGGGGTCCAAATAGTAAATTGGTGGTGCAACACTTAATAGATGGCATTGCGGCTGGCAAAGATTGGACTGTCCTGAGGGGTAATCATGATCAGCTCTTTGCCAATTTCCTAGAGCCAGAGCCTAAAATTGAAATGCGTCTGATGATTGGTATGGATTGGCTTGATGACAGGTTAGGGGGACAGAAAACTCTCGCCTCTTATGGTGTTGAAATAACCGACCAAAGCCGGCATTGGGAGGTACACGAACAAGCGCGCGCTTTGGTTCCAAGATCACACACTGATTTCATAAAATCGCTCCCCAGGACCCATATTGATGGGGGCTACCTCTTTGTGCATGCGGGCATCCGACCAGACGTCCCCTTGGATCAGCAAGAGCAAGAAGATCTCTATTGGATACGGGAACCGTTTTTGTCCTATCCTGACCCACATCCCTATATCATTGTTCATGGACACACTGCGATTAAAGCTGCTACGCATTATGGTAATCGTATTAATATCGACACGGGTGCAGGGTATGGGCGCAAGTTAACCGTCTTTGGGGTTGAGGGTCAGGACACTTGGCTCCTTGACGAACATGGGCGTCACCCCCTCTAGTCACGGCAAAGCCTTATCATTTTGAACATTTTTGGTCCGTTAGGATCAATCTCTATACGGGGGTGTCGGTGGTAATATTGTTTTTGAAATGTATGCTAGTACAAAACGAGTAAGAAAATATTACAGATGCTTTCACAAACTGACACGAGCTATGACTTACAACGCCGCATACGGATAAGCTATCTCGCCGTCTGGCTCATTGTTATTGTTGCATCGCTTTGGGCAGTTGTTTTCCTAATTATTGCGGATTACCCAAGCATGATAATCGCAAGCGGGGTTGCCCTTGCGTATGCGGCATGCTTGCTATTCTTCAAATTCCGAATGGAAAAATTGGCACGCTCGGTTTGGCTGGCAAGTGCCATCGTCACGACATTGTTTGGGATGGCGGTCGCAGCGGTTGATACACAAATCGATCTCTTGTTCTTACCGATTTTGGCGCTGCCGTTTCTTGCCTTTTCGTGGCAAAAAGAGAAACTTCTGCTTTTGACGTTTTTGTTTGTGGCAACGATCTGTTGGGTGGGGTCGCAAGTTTTTGGTTTGGCAGGCTCGTCCTATGTTTTGTTTGGTATCCCGAATTTAGACTCCGTCCTGCCCGTCGCGATCGTGAACTTCTTTCTCAAATTGACGGTAATTGTCCTTCTTGTGGCTGAGCTGGCGTATTTTACCCTGCTCACCAGCCGCGCAGAGTCTGAGCTTCAAAATGCGCGTATCAAAGCAGAGGACGTTGCGACGGCCAAAGGGGATTTCTTGGCAAACATGAGCCATGAAATTCGCACCCCAATGAATGGTATGATCGGCATGATCGAGGTCATGGAAACCATGCACCCAACGGACGAACAGACGCGTGTCTTGGGAACCATTCGAAACTCAGCATTCTCCTTGCTCCGCATCATTGATGACATTCTGGACGCAAGCAAAATTGACGCGGGCAAGATGGTCATTGATCAGGCCCCCACGGAAATTCGCCCCGTAATTGAAGGTGTCGTTGTCACATTGCAAACCATGTCAGATGACATGGGGCAAAAGCTTCGTTTGTCGATTTCAGAAGATGTGCCAGATTGGATTTTGGCGGATTCTGGGCGGTTGCGTCAGATCATGCTGAATCTGTTGAGCAACGCGATCAAATATTCTTCAATCGATTTGACTGGCAAAGAGGGCGACATCTATTTCCTCGCGGATATGGCAAATGACGATACTTTGCGTATTTCGATAGAGGATCAGGGCATTGGCATGTCCCCTGATTTTCTCAAACAATTATACCAACCCTTTACTCAAGGCGAAGCGTCCACCACACGACGTGTCGGCGGGACGGGTCTTGGCCTTGTGATTACGATGAAGCTTGTTCAGCAAATGGGCGGTATGATCCAAGCGGAGAGCGTTGAAGGTCAAGGAACCAAGATGACGGTCACATTGCCCATCATTCGATCCCCCCAAGAAACACGCCGTATCGATATATCAGGTGCAAAGGTTGTTTGGCTCGCGGAGCGTCATTCCTTTGAACCATGGAGAATGCATTCACAATTCGAAGCGATGGGTGTTGATTTCGCGTTCCATTTTGTCGATCCGGATATGTCTGATTTCACACCGGATACAGATGAAAACACGATCTATTTGCTTCAACCGCGGCTTGGTGAACAAACAGCTGACTGGCAAAGCAAAATACGAGAGCATGCCAAGTCTCCCAAATTCTTGTTATTGACGCATCTGCGCTCGGAACGGTTGGGGCTATTGCAAGATGACGTGTATCGCATACAGGTCTTCCCTTTGCTTCAATCTGAGATCCGCAAAGCGATAGGCGTGCTATCTGGGCGTATCTCAGTGGACACGCCCATTCAAACGCAACTTGGCACCGAAGCCAGTGACGCGCAAAAGGCACTGCGAGCTGAAAAATCGATCCTTTTGGTTGAGGACAATGAAATCAACCGTATCGTTTTGCTCAAACAGCTTGAGATCTTGGGATACAAAGCAGACGTGTCCAAGAATGGGCATGAGGGTCTCGCGTCATGGCAAAGCAAAGAGTACGACGTGATTTTGTCAGACTGTCATATGCCCCTCATGGATGGATTTGAGATGTCTCAAATCATTCGCGCACAAGAACATGATGCATCCAAGGACCGCACGGCCATTATCGCGATTACTGCGAATGCGCTCAAAGGGGATGCGGACAAATGTTTTGCCTGTGGAATGGATGATTACATCGCAAAACCCGTTGAGATGAAAACCCTAGAAGGCAAGCTTGTGTCGTTCCTAGGTGTTTAGTCTTGCTGTTTGGCGGGGCTGGATATCAAGCTGACGCGTGGGAGGACGCCTGTTTCCGCACGGCTTCTGTTGCGCAATACAGGTGTATTTTTCGAAATTGATGTCCGTGTTTCTCGAAACACAACATAAAGACCGCTGGCTATGATGACGCTGCTTCCAATGATCGTCATTTGATCCGGCAGTTCGTTAAAGAAGGCATACCCATACACAACAGCCCAAATCATCTGAGAATAATGCATGGGCGCGACAAAGCCCGCTTCGCCAACTTTATAGGCGGCGATAATACATAACGAGGCGAGGACAGCGAGGACGGACATAGCCGCCAGCAGTCCTAGATCAAGCAAGCCGAGGGGCACATAGGACATTGGCATCAAAGCGCCCATTAAGAGAAGGCTGCCAAAAATTGGATAGACCAATAGAACCATTGTGCGCTCATCCTTGCCAATTTTACGCACGATGAGCGAGCTAAACGCACCGCAAAAGGCGGCGGTTAGGGCTGCAAAGTGACCTAACGATAAATCGGCGGACCCAGGTCGCAAAACGATGAGGACCCCAATCAACCCAACAATAACAGCGGCCCAGCGGTGGCGACCAACCTTTTCGCCCAAAATTGGGATCGCGAGAACAGTAATCACCAAGGGCATGCCAAACAAAAACGCATAGACCTGTGCCATTGGAAGCGTTGAAAACGCATAAAAGGCTGATAAGCCGGTCATCACTGTTGTGACAACGCGCAGGGACGTCCACCAAGGATGTTTGGGAATAAGGTTATCCGCATTCTTTTCACGTAGATGTAAAAGAAAGACCAAGGGAAAGCTGAACAAGCCAGAGAAAAAGATGATCTGAAAGGTGGAATAGGACCCGCCCAATGATTTAACAATCACGTCATGCGCAGAATAAAGAGCAAAGGCGAGAAGGGCGAACAAAGCGCCTTTTATATTTCCAGACATCACCATGCTCCTGACTGTTTACGCACTGTGGTTGAGGGTGGTGCCTTTTTAAATACAGGTAAGAAAGGCGCCACTTAAATTAGTCAAACAATAAAAAAACAGCCCCGTAAAGGGCTGTCTCTCATGGTGCAATTTGTTTGAATTATAGGCTGGCGCTGAGAGCCGCGACAATCGCGTCACCCATTTCAGATGTGGACACAGGTGTTGCACCGTCCTCACCCAAGAGATCAGCAGTCCGCAATCCGTCCGCTAGAACTTTCTCAACGGCTTTTTCCAAACGATCCGCTTCAGCACCTTGATCAAAGGAATAGCGCAGCGCCATTGCAAAGCTTAGTACACATGCGATTGGGTTTGCTTTGCCTTGGCCTGCAATGTCTGGGGCTGAACCGTGGACTGGTTCGTAGAGCGCTTTGGGGCGGCCATTCGCCATAGGCGCACCAAGGGACGCGGATGGCAACATGCCCAAAGAGCCCGTCAACATCGCCGCCGCATCAGAGAGCAAATCACCAAAGAGGTTATCCGTTACAATAACGTCGAACTGTTTGGGCCAGCGGCACAACTGCATCGCGCCGGCGTCCGCATACATGTGAGACAGTTCAACATCTTGGTATTCGGTGTCATGCACACGCTGCACAACTTCGCGCCATAGAATGCCAGATTCCATGACGTTGGCTTTTTCCATGGAGCAGACTTTGTTGCCACGACGACGTGCTAATTCAAACGCTGAACGCGCAACACGTTCAATTTCGGATTCTGTGTAGCGTTGTGTGTTGATCCCAACGCGCTCGTTGCCTTCTTCGAAGATACCGCGTGGTTCCCCAAAATAGATACCAGAGGTCAATTCGCGCACGATCATAATATCAAGGCCAGCAACCACATCGCGCTTGAGGGATGAGAAATCCGCCAATGCGTCAAAACACTGCGCTGGGCGCAAGTTTGAGAAGAGGTCCATTTCTTTGCGAAGACGGAGCAATCCGCGCTCTGGCTTTACGGAAAAGTCCAAATTGTCATATTGAGGACCACCAACGGCACCCAATAGAACCGCATCTACTTCTTGCGCTTTGGCCATCGTATCGTCATGCAAAGGTGTGCCGTGCTTGTCATAGGCGCAGCCCCCAACAAGGTCCTCAGAGACGTCAAAAGACATGTCACGGTTCGCACCGTACCAATCAATGACTTTGCGGACTTCGGCCATAACTTCGGGGCCGATACCATCACCTGGCAAAATAAGAAGAGAGGGGTTTGTCATATCCATATGTCCTTGCGTAAAACGAGTTTGAGCATGGCCTAACGATTTCAACGGGAATGGTCAAGAAACGAAGGGCTTTAGCCCGTTTTCTAGCGCAGTCCAAACCGCGCGGATCCTTGGCGTCTTGTGCAGGGCGTCATGTGTCGTCAACCAAAGTGGTAACGGGGGAATGTTGAGGTCTGGTAGGATATGCTTTAACTCAGGATCACGCTCAATCACCTCGCGTTGCCCAAAACCAATGCCGCATCCTGACCGTACAAGATCCCAATAAATCGCTTGATTATCGCACCTTACGTTGAACCAGTCCCGCGTTGCAGGGAGGCCGCCAGCCTGCATCCCTTGGAGGATCAAGTCATTATGGTCATAACCAATGAGATCATGATCCTTAAAATCTTGTGGCGATGTTGGATGGCCTTTTCGATCAAGATAGCTCTTTGAGGCCACAACGCCCATTTCAACGGTTCCCAACTTTTTTGTGACCAAATCCAATTGTTTGGGTTTGTACATTCGAAGGGCGATATCGACTTCTCGGAACAACAAATTCTCCGAGGTGTCTGAGGGCACCAGATCAAGGTTGATCTCTGGATAATCCTGACGAATGCCACGTATGATATCTGGGAGGATGTTGCTGCTAATAAATAGGCTGGCAGTCACCCTAACGGTGCCTTCAAGCGTATCTTCTGGTTTGGTCAATTCGATTTCAGCCAAGGCTTGTTGCATCTGCTGAGCGAATGGCAAAATATCCCGCCCCTTTTGAGTCAATGCATAGCCCCTCGTGTGACGCTTAAACAGATCTACTTTGAGCGCCTCTTCTAGGGTTTGGATGTGGCGTCCTATTGTTGGTTGGCTAATATTTAGCGCCTTGGCCGCGGCTGAATAGGAGCCAGAGTTTGCAACGGAAAGAAACGATCTAAGAATTGTCCAGTCTGTAATGGTATTCATTTTTGAATGCCTAATGTATAGTTTTATCCAATACTCAATACATATTTGAACAAATATAGTGGTTTGGCAAGGTAAGAAAGGAAAACCTATGTCACACCGTTCATGTTTAATTTTAGGATCAACAGGCCGATTTGGTCGTTCGTGCAAAGAGGCATTTGAGGCCGCAGGGTGGGACGTCCACTGTTTTGATCGTGCAACACAGTCGCTAGACGTCCAAGCGCGCAACAAGGATGTCATCGTGAAAGGATGGCACGCGCCCTATCATCATTGGGATCGTGATGTGCTGCGATTTACCAAAGAGGTTTGTGAGGTTGCTCAACGCTATGGCTCAACCGTTATTGTTCCTGGGAATGTCTACAATTATGGCGTTTCTGAGCAAGCCGAGTGGGGCGTGGACACGCCATGGGTCGCTAAGTCGAAGCTAGGTCAAATTCGCATTGAAATGGAGCGGATGTACCAAAGCGCGGGAATAAAAACGATTGTTGTCCGATCAGGAGACTATATTGACACGAGGGCTTCGGGGACTTGGTTAGACTTGGTCATCGCAAAACCTGTTGTGAAGGGATACATTTCCTATCCCGCAAAGGGGACTGTCAAACATGCGTGGGCATTTTTGCCAGATGTGGGGCGTCTTTCCGTGGAATTAGCAGAGAAAAGAGAACAGCTTGACCCGTTCACCGAAGTTCTATTCCCTGGGTTCAATTTAACTGGAAATGAGTTAGCAGAAGTCATTTCATCCGCGTTGGGTCGTCCTATAGAGTTTCGAAAAATGTCATGGATGCCGTTTTATGTCAGCGCTCCGTTCTGGCCATTAGGTCGGTATATTCTGTCGATGCGGTATCTGTGGGACCATCCTCATGCTTTGTCGTCTGCTTCGTTGGAACAGCATTTTCCGAATTTCAAAGGGACCTCTGCAACAGATGTATTCAAACAGGTGCTTCCTTATGCAGGTTGAAGCGTATGTCCGTTGGTTTCGGTTTGGCGTTTTTCAGCGATCATCGTCGCAATGCGCAACATCGCAGTTCCCCGCATAATCAAGGATGCGGGGATTACGGACCAACCAACCATGATCCAAACGAGGGTCTCAGGGTTCGCAAAAATGCGGGTCCCTGTGTAGATAAAGGCGATTTTGACCATGGCGGGAATGGCGAATGGGGCAATAATCCCCAACGAGATATTTACGCGTGCGTCCCGAACAAGGCGCACGACGATGTCTTTGCCGCTTGTCGGGTCCAAAAGGGGAAGGTTTTTCCAGACGTTGAAGCCAGTGTTTGACTTTGGCCAATCGGTGAAGCGGACAATCAGATAGAACCCACCACAGATTAACCATGACCCGATATACCCAAGCCCTGCGATCATCAGCATGGCTTCTTTGGTTTCAGGTTGGATCGTCGGAGGGACCATTAACGAGACGAGTTGGACCGGTGAGTATGGAATATTCAGCCCATGCCCCAGAATAGTAGCAATCGCACTCAGTGGTCCCGCGTGATCAAGGCCTAAGCCGATAGTTCTAAAAACACCTGCCGCGAAAAGAACCATAGTCGTAAACCAAATGAATCGGATGCGGTTGTAGGGGGCGGCTGAGGTGAATTCTAATGTGGTCGGCGTGTCATAGATGTATTCGAAAAAGACAAACGCCCCTGCAAACAAGGCAAAGGCCAAAGCGAGTTGTGAGGAATGCGATTGAAAGGACGGCACCCAAAGGGAAGGAATAGCAAATACAACTGCTATTGATAACGCACGTACAAACGCGCTGATGATCTTGGTGATCATTGCCTGCTTCCTTTTAACTGGTCGGTCACGATACGATGCCGTGGCCTTGTCCCAATTGTCTGCTTTACGCAGAATGCCTCATTCTTGACACAATGTTTAATCCATAGGGATATGTTTTCAACAATTATTTATCTTTTGTCATAAATTTCAATTATTTCAGCTTGTTATGAGGCGAAATTACATCAGGTTTGCTGCAGAATTTTCAGCCTGTTACTATATGTAGTAGTAGGTCAGTCTATAAATACTAATCTTAGCGGAATGAAATGTGGCAGAAAAAAGAAAAGGCCGCGACGGGGATCGCGGCCTTTTGAATTGGTTTTTGTCTGGCTTAGACCCACGGACGCTCTGCTGCTAGCTTGGCTTCATAGCTGTCGATTGACGATTTGTGTTCCATGGTTAAACCGATGTCGTCTAGTCCGTTTAGCAAGCAATGCTTCTTAAAGGAATCGACTTCAAAGCTAAACGTCTCGCCATCTGAGGATGTGATTGTCTGCGCCTCTAGATCAACGTCCATACGTGCGTTGGACCCTTTTTCCGCATCCTTCATCAAGACATCGACTTGGTCCTGCGGTAGAACGATTGGCAAGATGCCGTTCTTGAAACAGTTGTTGTAAAAGATATCCGCAAAAGACGTTGAGATAACGCATTTGATCCCAAAATCAGCAATTGCCCAAGGTGCGTGTTCCCGAGAGGATCCGCAACCAAAGTTATCACCCGCAACAAGGATCTGTGCTTCGCGATACTGAGGTTTGTTCAATACAAAATCAGGGATTTCGTTGCCTTGACGGTCAAAGCGCATTTCGTCGAACAAATTCACACCCAAGCCAGAGCGCTTGATCGTTTTCAAGAACACTTTTGGAATGATCATATCTGTGTCGATATTCACCAAAGGCATCGGGGCGGCAATACCGCTAAGTTTTTCGAACTTTTCCATTACATCATCTCCCGAATGTCGGTTAGGTGACCATTGATGGCTGCTGCTGCGGCCATGGCAGGTGACACAAGGTGTGTGCGTCCTTTGTATCCTTGACGACCTTCAAAGTTACGGTTGGACGTTGACGCGCAACGTTCCCCTTCGGCCAACTGATCTGGGTTCATCGCAAGGCACATAGAGCAACCCGCCATACGCCATTCAAATCCCGCATCCTTAAAGATATCGGCCAAGCCTTCTTCTTCGGCTTGGGCACGCACAAGGCCAGATCCCGGAACGACCATCGCACGCATACCGTCTTTGATCTTCTTGCCCTTAAGGATCTCAGCCGCGGCGCGCAAATCTTCGATGCGTCCGTTTGTGCAGGAGCCGATAAAGACAGTATCAATTTCGATATCAGTCAATTTTTGACCCGCTGTGAGACCCATATAATCAATGGCACGTTGCGCCGCTTCGACTTTGCCGCCTGTGAAATCCTCAGGTGATGGTACAGTCGCTGTGATGGGAAGCACGTCTTCTGGGGATGTTCCCCATGTCACGACTGGGGCAATGTCTTCGCCTTTGATTGTGACGACTTTGTCGAAATGCGCACCTTCGTCTGTGAAGAGCGTTTTCCAATAGTCTACCGCTTGTTCCCACGCAGCGCCTTTCGGAGCATGCGGACGGCCTTTGCAGTATTCAAACGTCTTTTCATCAGGCGCGATAAGGCCTGCGCGTGCGCCGCCTTCGATGGCCATGTTACAGACGGTCATACGACCTTCTAGCGAAAGGTCACGGATCGCTTCGCCACAATATTCGATGACATAGCCTGTTCCGCCAGCGGTTCCTGTTTCACCAATCACAGACAAAGTGATGTCTTTGGCGGTGACACCTGGACGGAGCTTGCCAGTGATTTCGACTTTCATGTTTTTGGATTTTTTTTGGATCAACGTTTGCGTTGCCAAAACATGCTCAACCTCGGATGTGCCGATGCCGTGGGCCAAGGCACCAAACGCGCCATGAGTCGCTGTGTGGCTGTCACCACAAACAACGGTCATACCTGGCAACGTCCAACCCTGTTCTGGGCCAACGATGTGAACGATCCCCTGACGCACGTCTGATACGGGATAATAGTGAACCCCAAAATCCTTGGCGTTTTTGTCAAGCGCGTCAACTTGGATGCGGCTCTCTTCGTTTTTGATCACACCAGACGCGCGATCCAAAGTTGTCGGAACGTTGTGATCTGGAACCGCAATCGTTTTGTCAGGGGCGTGAACTGAACGTCCAGCCAAACGCAACCCTTCAAAGGCTTGGGGCGATGTCACTTCGTGGACAAGGTGACGGTCAATATAAAGCAAGCAAGTGCCGTCGTCAGATTCGTGGGCGACATGTGCGTCCCAGATTTTATCATAGAGTGTCTTCGGGGCGGTCATAGTATATCCTCTCCCGTTAAAGTTTTGAAATTTCGGTGAAATGTGTTTGATCCAGCCTCACAGGCTGGCAAGTACAGTCCGCATCGCACCAAAAAACCGCCAAGGCAGCCGTGTACGATCATCCATGTTTACAAACGTTTTCATGAGGCTCTGTTTACTTGGATTCCACCCACACCGCAAGCAGAGTTGTTTGGCCGATGTGGATGGAGCAACATCAGCTCTCTTCAAATTCCAAAATGTCCCCTGGTTGGCATTCGAGAGCGGCGCAAATTGCACCCTTTCCACAATGCAGCCTTAAAGCAGTCTGATGTTTGGGTTCGGTGCAGACGTATTTTAATCAATGTTATATGATTTCCCTGCATTTATGCCCCCAATTGCAATTGACTCATCCACCATTGAGAAATATGGCATCTGCTGCTATTATGAGATTATGCCTAGCGCTGGGGTTTGCAGCGCGTTCTACGGAGGACAGTGTCCTGACACCTAATACGGATGCAGCTATGGCTGCTGAGACGCCAGTTCAGGTCACAAGCGAAGCCTTGTTAGACCGCATTCTAAAATCCCTTGATGACGACAAAGCCGAAGATGTGGTGCAAATCGATTTGCGCGGCAAAACAGCTATGGGCGATTATATGGTGATTGCGACGGGTCGCTCGTCTCGTCAAGTGGCCTCGATTGCCGAGAAATTGGTTGATTGCCTGAAACAAGAATATGGCCGGTTGTCCAAAATCGAAGGACGCGAAACTGGGGACTGGGTGTTGATTGATACAGGTGACATCATTGTCCATGTTTTCCGCCCTGAAGTCCGCGAATTTTACCAGCTTGAAAAAATGTGGCTGCCTGCTGGTGGTAACGGCTCCGCTAGCTAAGGGACATGCGTGTTTCGATTTGCGCCGTGGGTCGATTGCGCAAAAGCCCAGAATTAGACTTGATCAAGGATTACACGTCTCGTTTTGATAAAACGGGGCGTTCTTTGGGTTTGGGGCCTCTGTCTATTGCTGAGGTCGAAGACAAGAAGAACATCGGAATGAGTGCTGAGGCCGATCTATTAGAACGCGCCGTTCCCAAGGGGGCAAAGCTCTGTATCCTTGATGAGCGCGGTCTGCTTATGACCTCACCAGAGTTTGCGAACCAGTTGGGACAGTGGCGCGATCAAGGTGTTGGGGATGTGGCCTTTGTCATCGGCGGCGCGGATGGAATTGACCCTAGTCTTCGCGCCAAAGCGGATTTTGCGATTTCTTTTGGTAAGATGGTTTGGCCACATATGATGGTACGAGCCATGCTATGTGAGCAGCTATATCGTGCCTCATCAATTTTAGCTGGCGGTCCCTATCATCGTGTCTAGGAACGCCTGCAGCGGGCGAGTATTTTGTCAAAGATGAAAGTGCGCTTGCTATAGGGGACTTGGCCCCATAGATATGAGAAGACTTAAGCAGAGAGGCAATGTGAGCATGGCACCTAAACCCGTCGTTTTGTGTATTCTGGATGGTTGGGGCGCGCGTGATGAGAGCGGAGCGAATGCGCCTGTGCTTGCCAATACTCCGAATTTTGACCGGCTGATGGAGACCTGTCCGACGTCGAGCCTTATCACGCATGGTCGTGATGTTGGATTGCCAACGGGTCAGATGGGAAATTCTGAGGTTGGTCACACCAATATTGGGGCGGGGCGCGTCGTCGCCATGGATTTGGGTCAGATCGACCTTGCGATTGAAGATGGCTCTTTTTACGACAACGCGGCTTTGGTTCAATTTATTACTGATCTCAAGGAATCAGGGGGCACTGCTCATGTGATGGGTGTCATTTCTGATGGTGGTGTGCATGGTCATATTGAGCATGTGTTAGCAGGGTTACAGGCCTTGACGGATGCCGGTGTTCCGACCGTTTTGCATGCGATCACCGATGGACGTGATGTTGCGCCTGATAGTGGGCTGACCTTTGTGACGGATTTGATGGCTCGCTTGCCAGATGGGGTCCGCGTTGGCACCGTAACTGGACGCTATTTCGCGATGGATCGTGATAATAGATGGGAGCGCGTGTCCAAGGCGTTTAATGCGATGATCCATGGACAAGCGGATGTTGTCGCGGATGATCCGATTGCGGCGGTCTCTCAGTCCTATGAGGCAAATGTTCAGGATGAATTCATTCCCGCAACAGTCATTGGGGATTACAGCGGTGCGGCCTCTGGGGACGGCGTCTTTTGCATGAATTTCCGCGCAGACCGCGCGCGGGAAATCCTACGCGCCATTGGTGAATCGGATTTTGCGGAATTTGACGTTGGCATTCGTCCGCGCTGGGCGGCGCTGTTGGGCATGGTGGCCTATTCCAATAATCACAGCACCTATATGACAACCTGTTATCCAAAGCAGAACATCGTGAATACGCTCGGGGAATGGGTGTCCAAGCAAGGCAAGACACAATTCAGGCTCGCTGAGACAGAAAAATATCCGCATGTGACCTTCTTTTTGAATGGTGGCAAAGAAACGCCCGAAGTTGGAGAAGACCGCTATATGCCGAAATCGCCATCCGTGGCGACTTATGACCTTCAACCTGAAATGTCGGCACCCGAAGTGACGGAAAAATTCGTTGAGGCCGTTCGCAAGGGATATGACTTGATTGTGACGAATTATGCTAATCCCGATATGGTTGGTCATACAGGTGATCTGGCCGCCGCTATGAAGGCTTGTGAAGCTGTTGATCAGGGTCTTGGTGCCGTCATTGAGGCGATCCAAGACGTTGGAGGCGCACTGATTGTCACTGCAGATCATGGGAATTGTGAAACCATGGTAGACCCTGAAACAGGGGGTCCGCATACTGCGCATACATTAAACCTTGTTCCTGTTGTCTTGTTCGGGGGTCCAGAGGGCTCACGTTTGCGAGATGGTGGCCGGCTCGCTGATTTGGCGCCTACCTTGCTCGACTTGATGGATCTTGAGCAGCCAAGCGAAATGACGGGCACGTCCCTTTTGGTGACATAAAATGACACGCGTTGGGGCGATCTGGATTGCGACTTGGTTGCTTTGGGCCACGAGCACTGTGGGACAAGATGCAATGCCCCAAGCCGCGCGAGATGCGGCGGAACAATTGAATGTTGCCTCGGCTATGCTTGCAGCTGCGGATCAATCCCAAGATCGTGTCAAGGCGCTGACCAATACGATTTCCGCCTATGAAAGCGGGCTATCTGTGATGCGGGATGGGTTGCGGGCCATTACGGTCCAGCAACACCAACTTCGCCAGCAATTAGAAGGCCAAGATGTGGATATTTCCCGTTTGGTCGGAGTATTGCATTCGATCAATAACGAGCCGGATCAAGCCATGGTTCTTCATCCCCAAGGTGCCTTGAACACTGCCCGCTCAGGCATGATGGTGTCAGACGTCTTGGCCTCTGTTCAAGGTGAAGTTGCAGGTCTCAGGGAGCGCCTCATAAAATTGGACCGCTTAGCTCAGGTCCATGATCAAGCCAGTGATATTTTACAGCAGGGATTATCCGAGGTGCAAATTGCGCGAACCGAATTGGCGCGCGCTGCTGCGGATCGCAAGGATTTACCGCGCCGCTTTGTTGAGGACCCCGTAAAAACGGCGCTTTTGATTGCAGCATCTGAAACGCTTGATACCTTTGCGAATGGATTGTCCGAAATCGTTGTGGGCGAAGTTGCGGGGTCTCTCCCCGATATTACCGACCGCAAAGGCAGCTTGCAGCTTCCTGTTACGGGCCGTGTGATCCGCAATTTTAACCAAGCTGATGCCGCAGGCGTGGTGCGCCCTGGTGTTGTTATAGCGACGCTTCCTCAGGCTGTGGTGACAACACCAACAGCTGCGACAATTCGATATCGTGGGCCGCTCTTGGATTTTGGCTTGGTCACAATACTTGAGCCTCAATCGGGGATTTTGTTTGTCATTGCAGGCCTTCAGAGCGTCTTTGGGCGCACTGGCGAAGTCTTGCCTGCAGGCAGCCCAATCGGTTTAATGGGTGGTAATTCACAAACACTTGATAAAATGTTGGAAGAAAACCAAACTGGGCTTGTTACACAACGTAGCGAAACGCTCTATGTTGAAGTCAGACAGGATAAGGTTCCCGTGGACCCTTTGACTTGGTTCCGGACGCAAAAGGACTGAATAATGAAAAAAATGATATTGGCTGCAGGGGTTGGATGTGTGTTCGGCGTCTTTACGGCGACACAAATTGCAGGGCCCGTTTTGGCGCAGTCCGCGGATGAGAAACAAGAGATTTATCAACAGCTGGATCTGTTTGGCGATATTTTCGAACGGATCCGTGCAGAATATGTCGAAGAGGTTGAGCCCAAAGATTTGATTGAAGCTGCGGTCAATGGAATGCTGACGTCCTTGGATCCGCATTCTGGGTATTTACCTCCAGATGATGCCGAAAAAATGCAGGTTCAGACGCGTGGTGAATTTGGCGGGCTTGGAATTGAGGTGACTCAAGAAGAAGGCTTTGTCAAAGTTGTCTCGCCGATTGATGGCACACCCGCCTTTGACGCCGGTGTCGAAGCAGGCGATTTCATTACGCATGTTGATGGGGAAACTGTGCTCGGCCTGACTTTGGACGAGGCTGTAGAACGGATGCGTGGCCCCGTTGGATCAGAAATTGTCATTACAATCGCTCGCGAAGGCGAGGATGAGCCCTTTGACATCACGATCATTCGGGACACGATTAAACTAACCGCCGTTCGAGCAAGAACCGAAGGCAACACAGTCGTTTTGCGTGTCACGACGTTCAATGACCAAACCTATCCCAACCTGTCGGATGGATTGGCCAAAGAAATCGAAGCCGCGGGCGGAATGGATGAAGTCAACGGCATCGTTCTGGATTTGCGCAACAACCCAGGTGGCTTGCTCAGCCAAGCGATCAAAGTGTCGGATGCCTTCCTCGACAAAGGGGAAATCGTATCAACGCGCGGACGTAACCCAGAGGATGGGGATCGTTTTAATGCGACTGCAGGGGACTTGGCCGAAGGCAAGCCGATTGTGATCTTGATCAACGGCGGGTCTGCTTCCGCGTCGGAGATTGTTGCTGGTGCGCTTCAAGATCACCGCCGTGCAATTGTCATTGGGACCAAGAGCTTTGGTAAGGGGTCGGTGCAAACCGTTATGCCTGTTCAAGGGAATGGCGCAATGCGCTTGACTACGGCGCGTTATTACACGCCGTCTGGTCGGTCTATTCAGAATTTGGGTGTGTCCCCTGATATTGTCGTGGAACAGCCGCGTCGTGAGCCAGTTGATCCGAATGCAGAGGACGAAGCAGAGCGCAACACACGCAGCGAAGCCGATTTGCGCGGTTCACTCTCGAATGATAGCTTGAGCGAAGATGAAATCCGCCAGATCGAAGAAGATCGCGCCAAGGCAGATGAGGCTGCAAAGCTTCGCAAGGATGATTATCAATTGGCCTATGCTATTGATATTTTGAAGGGTCTCACGGCCTTGGGTTCCAAGTAGCGGACTGAACAAATGGGGGCGGTCTTTGCCGCCCTTTTTTGAGTATTTTTGCAAAGATGAAGACATAGGAGTTGTCGCATGACGCCACAAGAGATTGAGGCCTTGCCTTACCGTTTGAATGTGGGCGTTATGCTTGTCAATCAGGCGGGTGGCGTGTTTGTCGGCCAACGTTTGGACAGCCCGACGGATGCATGGCAAATGCCGCAAGGTGGCATTGACGACGGCGAAGATCCAACAGAGGCAGCTCTGCGTGAATTGGAAGAGGAAACAGGCGTTTCTAGAGATTTGGTCGACATAGTGGCCGTGAGCGCCGATTGGATTGCTTATGATCTGCCATCTGAGTTGATTCCCAAGCTTTGGAATGGGGCGTATCGGGGGCAAAAGCAAAAATGGTTTTTGCTACGGTTTAATGGTGAGTATGCTCAGGTTAAAATTGACGGTGAGAATCCTGAATTTTCCCATTGGAAATGGTGTCCCGTGGATGAGCTGGTTGACAATATCGTTCCGTTTAAAAGGGCCGTTTATGAAACCGTTGTCGCAGAATTTCGGAGCCTGATTTAGCCTTCTGGCTCTGTTGCGCGCATGGAGGGGCGATCGCTGAATGTTGCGTGCCACTCTGATAGTTGTGCGTGATCTTGACGCCAGTTTCGGTCATCATGACGGAAATCCAAGTATGAGAGGGCGCAGGCCACTCCGATTTGTCCCATGTTTACAGGGCCAGACAGTGCAGGCATCTTTCCTTGATCAAGTGTTGCCAAGGCGGATGTGACTTTGCCCCATTGGGCCTCAATCCAGTCTGGCGATTGTTGATTCTCTGAGCGTAGCCTTTTTTCGTAGACCATTGAGACAGCGGATTCCATGATACCATCTGCGAGGGCTTCTAATGTGAGAACGTCATAGAGAGTATTAGCAGGGTACATGTCACCCTCAGCCATATCGTTCAAAAATCGACAAATCACGCGGCTATCAAACAGGCTTGTGTCGTTGTCGCGCAAAAGGGCGGGAATTTTTCCAAGGGGGTTTGCAGATTTTGCCTGCTCCGCTGTGTTCAACGCTGTTGTCGCCACAGGGACCAGTTCGATTTGATCCATCAGATCAAGTTCATGCGCTAGAACAACCGTTTTTCGGACAAAGGGGGAGGCAGGGGAATAAATAAGTTTCATGAGATATCCTGTTTCATTTGGCCGAGCGCATAAGCGCGGCGAGGTGGGGTGTATTTGAGCCGATGGTCGATTGTTCCAGCTGATCCGCGGCTGCGTGGCGCGCGGTGTCAGTTTTGTTTTGTCCTAATTTCCAAGTGCTCTCGACCTGAGTGATGTCTAAGCGGCAGGGGACAATTTGCCTTTGCATTTTTGTCATGACGTCTGGGTCGACCTTGTCCATTTTCCAAACGGGCTTGGGGGCGAGTTGCGTTTCAAAATGGTCTGAGAGGCCGTCAATCACGTTGGGAAGGGTGCTTTGATCCATGAGGGTGAGGGTTCCAGAAATATGAACTGCAACGTAATTCCACGTGGGAACTTGGTCTTCGACCCCGTACCAATCTGGCGAAATATACCCATGTGGACCCATGATCGACAAGGTTGCTTGGCGTTGGGATTTGACGAGCGCACGACTAATCGGGTTTGAGCGCACCAAGTGAAGGTCGATTGCTGTGCGGTCTGCGTTAAGCTGAAAAGGTATATGGCTCAGCAAGGGCGTTGGCTCAGCCGATATGCAAACTGTGCCAAAACTGATCTCATTGGCGAAGTCGAGGCTCAGATTCGTCTCGGTGTTTCTGAATATCGGATTTGGATGCATGGCGGTGCCTTTGGAAAATGTTGTAAACATGCTTGTCTTGGGCGTGTTAATTTGGCAAGACTAAACTGTTCTCAGGGCGGGGTGTAATTCCCCACCGGCGGTATGGGGAAATCCCCGAGCCCGCGAGCGGCCCTTATGGGTGTCAGCAGATCTGGTGAGAGGCCAGAGCCGACGGTTATAGTCCGGATGAAAGAGAGCGACGACAGTTCGGCCCTTGGGTCGAGGTGAGTCGTGAGCCTTGGGTGACGTGTTGTTAACTAAAGGAGCATGAAATGACACACACCCGATATGCATTTATTAAGGCCAATTGGCATTCTGACATTGTGGATCAGGCCTTGGCAGGGTTCCAAGAGATTATTCCAGCAGAGGACATCGATGTGATTGATGCGCCTGGTGCATTGGAAATGCCTCTCTTGGCGAAAGATTTAGCAGAAACTGGAAAATATGGCGCGATTGCCTGTGCAGCCTTTGTCGTTGACGGTGGTATTTATCGCCATGATTTTGTGGCGCAAGCGGTTGTCGATGGTATCGTGCGCGTCGGGTTGGACACGGGTGTCCCTATCCTTTCCGTGTCGTTGACGCCGCATCAGTATCAGGAAACCGAGCATCATGACGCGATTTATCGCGACCACTTTGTGACCAAAGGACGCGAAGCTGCGAATGCCGCCAAAGGTGTTGTTGCGGCGCGCGCGAAGATTCAAAGTCTTTGATTTCGGATCATATATGATCCGACCAATGCGGGGGCTTTGCCCCCGCACCCCCAGAGTATTTTTCAAAGCTGAAGTTATTTAGGGAAGAGGGTGATGGGATCGCCCGAGGTCCACTTTGGGTATTTATCCATGATGGACGAAAATTGGTCGCTGTTTACGAATCTGTCCAACCACGCTTGAACCTTGGGCCAGGGTTGGTTGGCAAACCATGTTTTGTCTGTATTGGCGAACTGACGCACAAAGGGCAAAATAGCCATATCGGCAACCTTGGGAGTGTTGGCAAAGAGAAATCCGTCTGTGAGTTGGGTTTCTAGTGCCTCAATGAATGCACTCGCCTTTTTACGTTCCTCGGTCGGGTCATTTTCGGGATAGCGCGTTGCGTATTTTGTGCGGTCTAACGCTTGTTTAAACGGTCCGTCACATTGTGCGATGAGCTCGTATCCTTCGGGAGGCATTTCAAGCCAATGTTCGGGGTCTTTTTGGCCCAGCGCCCAGGCCATGATGTGAAGGGATTCATCAATAACGCGTTTGCCAGCCTTAAGACAGGGAACGGTTTTTGACGGTGAGGTGTCCAAAAATTCGGGGGCTTTGTCCTTGAGAACGATTTCTCTTAGTTCGACTTGGATACCTGTTGATTGAATGGCAAGGCGCGCGCGCATTGCATATGGGCATCGACGGAAGCTGTAGAAAATTGGAAGCGTCATTGAACTATATTGCGCATGGCTTGCGTCCTAAGCCAAGAGGCGATTGCCCGAACGGGATTGGATTTTTGCGGTCACAATTGAGCCTTCGCTTTGAGGGGTCTCAAAGGACACTTCGCTAAATTGCTCGGTGCGACCCATATGCGGATTTTCCATCAGGATGTGATGCGTTGTCCCGATTTGTGCGGCTAGGTGTAGGTCCACTTGGCGTTCTCCAGCCTCTCTGAGACGGGCTGCGCGCGCCTTTATGATTTGGCCATTGAGTTGGGGCATACGCGCAGCGGGGGTGCCTTGGCGGGGGGAATAGGGAAACACATGTAGCCATGTGAGATCGCATTCCGTGACCAGTTTGAGTGAGTTTTCGAAATGCGCCTCGGTTTCGGTTGGGAAGCCCGCGATGATGTCCGCGCCAAATGTCATATTGGGGCGGAGCTTTTTGGCATCCTCGCAAAAGCGGATTGCATCATCCCGAAGGTGGCGCCGCTTCATGCGTTTTAGGATCAAGTCATCGCCATGTTGTAATGACAAATGCAAGTGAGGCATGAGGCGATGTTCTGACGCAATGGCCAGCATTAGGTTTTCATCGACTTCAATGCTGTCGATTGAGCTTATGCGCAAACGAGCCAAATCAGGGACGAGTTTGAGGATGCGCATGACGAGGTCGCCGAGTTTGGGTTCGGCAGGTAAATCAGCGCCCCAGCTCGTCAGGTCCACGCCTGTCAAGACGACTTCGTTAAATCCTTTGTCAACGAGGCGCTTGATCTGATCCACGACCACGCCCGCGGGGACCGAGCGGGAATTGCCGCGTCCAAAGGGAATGATGCAGAAGGTACAGCGGTGATCACATCCGTTTTGAACCTGAACATAGGCGCGGCTTCGGGTGCCAAATCCATCAATCAAGTGACCTGCTGTTTCGGTAACCGACATGATGTCGTCAACCTTGACCCGTTCCGTGTCGCCAATGAAATCAGACGCCAAACCATCCCACGTTGTGGCTTGCATTTTTTCAGTGTTCCCAATCACCGCGTCAACTTCGGTCATATTAGCGAACGTTTCCGGTTCGATTTGGGCGGCGCAGCCTGTCACAATGACTTTGGCGTCGGGATTATCGCGGCGCAATCGGCGGATTTCTTGCTTGGATTTGCGCACAGCCTCAGCCGTCACCGCACATGTGTTCACGATCACCGCATTGTTCAATCCTGCATGTTGCGCGAGATCTTTCATTGCCTCGGATTCATAGGCATTCAATCGACAGCCGAGTGTTGTGAACTTGGGCGTATTGCTCATTGAGAGGCCTCGATGAAATCTGTGGTGAAGGATCCGCTAAAGACATGTTGCGTTGGACCCGTCATCCAAACGCCATCTGGGCGCCAATCCACGGTTATTGTGCCACCGTCTAGGTCAATGCGCACCTCTTTATCCGTTAGGCCACGTCGCGCGGCGGCAACAGCCGTTGCACAAGACGACGACCCAGAGGCCAAGGTGATCCCAGCCCCACGTTCCCACACGCGCATCCTAAGGTGATTGGGGCCGATCACATGGGCAAATTGAACATTGGTCCGCTCTGGGAAGAGCGGGTGGTGTTCTATGGTTGGGCCGACATGATCAAGGTCAATTTCAAGCGCATCATCGACAAAGAATGTGCAATGCGGGTTCCCCATGCCCGTCGCAGTCGGCGCGCCATCGATAGGAAGCGTTAGCGTGTCCATCTCATGTGCCAAAGGCACCTCGTTCCAATCCAGTAGTGGGTGCCCCATGTTAACAGACGTCAAACCGTTTCCTGCGTCACATGCAAATAGCTCGCCGCGTTCTGTTGTGACGCGGAGGTCTGATTTCCCTGTTTCTTGCATGATGTGGCGGGCGATGCACCGTGTGGCGTTTCCGCAGGCTGCTGATCGTGATCCATCCGAGTTGTAGAACACAAGATGGACGTCTGCGGACCCGTTTTCGATGACGGCCAGTTGGTCAAAACCAACACCCATATTTCGATGTGCAATCGCCGTGATCAAAGAATCGCTAAGGTGTGGCGATTCTTGTCGTGCGTCAATCACGACAAAGTCGTTTCCGAGCCCGTGCATCTTCATAAAGGGGAGTGTCATCATCGAAATTTCCTCTGTTAAGGGGCATATATCTATGGAATCGATATGAATCCATAGATTGATGAAATTTCTTTGTTTTCGGGGTTGACCGCAGGGTCCAGTATTTCTAGAAGGCCCCTCAGTGGGCCGTTAGCTCAGTTGGTAGAGCAACTGACTTTTAATCAGTGGGTCGCAGGTTCGAATCCTGCACGGCTCACCACTAACCAAAAAATGATATTTTATTGATCGCCAAATGTGGTGACTCAATTCGGCTGTCCAATCGTAATGTTAATTGGATCGAGGCTGTCGATACCACCTTCTAAGGTGTCTCCTGCTGTCACAGCGCCGACACCTTCGGGTGTGCCTGTCATGATGACATCGCCTGCATTGAGGTGATAGAATTTCGAAAGATCCATGACGATGTCCGTCACATTATGGATCATTTTGGAGAGGACGGATGCCTGTTTTCGGTGTCCGTTAAGGTCCAGATAAATCTGTTGATCCGCAATGGCCCCGAACTCAGAACGCTTTGTGATTGGTGCAAAAATTGCGGAGGCTTCGACATCTTTGCCCGTGTCCCAGGGGCGCTGTTTGGCTTTGGCGGCGGATTGTAGATCGCGTCGTGTCATGTCCAAAGAACAGCAATATCCATAGATTGCAGCAATGGCCTCTTCTTCATTGGCGCGGAAAACGGGGGCACCGATGGCGATCGCGAGCTCCATTTCATAATGGTAGTTGCTGGTTTCTGGCGGATAGGGAATGGTTGCGCCTGATACCTCGGAGGATAGAGCTGATTTAGTGAAATAAAACGGTGCAGACCGGTCGACCTCATTTCCCATTTCTTCGGCGTGGGCGGCATAGTTACGGCCAACGCAAAAGATACGGTGGATTGGGAATTCTGCCTCTAGTCCCCGCACAGGAATGGACTTGATCGGCGCTGGATCGAATAGATAGGTCATGGAGCTATGTTCCTTCTGGACTCTCTCGCGGATCGAGCTGTTTTTGCAAAAACACAAGATCAAGCCATCGGCCAAATTTCTTGCCAACCTGAGGCATACGAGCGGTTTCTGTAAACCCAAGCGAGATGTGCAAACCGAGCGACGCGCTATTCTGCGCCTCAATACCCGCGACCAACACATGAAGTCCCTGCGCACGCGCCGCCTCAATCAAGTGT
>CBFHNR010000013.1:0-64360 GCA_965657215.1 uncultured Paracoccaceae bacterium
GTACTGCATCTTAAGGTGTGGGAGAGTAAGTCACCGCCAAACCTAATAAATACCAACAAAAATATATGTAGCTCTCTGCACGATGTACTTCATATCAGGAAATTGCTACCAATATGGTAGTGTAATTTTTTGATTTGGTTTTCTGTATGAATATTAATGAACCCATTTTAGGTTTATGTCGATTTTCCTTCTGTGGAAATGGCGATTGGGTTGCTTTCCGTTCTGCCAAAACTCCTGAACAAGTTTCTGCTGTGCAAGCGAAAATAGCAAAATCTTTGTATGCAAAGGAACGAATGGAAAAACGGTTTTTTCTATTTGAAAATTTTCTTCTGAAATCGCTTAGCGCGCAAATAGATCAAAACTATATTTTGATCGTTTTGACATCTCAGCTTATGCCGGAAATGTATAAAGAGCGATTAATCCAATTATGTCAGGACAATAGAAATGTTGAGCTAATCTTTTCTGATGCCTCAAGCGTCCACGATGCGATTTGGCCTACGATCAGCTCTTACAATACTACGTTTGGACATCCTTTGGTCAATTTTAGAATTGATGACGATGATTGTCTGTCGGTTGATTATATCCGTGAGCTGCGAAAATTTATGCTTCGGTTAGGGGATATAATTCCTGTCAGCTATTCGCGTTCCAATGGCCTTGTTGCAATTCGATATGGATCTGAAGCCGCACGTTTCTTTCGAGCGACTGTTCCGTTTAATTCGATGGGAACCGCGATTAGAGTTCATGGTGAGAGGACAGTATTTTCATTTGGTCACAGTGCGTTGCATCGAAGGTTTCCAGCGGTAGTGGACAATTTTGGCATGGGATTCATTTCCATCAAAGTCGATGGTCATGATTCATTGGAAATTGACGAGAACTCTCTTGCTTTCAAAAATTCACATAGACCGATTGAAGATCAACAACTGGAAGAAGCCCTTTCTAAGTGGTTCTCTTTCGTTCGACAGGGGGATCAAAGTTTGGTCTCATCGTTGAATACTCTTATTGAGAATATTCCTTAACTAGTATTACGACGCGTTAGGAAAGATATTTGAAAATATTTTGTTTAATGCTGCAGCTTGGCACAGGTGGCGGTGGGAAAGTAAAAGCGATTTATGAACGGCTTAGGGCATATTCAAGTATGCCAGAGTTTGAGCCTATAGTGTTGTCTGTCCGCCATAACGTTTTCCAAAAGCAAGTATTCGACCAGATCGTAGCAGGCCGAGACCTTGGCAAATCCATTAGGCATAAAACAATTTATGAAGCGGCTCATGAATTTGCACCTAACCATCTAATAGAAGCGCAAGACAAATGGACGGATGAATGGCGCGGTCGCTCAAGTCTGTTTAAGCAAGCAGATGAGACTGAGACCAAAGACCTTACCGTCGACCCCAATCAACCGTCATATTTAGAAATTCGCCGTTTGGAAGGCACTGAGATTGGTCGCACACATTATTTAGATAGCAAACCCTTCTTGGACACTACGCCTCTTGGTGATGGCAGAACACTTCACTGCTTCCTTTGTGATGGTCAACCTATCGGGGCACAGCTCACCCATAAAGGACTCTTTGAATTTGGTTACAATTTCTTAACTCAGCAGAAGATTTATAGAGAGCATGTATTTCTTAGAAGCTTCATGGAGCTTGCGGTTCAGGACGATGCTATAACGTTCATAGATGGCATTACAGTTGCGTATCTCGCGGTAACGTTGAAAACACCTAAAGTGTTGTTCTTGCACGCTGATCACAAAACAATAGGTGGTGAAGTGAATCCGCATTCCAAGATGTTGATTGAACGATTTAATGGTGATGCAATTGTCACTGCCACGGAAAGGCATAGACAGCTACTTTTTCAAGATTTGCAAATTTCTAAGCCTATCGAAGTTGTTCCTCATTATATTGATAGTTTCTCCAAGCCTGGACAAAGAAAAAATATTATTACTGTTTCTCGCCTAGATTTAGAGGGGAAGCCTATCGATCAAAGTATAAGGGCGTTCGCTAACATAAAGGACAATTTCCCTGACGTGAATTACCTCATTTACGGTGATGGAGCTGGTTCAGCAGATTTAGCGGCTCTCATATCTGAGCTTGGTTGCGAAAATCGAATAAAGTTAATGGGTTATACTGGTGCACCTATGGCTGAGTTTTCTCAGGCAATAATGTCAGTTTATCCAACAATGACGGAAGGATTCGGGCTGGCTTTGTTAGAATCCCTGGCGGCTGGTTGTCCAGTCATTACCTTCGATGTAGATTTTGGACCGCGCGAACTTATCCAGTCTGGCCGAAATGGCGAGTTAATCAAACCGAATGATATAAACGGGCTTGAGATGGCAATGACACGTGTTCTAGAGGCGCCACAAAAGTACCAAGAAAATACGCAAATTGGGCTAGAGCGCTACTCCTATCAATCCTATGTGAAAAATTTTGACCAATTGGCTAAAGTTGTAGTTGGGCTTTACAGGCTAAAAAACCATGAAAAGTACTCAAAAAATGAAATTTTAGTCGCTCTTAACGCCTCCTACAAACTTAAATCTCTTTTTGCTGAGAATTGGGAATATGTCCGACAAAGTAAATCATTGCTTGATACCTATTCTAGAATTTTAGCCGAGTTTGATGACGTCCAAGAGCTAGAAATTGTTCTACGAGAAATGTACAAAAATTTCCCTGAAAGTCATTTTCCACTTCAAAGGTTGATGTGGATTACCCGTAAGAGCAATCGAATGAGTGAGTGTGCTTTGTTCGGAGATGAGTTGAGGGACAAATTTCCCGACCGCTATCAAGAATTCATTCAGAAATTTCCATTCTTTGCACAACTATAATGAGCCCGACTTCCAAACTTTAAGTCAAGAAATCACAGCGCTTCTTTTGCACTCTCACTCCGCCGCTTCGGCATACTCGGACATCGGTGGACAGGTGCACACGAGGTTGCGGTCTCCAAAGACGTTGTCAACGCGATTAACGGGTGGCCAGTATTTGTCCACGCGGAAGGAACCGGGAGGATAGCAGCCTTGTTCGCGAGAATAGGGGCGGTCCCAGTCGCCGATGAGGTCTTCGACGGTGTGAGGTGCGTTTTTGAGGGGGTTGTTGTCTGGATCAATGTCGCCTGCTTCGATTGCTTTGATTTCGTCGCGGATTGCGAGCATTGCGTCACAGAAACGGTCCAATTCGGCTTTGGTCTCGGATTCGGTTGGTTCAACCATGAGCGTCCCCGCAACCGGCCAGCTCATGGTGGGCGCGTGAAATCCGCAATCCATAAGCCGCTTGGCGATGTCCTCGACGGTGACATGTGCGCTGTCATCAAAGGGTCGCACATCTAGAATGCATTCATGCGCTACGCGACCGTTCTTGCCTTTGTAGAGGACGTCATAGGCACCCTCCAACCGCTTGGCGATGTAATTGGCGTTCAAAATCGCCACACGTGTTGCTTGGGTCAGGCCTTCGCCACCCATCATCAGGACATAGGCCCAGCTGATTGGGAGCAGGCTAGGGGATCCAAAGGGGGCTGCGGATACTGGGCCGGTTGTGGTGTCCTCTGTCGCAGGGTGGCCCGGGAGGTGGGGGATCAGGTGTGATTTGACGCCGATGGGTCCCATGCCCGGGCCGCCGCCGCCGTGGGGAATACAGAATGTTTTATGTAGATTCAGGTGGCTGACGTCTCCGCCCAGATCGCCGGGACGACAGAGGCCCACCATGGCATTCATATTGGCCCCATCAATATAGACCTGCCCGCCAAAGGAATGGGTGATGTCACAGACCTCGTGAACGGTTTCCTCAAACACGCCGTGGGTTGAGGGATAGGTGATCATGCAGCCTGCTAGGGTCTCTTTGTATTTCTCTGCTTTATTGCGGAAATCTTCTAGGTCGATATCCCCGTTTTCATCTGATTCAACTGGGATCACTTTCCAACCCACCATCTGCGCAGAAGCGGGATTGGTGCCATGCGCCGATGTCGGGATCAAACAGACGTTCCGATGCCCTTCGCCGTTCGCTGTATGATACTCTGAAATCGTCAAGAGGCCTGCATATTCGCCTTGCGCGCCCGAATTGGGCTGCATTGAAATCGCGTCATATCCTGTGATGTCACAGAGTTTGTCCGAGAGATCAGTTATCATTTCCTCATAACCCAAGGCTTGATCCTTGGGCGCAAAGGGATGCAATAGGGAAAATTCACGCCAGCTGACGGGCATCATTTCCGCGGCTGAATTCAACTTCATCGTACAGGATCCAAGTGGGATCATCGCGCGATCAAGGGCCAAGTCACGATCTGCGAGGCGACGCACGTAGCGCATCATCTCTGTTTCGGCGCGGTTCATGTGAAAAACATCATGTTCCAAATAGGAGGTCACCCGGTGAAGCGCGTCTGGAACGCGGTATTCTGGTGTCAAATCATCGTCTTTACGATCAATCCCAAAGGCCCGCCAAACGGCTTCTGTGGTTGAGCTGCGGCAATATTCATCCAAGGTTATGCCAACGCGGTCATCCCCGACTTTGCGTAGGTTCACACCATTGTTCACCGCCGCTTGCAAGACGCCGCGTTGCAAGAGCCCAACATTCACGGTGATCGTGTCAAAGAAGGCTGTGGGTTCAATGGTAAATCCTGCTTCTTCTAGGACTTTGGCCATGCGGACCGTTTTGCGGTGGATCCGCTGTGCGATGGCCTTAAGCCCCTCTGGTCCGTGAAACACGGCATAAAACGAGGCCATAACAGCCAAGAGCGCTTGGGCCGTACAGACATTTGACGTCGCTTTTTCGCGGCGAATATGTTGTTCGCGCGTTTGCAGCGAGAGGCGATAGGCTTTGTTGCCATGGCTATCAATGGAAACACCCACGATACGGCCCGGCATGGACCGTTTGAAGGCATCTTTTGTCGCCATATAGGCCGCATGCGGTCCGCCATATCCCACAGGAACGCCAAAGCGCTGTGTGCTGCCGACGGCAATATCCGCACCCATAGCACCCGGTTCCTTTAAGAGCGTCAGCGCCATTGGATCAGCGGCAACGATGCCGATGGCCTTTGCCTCATGCAGTGCGTCAATGATGTCTGTGAAATCACGGACGTGTCCATAGGTGCCCGGATATTGGAAGATCGCTCCAAACACCGCGCTTGGGTCCAAATCATCGGGCGATCCTATAATGATCTCAATTCCCAATGGTTTCGCGCGTGTTTGCATAACGGCGATGTTTTGGGGGTGACAGTTTTCGTCAACAAAGAACCCTTTGGCCTTGGATTTGGCCACGCGCTGCGCCATTGTCATGGCTTCGGCGCAGGCTGTTGCTTCGTCCAAGAGCGAGGCATTGGCAATTTCTAACCCTGTCAAATCGGAAATCATTGTTTGGTAATTTAGCAGGGCTTCTAATCGCCCTTGAGAAATCTCTGGCTGATACGGGGTATAGGCCGTGTACCACGCGGGATTTTCCAAAATATTGCGCTGGATCACGGGGGGCGTCACTGTGCCGTGGTAACCTTGACCGATCAGGCTTGTTAGAACTTTGTTCTTGGCAGCTGTGCGCCGCATGTGATGCAACAATTCGCGCTCTGATTTCGGTTTGCCGAAATTGAGGGGTTCTTTTTGGCGAATGGATTTTGGCAGTGTTTGATCAATCAGTTCATCCAGAGAACCCACACCAAGTGTGTCCAACATGTCAGCCATTTCAGAAGGAGACGGCCCAATATGACGCCGATTTGCAAAGTCATAGGGGAGGTAATCTGTTGGTGTAAATGGCATGGTGTGCTCCGACGTTACTGAGGTCAAATGGGGGGGCGATAACCGCCCCACCGGAGGGCTGACTTAGGCGATCAATTTGTTATAGGCGGCCTCGTCCATGTATTCGTCCATTTGGGACAGGTCATCTGGCTTGATCTTAAAGAACCACGCATCCCCCATCGGGTCGTCGTTGACTTTGCTTGGTTCATCCAAAAGCAATTGGTTCACCTCAATGATTTCCCCATCAATCGGGGCCAAGATATCAGACGCGGCTTTGACGCTTTCGATCACAACAATCTCGTCGTCTTTGGACACTGTGTCGCCCTCGTCGGGGAGTTCCACAAACACAACATCGCCCAGTTGGGTGCTTGCATGTTCGGTGATACCGACAACAACCAGATCGTCTTCTATTCTGAGCCATTCATGTTCTTCGGTGAATTTCATTTCTATGATCTCCTATTGATCAGCGTTTAAATTGAGAAGGAACGAAGGGGAGGGATACCACCCGAACCGCAAGCCGTTTCGAGCGAACGTCTCCGTAGAGGACTGTGTCCAATTGGGACATTGAATGATCAACATAGCCCATGGCAATAGGGCCGCTCACACTTGGCCCAAATCCGCCAGACGTGATGTGCCCAATCGGTGTGGTGCTGGTTTTATCGGTGTAAATTTTGACGCCTTCGCGCATTGGGGCGCGGCCGTCTGGGAGCAAGCCGACACGTTTCACACCGGCGCCATTTTCTAGTTGATCCAAGATTTTGTCAGCGCCCGGAAACCCGCCCGCGCGATCACCACCGCTACGACGTATCTTTTGGATGGCCCATGTCAGCGAGGCTTCGACAGGCGTAATGGTTTCGGTCAAATCATGCCCGTAAAGACAGAGACCCGCCTCAAGTCGCAGGGAATCGCGAGCCCCCAATCCAACCCATTCCACATCTTCGTGATCAGTTAATGCCTTTGCAACATCTTGCGCCGCGCTCAGAGGAATGGAAATTTCAAAACCGTCTTCGCCTGTGTAGCCAGAGCGCGATACCCAACATTCCACCCCTGCGATTGGGATCGTGTCGATGTCCATAAACGCCATCTCGGTAATCGGTGGATAATGCTGTGCCAATACCTGTTCTGCACTTGGTCCCTGCAGCGCCAACAAAGCGCGGTTTTCAAGGGCCTTCACATGTATATCTGGTTCCAAGTGGCGACGAAGGTGCGCGATATCTTGGGCTTTGCATCCTGCATTCACGACCATAAAAATATGATCCCCACGGTTCGCAAACATCAAGTCATCTAAAATGCCGCCTGCGTCATTGGTAAAAAACCCATACCGTTGACGTCCTTGTTTTAGTCCAAGCACGTCCATCGGGATCAACCGTTCCAAGGCCTCGGCCGTTTGCTCATAACTTGCGCCACGCAAAACGACTTGACCCATATGCGAGACATCAAACAGACCTGCTTTTTGACGGGTGTGCTGATGTTCCTTCATCACGCCGAGCTTATATTGCACAGGCATCTCGTAACCCGCAAACGGCACCATTTTCGCGCCATTTTCAATATGCATGTCGTAAAACACAGTGCGGTTTAAATCGTCGCTCATCCAATCGTCTTTCTCATTGGCCAGCAAACACCGCTAGCATCACTCGCACATAAGCCGTGGCCTATGCGCTGATGCCTCCTCTGTCCCTTTGCCTGAGATCGTTATCCCTTCGGCCGATGCGCGTGGCATCCTTCTCCAGAGTGTTACGTCAAATTGGTCCGTTTGCCTGAGAGTTTCCGAGGCGGTTGCTCCTTCGGCACTGGGGTTCCAGTTCTCCCAATTTGATACTACGGTTGTAAAGCAGAGTTTTCGAATTTGGCAAGTCGTTTTTTCGCCAGGTTGTTTTGACAAGAGGATAAAATGACAGTTCCGTATTTCTTTGGCTATGGCAGCCTCGTTAATGTTAACACGCATTCATATGGGTCAACGCGACGGGCCACGGCCAAAGGATGGCGGCGCGCATGGCGACATACGGCGTTGCGTGACATCGCCTTTTTGACCGCTGTTCCTGATGAGACATCAGAGATCTTAGGCTTGATTGCCTCTGTTCCTAATGGGGATTGGGCGGCACTTGATGATCGTGAATTTGCCTATGATCGGGTGTCGATCACGCCCCAAGTGAGCTGGGACTCTGATGATGATTTTGATGTCTCAATCTATGCGATTGCACCCGATAATCAAAACTCACCCTCAACGGCACACCCTATATTATTGAGCTATCTTGATGTTGTGGTTCAGGGATATTTTCGTGAATTTGGCACGGATGGCGTGCATCATTTCGGGATGACCACCGACGGCTGGGATGCACCGATTTTAGATGATCGCGCTGCGCCCCGTTATCCTAGGGCGCAGAGCTTGACTGGTTATGAAACGCAGTTGGTTGATGATCTCATCGCCACAGTTGGGGCGCGGCTCATCGACACTTAGATCGCTGTTTTTAAGCTTTCTTCAAGGTAGATTTCGCGCAAGCGGGCCGCGACTGGTCCGGGCGTACCTGTGCCAATATCTGCGCCATCGATGTTGACAACAGGCATCACGAATGTGCTTGCCGATGTGATAAAGGCTTCATCCGCTGACTTGGCTTCTTCCATAGTGAAGTTGCGCTCCTCGACGGTAAATTGCGCCTCTTTGGCAAAGCGCAAGACAGCCGCGCGTGTGATTCCATGGAGGATATCATTGGACAAGGCGCGTGTGATAATGGATGTGCCTTTTACAATGTAGGCATTGTTTGACGTGCCTTCAGTGACATATCCATCTTCAACCATCCACGCATCATCTGCGCCTGCTTTCTTGGCCATCATCTTGCCCATAGAGGGGTAGAGAAGTTGTACCGTTTTGATGTCCCGACGTCCCCAGCGTAAATCTTCGATACCGATGACTTTGATACCCGTTTTCGCAACGGGGCTATTGGCAAGACCCGGTTTGTTTTGCGTGAACAACACAATCGTCGGGGCGGTTGTTTCAGGATCAGGAAACACAAAGTCACGATCGTTAGGCGCGCCGCGTGTGATCTGAAGGTAAATCATGCCTTCAACAATACCATTCACCCGCACCAATTCACGATGGACCTCAAGCAGGTCTTCTTTTGAAATCGGTGAGGCCATATCCAATTCAGTCAATGACCGCTCCAAACGCACGGCGTGGCCCTCAAAATCAATCAGCTTGCCGTCCAAAACGGATGTCACTTCGTAGACGCCGTCGGCCATCAAAAACCCACGGTCAAAAATTGAAACAGTTGCCTCTTCCTCTGGAAGATAGGCGCCATTGACGTAAACAGTACGGCTCATCACTGAATTCCTTATATGTGTTATCCCCAAAGGGTGCTTTTCGGCGCGTGTACACCGTTTTCATCGAAAATCAAAGGCGATTGCCGATCTTGAGCAAGCAATAAGGGCCCATCCAGATCCGTAAAGGCCACGCCTTGCGCCACCAATGTTGCAGGGGCCATGGCAAGCGAGCTTCCGACCATACAGCCGACCATGATATCATAGCCTTGCGCGCGCGCCGCCTCTTTTAACAAGAGTGCTTCGCTCAACCCACCTGTTTTGTCCAACTTGATGTTGACGACATCATATTTGCCCTTGAGATGCGCCAAACTTGCGCGATCGTGACAGCTTTCATCGGCACAGATAGGAACAGGGCGCTCGATCTCTAACAGAGCCTCATCTTGCGACGCTGGCAAGGGTTGTTCAACCAAGGCCACGCCCAAGCGGATCAAATGCGGCGCGAGGTCTTTGTAAACTTCAGCGCTCCAACCCTCATTCGCATCAATAATGATCGTCGAAGTGGGCGCACCACGGCGAACCGCCTCAAGACGCGGCATATCATCAGGTGTCCCTAGTTTGATTTTCAACACAGGGCGAAAGGCATTTTTGCGCGCCTGCTCTTCCATCGCTTCGGGTGTATCGAGGGACAAGGTATAGGCCGTAATTTCAGGGGTCGGCTCCGGCATCCCAATGAGATCCCAAACCCGTTTTCCTGCAGTTTTGGCTTCTAAATCCCAGAGCGCGCAATCAAGGGCATTGCGCGCGGCCCCCGCTGGCAAGAGCTCTTGCAACTCTGCACGCGATACATCCGCAGGCACGCCCAAAATCTCTTGGCGCACACTCTCCAATGTTTCGTTATAACGGGCATAGGGCACACATTCACCAAGCCCGACATGGCCATCACGCTCCACACGAACAGTTAACACCTGCGCCTGCGTGCGAGACCCGCGCGAAATCGTAAACACTTGAGCTAAGGGAAAGACATCGTCCTGAACCGTGATCATTGTGATGCTCCTCGTTTCATCTTTGCAAAAATACTCCCGCCGGAGGCGTCCGACGGGAATACGTGATGAGACGTCTTAGACCGCGTCCAAGGCATCGACAAGCTTATCCGCACCAAATCTGAACGGATCGGTTGCAGGTAGCTTCATCTCTGTCTCAAGTTCAGACAAATAGGCCCGCGCATCGTCTTCGGCCATGTGTTGTGTGTTCACAGAAATACCAACGACTTGACAGGCAGGGTTCCCAACACGGGCCAAGGTTAGCGCTGTGTCACGCAACGCTTCGAGTGAGGGTTGCTGGTAATCGGGCAAGCCGCGCATGTGCGTGCGTGTCGGCTCATGGCATAGGATCAAGGCATCTGGCTGACCGCCATGCACCAAGGCCATCGTGACACCAGAATAAGAGACGTGGAACAAGCTGCCTTGCCCTTCGATCAAATCCCAGTGATCGTCATCATTGTCGGGCGTGAGGTATTCGACGGATCCCGCCATGAAATCGGCAATCACTGCGTCGAGTGGAACACCGTCACCTGTGATCAAGATACCTGTCTGTCCTGTCGCGCGGAACGTGCTTTTCATGCCGCGCTTTTGCATTTCGGCATCCATCGCCATGGCTGTGTACATTTTACCAACAGAGCAATCTGTTCCCACCGCGAGGCAGCGTTTGCCAGAGCGTTTCACACCATTCGCAATAGGATATTGCACAGAGGGGATGCGCACATCATGCAAGCTTGCGCCATTGCGCTCTGCGGCCTCGACCAAATCCGCCTCGTCATTTAGAAGGTTGTGTAACCCGCTTGCGATGTCATAGCCCATGTCTAGGGCCTCGATCAAAACGGTTTTCCAAGCTTGGGAAATAACGCCACCGCGATTGGCCACGCCGATGACAAGGGTTTTTGCGCCCTTTTCTTTGGCCTCTGCAAGGGTCAAATCTGTGATGCCTAGATCGGCCTGACATCCCTCCATACGGAATTGACCGAGGGCATTTTCAGGGCGCCAGTCTTTTATGCCCACGGCGACTTTTGCGGCTAACTGGTCCGGTGCGTCCCCGAGGAACAAAAGATAAGGTGTTTTGATCATGGCGATTCTCCCAAATGTCACGTCTTGCCCCGTTATGTCACAGCCTAAACTTAAGAGTTTCGCAAAACCTAAGTCTCATTCGTATAATTTTAGAAGATTATTCGAATTATTAAACCATTTGAAAAGAATAGTTCTAATAATTGACGGTGAAACGACCATGTCTGTCGTTCGCGATTATCGGTGGTCCATATTTTATGAGTCGGCCCCAACAAGTGGCAATCGGTCACTTTATTCAGCTTGTGTTTCGTTCATGCTGCAGGTGCAAAATGATGCTTGCAACTCGCTGAGTAATTTTATAACAGTTTAGCCATGGTTTAACGCAATATCCTAACTCTTTAAAAAGGACATCCTATGAGCTTCCGTCTGCAACCGACCCCGATCGCACGCCCAAACCGTTGTCAGTTATTTGGACCAGGCTCGCGTCCTGCAATTTTCGAAAAAATGGCGGCGAGCGCTGCAGATGTTATTAACCTAGACCTCGAAGATTCTGTTGCCCCCTCAGACAAGGACAGCGCACGCGCCAATGTTATCCAAGCGATCAATGAAGTCGATTGGGGAAACAAGACCTTGTCTGTGCGCATCAATGGTTTGGACACGCCCTATTGGTATAAAGACGTGGTTGAGCTGCTTGAAAAAGCAGGGGATCGGTTAGATCAGATCATGATCCCCAAGGTCGGATGTTCCGCCGATATCTATGCGGTTGACGCGCTTGTGTCCTCCATCGAGGCGGCAAAGGGGCGGAGCAAGCCAATTAACTTTGAAATCATCATCGAAAGTGCCGCTGGCATCTCGCATGTCGAAGAAATCGCAGCAGCGAGCCCGCGTCTGGTTGCAATGTCCTTGGGCGCGGCGGATTTCGCGGCCTCAATGGGCATGGCGACAACTGGAATCGGTGGGACGCAAGAAGGCTATTATATGTACCGTGAAGGTCAAAAACATTGGTCAGATCCTTGGCATTGGGCGCAGGCTGCAATCGTGGCCGCATGCCGGACGCATGGTGTCTTGCCTGTGGATGGTCCGTTTGGTGATTTTTCCGACGATGAAGGCTTCCGCGCTCAAGCGCGTCGCTCGGCAACCTTGGGCATGGTGGGCAAATGGGCCATTCACCCCAAGCAGGTTGCCTTGTCAAATGAAGTGTTCACCCCATCAGAAGAGGCTGTTGCCGAAGCGCGCGAAATTCTCGCTGCTATGGAAACAGCCAAAGCAAATGGAGAAGGGGCAACTGTTTATAAGGGGCGTTTGGTCGACATTGCCTCGATCAAACAGGCAGAGGTCATTGTAAAGCAATCAGAAATGATTGGCGGATAAGTCTATTGTCCAAGGCGGGCTACGGTCCGCCGAAATTTTTTACCAAATTGTTGAGGCCTCAAACATTTGGTCGGTATGTGTCAGGAAATGCAGTGATGTTTCCTGTTACGTTTTTCAAAAGAGGTAATGGCGTCATCTGGACCCTTTGGCGAGATTTGAGAGTAATGTGAACGGGTCTTGCCCTCCCAATTTGTGACGTCAATTAGGTCATTATCGTTGAGGTGATCAACTGGACTGTCCCAAGGTGCTGGGACAACATGGACCGCTGGGCTTTCACCAGTCATGCGTTGGGGGTTCATTTTGATACTCCTTCTTAATTGGTGATAGCTCATGCTACGCAGTTCATTCTTCGATTCTCAAGTCTGATGAGGCTGTTTAAGCGTGACTTAAACCAAAGACCTGATGACTATCCTGTCGAGGTGCGCAGGTATCCCTGTTCTCAAAATGAGAATGTCTAAGGGCAACATCGGATAGAAATACAATTTTATTCCCCTTGGCAAATCCGCGGCCGTTCCCCATCTGAACAGCAGTTTCTAGAACCCGTTGCAAATTGCGGTTAAACGGAGCATAAACCAAGAAAATCAAGCGGAGCGGATGATGACTCAATACCTCAACTTTGAAAAACCTTTGGCAGAAATCGAAGGTAAAGCAGAAGAATTACGTGCCCTTGCGCGTGAGAGTGAGGAAATGGATGTCGAAGACCAAGCCAAGGCATTGGATGAGAAAGCCAATGCGCTTTTGGTCGAGCTTTATAAATCCCTAACACCATGGCGCAAATGTCAGGTGGCCCGTCACCCAGATCGCCCGCATTGCCGCGATTACATTGATGCTTTGTTCACAGAGTTCACACCTCTCGCAGGGGACCGCAACTTTGCCGATGATCATGCGGTCATGGGGGGTCTTGCACGTTTCAATGATCAGCCTGTTGTGGTGATTGGTCATGAAAAAGGCAACGACACAAAGAGCCGGATTGAACGCAATTTCGGCATGGCCCGTCCCGAAGGATATCGTAAGGCCATTCGCTTGATGGAAATGGCGGATAAATTTGGCCTCCCCATTATCACGCTTGTTGATACGCCGGGCGCTTATCCTGGAAAAGGCGCTGAAGAGCGCGGTCAATCCGAGGCGATTGCGCGGTCAACTGAGAAATGCCTTCAGGTTCGTGTCCCCGTGATTTCGATTATCATCGGAGAAGGCGGTTCAGGTGGCGCAGTTGCCTTTGCAACAGCGAACCGTGTCGCAATGTTGGAACACTCCGTTTATTCCGTGATCAGCCCAGAAGGCTGTGCTTCCATCCTCTGGAAAGATGCTGAGAAAATGCGCGAAGCGGCTGAAGCTCTTCGATTGACGGCCCAAGATTTGACACAGCTCGGTGTGAACGATCATGTGATTACTGAACCAATGGGCGGTGCACATCGCGATCGTGAGCAAGCGATTGACTCTGTGGGTGCTGCAATCGCTAAATTGCTAGGGGATCTTGAGGGTAAATCTGGGGATGACTTGGTCAAAGACCGTCGTCAGAAATTCCTCGATCTTGGATCCAAAGGATTGGCGGCTTAACTCGCCAGCATCCGAAGCCCTTGGGTTACATCTGATCGTACGGCAAGCCGAAGGCCCGGTTCATCGCCAGCCTTAAGCGAGGCAAGGATGATCTTGTGAAAATGTGGCGGTTCTTTGCGACGTAGTTTTCCATAAAGGGCGCGCATTGTCGGGCCGAGCTGAAGCCAAACTGTTTCCGCCATGGCCAGCATTGCAGGGGCCTGCGCCCTTAGGTAAAGAGTTCGATGGAATTCAAGGTTCGTGCGGATGTAAGCCACCGCATCATGTTCGCTCACGGCGGTTCCGACAGTGGCATTGATAGCTTGTAAACGGTCTATCAAAGCAAGGTGAGCCCGAGGCAAAGCACGGCTCGCTAGTTCAACTTCTATCAAAGCGCGAAGCGCGGCCAGTTCTTCGATACGTTCATTGCTAAGTTCGGGCGTCGCAACGCGCCCTGATGATGACATGCTGAGCGCCCCCTCCGCCACAAGACGACGGACAGCTTCGCGTGCAGGTGTCATTGAGACGTTATACTGATCTCCAATGCCGCGAATGGTAAAGGCATGGCCTGGGGCAATTTCCCCATGCATGATCCGACTGCGAAGACCCCGATAAACAAGATCATGAGCCGATTGAGAAACATCATTAGAGCGGACTGGCTTTTGCATGCCCTTTTGTGATCACAAATTGAGGGTCCGTCAATCCTTAAATGTATATTGATGAAGGCTCGCCCCATTTTGTCGCAACCATCCGCGTTGCTCTTTGTAGGACCCAAATAAGTTCTCTACGACCGTCCAAAACGCAGCGGAATGGTTCATTTCCTTGAGGTGGGCGACTTCGTGAGCGGCGACGTATTTCAACACATCAGGCGGCGCCATAATCAACCGCCAGCTATACATCAAGGCGCCCTCACTGCTGCAGGATCCCCAACGGGATCGCGTATCGCGCAAGGTTAGGCGCGTATAGGGGAGGCCGAGCTTGCTTGCATAATAATCCGAAGCTTCGGCCAATCTATCTCTGGCAAGTGTTTTGAGATAGGCTTGAACCTGCACCGCTGGTGCCTTGCTTTTTTGAGGCAGGCATAGGTTATGGCCAATCGCGCTTACTCTTGTCCCGGTTCCCGGTGTGACAAGATAGGATGTGCCTTCGATTGGGATCGTGCTGCCGTAATCAACGAGCGCAGGTTTTGCGCTATTGGAATGATGCTTGGCGATCCAGTCCTCTTTTTCTAGAACGAATCCTTCAATGTCGGATCGTCTTGCATGAAGCGGAGCGGTTAGAGTGATGCGCCCGTCCAATGAAGACACCCGAAGGCTAAGCCTCTTGGCGCGTGCCAAATGCCGTACGCTCACCTCGATGTCGGGGTGATTTGGCAGGACGATTGGTCCATTGTTGGGGTCTTTAGAGAAGAATCGACGCATTGTTCCAGTAATAGCTGAAAAGCCTTTGACACTGCGTTCCTGATATGGCACTTGGCGCAAACTGTCGACAAGTAAAAGTCAAAGGGGATTCCTATGCCCAAAGAAGAATGGGGTGTGAAACGCATTTGCCCAACTACAGGCAAACGTTTTTATGACCTAAACAAAAATCCAATAGTTAGCCCATATACGGGCGAAGTTGTTGAGCTGGATAGCAGCAAAACACGTCTGATCGCTGCGGATGCAGAAGATGCGGCAAACAAGTCAACTGAATCACAAGATATTGATACAGATGATGTTGTATTGGATGACGACGTAGAAGTGGATCTCGGTGATGATCTACTTGAAGATGACGATGACGATAGCGTCTCTCTAGACGAAATCGCAGACGTCCCTGCGGACGAAGAAGAGTAATCTTCTTAACAATGCTGTGGGGCGATTTTGGACTTGATCCCGCCCCACGCTTTGCATATTTAGCGTTCATCAGCGAACGCTGTTTGGGGCCTTAGCTCAGCTGGGAGAGCGCTACAATGGCATTGTAGAGGTCAGGGGTTCGATCCCCCTAGGCTCCACCAAACCTTCATTGACAACCGAATATATTATCTCGACGCCTGTGCTGTGCCGCACTTACTCTTGGTCAAACGAAAAATGGCGGAGCAAGCCCCGCCATCGTTCTTGGATTTTAAATCTGATTAGTAGTTAGATTTGATTTGAACACATGTGTTTGTTGTCGTGTCATACATACCGCAGCCCAATGATTTCCAATCAGACTTGAGGTTTGCAGACTGTGGCAAGAAATCTGTCCATGCATCGCCATCAACTTCTGTTGTTTTAGAAATGATGTCGAACTGGCCAACTTCGTTGATTTCGCCGATCAAAACTGGCTTTGCCAAGTGATGGTTTGGCAACATAACCGCTTGACCACCTGTCAAGTTCGGGAATGTTTGACCGTACATCGCGGTACGAACGGCATCCACATCCGTTGTGCCAGCTTGCTCTACAGCGTTTACCCACATGTTGAAACCAATGTAGTGTGCTTCCATTGGATCGTTAGTCACACGCTCGCGACCCATGCGGTCTTTCCACTGTTTGACCCACTCAAAGTTTGCAGGCGTGTCAGCAGATTGAAAGTAGTTCCAAGCAGCCAAGTGACCCACAAGGTCAGCTGTATCCAATGTGGATAGCTCTTCTTCACCAACAGAGAATGCAATGACGGGAATGTCGAATGGCATAATGCCCGCGTTTCCAAGAGCCTCGTAGAAGCCGATGTTTGCATCGCCGTTAATTGTTGAAATCACGCCAACTTTGGATCCATCGCTTCCGAGAGATTCGATGTCTGCAACGATGCCGTCCCAGTCATTGTGGCCAAACGGTGTATAGTTCACCAAGATGTCAGAAGCTGGGATACCTTTTGATTTCAAGTAGGCTTCCAAGATCGCGTTTGTTGTCCGTGGGTAGACATAATCTGTGCCCAAAAGCGCAAATTTGGTGACGCCCAAGTCGTTCAAGAAATAATCTGTCGCCGGGATCGCTTGCTGGTTCGGAGCCGCGCCTGTGTAAAATACGTTTTTAGAGCTTTCTTCGCCTTCGTATTGAACAGGGTAAAACATGAGGCCATTCAATTCTTCGACGACAGGAAGAACGTTTTTACGGGAAACAGATGTCCAACCGCCAAAGATAACAGAGACGCCATCTTTTTCGATAAGCTGACGCGACATTGTGCCAAAGGTTGGCCAATCGGAAGCAGGGTCAACCACAACAGCTTCGAGTTGCTTGCCCAAGACACCGCCTTTTGCGTTCTGTTGTTCGATCAACATAAGCATCGTATCTTTAAGTGTTGTTTCCGAAATCGCCATCGTTCCGGATAGGGAGTGCAGAATGCCGACTTTCACGGTTTCGGCATTCGCTGATGTTGTCGCACCATAGAGTGCAAGTGCACCAACAACGGCAGATTTAATAAATTGCATGTGTCCTCCTTAGGTATCCCCAATGCATGGGAGTGCTTTACCTAGACAAAGAAATTTCAGTTCAAAGCCAGTCTCAGCGCCAAAGCACCATCATGACTACGCAATAGGGAAAACGTCGATTTCCAAGGAGGTTTTAGGCAAATACCCTGAATCACTCGGGGCATATCGATTGCCCCGAGGTACTATCCTATAGGATACATGTTTTGGCTGTTAGGCGGCTGTGTTCTCAGACGTCAGAAAATCCAGATGATCCTTGACGCGGTGCCAGGTTTCTTCATTACACGCCGCTAGCAAATAGCCATCCCGCGTCTTGGTTGAATATTGCGTTCCGTCTAACATACGCACGTAGCCACCTGCGCGTTCGACGAGTAGGGTTCCTGCTGCATGATCCCAAGGGTTCAATTTCGCAGAGAGCGCAAAGTGAACACCCCCTTGCGCAAGCGTACGATATTCGTGACAGGAACAGCGGAGCACAGAAATGATGCCAAAATCTGGGATCATGGGCGCCAATTGTGCTTGGATATCTTTTTCCATCAAATGCATGTGGATATAGCCATTCAGACCGCTGATGTCTCGGCTCTCGGCGGTGCGTACAGATCTCGTGCTTCCAGAGCTCGTGACCCGGCGGGTGGGTTTGTCGCCTGTATCGGCCATCAAATAGTCATCCAAGATTGGATCATAATGAAGACCGAACACCGGCGTTCCAAAACGGGTCACTGATAAAATGACACCAAAGGTTGTCAATCCATGCACAAAGTTGGCAGTGCCATCTACTGGATCAATAATGAATGTCAATTCCGCATGATCAATTTTGTCCCGCAATTCTGGCGTTTTGGAAATGGCCTCTTCGCCGACAACCAAAGCAGAGGGAAATAACCGCAAAAGGCCACGCGTTATCATTGCTTCGGCTTCGATGTCCGCTTCTGTCACAAGATCGTTGAAATTTGATTTTTCTGAAACGGAGCCTGACGACAGGTTGCGAAATCGTGGCAAAATCTCAGCACGCGCCGCCCGCCGGATGAGATTGACGACTTGAGTTTGTTGAGCAGGTGTCAAAGCTGGCGTGATAACTTGGGGCAACGCAGAGGTCATGAGAAATTCCTTTTCTATATGATTCACAAATTGGCATTCTGCGTCGCAGAATTCAATCTTCCTACTCGCGCGATCGGAGCATTTTCGCCGGTTTTGCACGCAGGGCTCTCAGAGCAAATCCCAGCCCCGCAGCGAGGTTTGTAAATATTCCCCCAAAAACAATGGCCAAGGCGACAGGCCACATAATGGCAAAGTCCAAATCCATAACAAAGGTCAGAACGGCCCAACCCCCAAGAACCCCAGCGCCGAGAGCAACGAGTCCCGCACTTGCCCCTAACACAGCGGATCGGAGGGCGAAACTCACCAGGATTTGCCGTCGCGTTGCACCTAATGTCTTGAGCACAGCCGCCTCATAAGCACGCGTATGTTCATTAGAGGCTGCAGATCCGATCAACACCAAAAACCCGGTGAGCAAGCTCGCGGCGGCGCCGTAGGAGGTCGCGGATGCGATGGACCCCAATAATGTCGAAACCCTATCAATGGCGTCTTTGATGCGGATGGCGGTGATGTTCGGGAATGTCTTGGACAGCTGTCGCAAAATGCGGGCTTCTTCATCAGGTTCTGCATAAACTGTGGCGATAAACGAATGTGGTGCACCTGCTAAGGCGCTTGGGTTTATCGACATAACGAACCCGATGCCCGCTGTCGAAAAATCCACGATACGAAAGCTCGTTATGGTCGCGGTGATGTCACGCCCCATAATGTTCAATGTGAGTGTATCACCCAAAGACAGCCCCATTTCTTCGGCTTCTTCTGCGGCGAAGCTGACCTGAGCCGCGCCAGTATAGTCAGCTGGCCACCAGTCCCCTTCGGTTATCGTTGTATTCGGCGGAGGTGTCGCGGAATAGGTCAGGCCTCTATCCCCCTCAATAACCCAGTGATCTCCAACAACGTCACGCGCGGGTTGTCCATTGATTTGGCTGATAATGCCACGCAACATCGGGGCCGCATCAACACGACTTACGGCGTCATCTTCATTTAATATTGAGGAGAATTCAGGCATCTGTGATTTCTGAATATCGACGAAAAAGAATGATGGGGCGACCTCTGGCAAATCTTGTTCTATCGCCGCTCTGAGGTTGCCATCAATTTGACCAATAGAGGCAAGGACCGATAGCCCGAGACCCAGTGACAAAACCACAGAGACAGCACCTTCGGATTGCCCACTGATCGCAGACAAGCTCCATCTTAGCTTGGGGCGTCCTTTTGAGAGTGGTGCAATCTTGCGGCTCAGAAACCGAGTGACTAAGGCGGACAGGGCCAGAATGAACAACGCGCCCAAGATGCCAATGGCCGCCCATATCGTGAGCTTAACTGATCCGATAAACCAACTCGCCGATGCAAGGAGGGCGACAAACACAACGAGGATCGCGACGAGATATTTGGCTGACGGAACGGTAAACCCAGTAAGTCCTCCATCCCGAAACAGAGTTGAGGCCTTTATGTTTTCTGTCATGGCGAGGGGCCAGAGCGTAAATATGATAGCCGTCAACGCGCCATAGAGTGCAGCCTCAAAAATGGGCCGAGCATAGACGCCAACCGAGATCGGGAAAGGTAATGAGGCTTCTAGCAATGGGGCGATTAAGATTGGAATGCCAACACCAAGACAGATGCCGAGAAGAATTCCAAAGATCGATATTGCCATGATTTGCAGGAAATAGATTTGAAAAATGGTTCTGTTTGCCGCACCGATGCTACGCAATGTTGCGATGACGGTTGTTTTGCGCTGCATATAGGTGCGCACAGCAGCCGAGACACCAATCCCGCCAACCGCAAGTCCCGATAGTCCGACAAGGATCAAAAATGATCCCAGCCGTTCCACAAATTCGGCAATCCCTGGTGCTCCGTTCCGGGCATCTCGCCATCTGAGACCAGAATTCGGGAAAGCTGTTGAAATGCTGGCTTCAAGGCGGTCGTAGTCCACTGGGCCGTCAAAGGTGAGCCTGTATTTTGTGGTGAACAAGGTGCCCTCTGCCAAGAGGCCTGTGTCCCTCAAATCCTCAGTATAGACTAAGGTTCGCGGCCCAAGTCCAAACCCATCCCCCGCGCCATCAGGATAAGAGATCAGGACGCCGCCAAGCCTGAATTCACCGGTACCAAGCCAGACAGAGTCCCCTGTTTTCAATCCAAGCCGGTCACTTAGAACGCGCTCCATGACAATCCCTCGATCAGCGAGGGCTTGATCCAAAGGAAGATCATTTTCTAAGACCACTTTGCCCAACAGGGGATAGGCTGAATCGATCCCCTTGATCTGGGTCAGCGCAGTTTCAAATGTCTCATCATATTCAACCCGCGCCATGGATCGGAAATCAACCACTTCTGAAACGGCTGTTGCATTTGCGTCAAACCAGGCGCGTTCCTCAGGGGATGCAAAACGATAGGTGAATTCTGCCTCACCATCCCCCCCGAGCAAAACCGCCCCTTGTTGCGTCAAGGCCGCGTCAATCGCGCTTCTTATAGAGCCGACACCTGCAATCGCAGCAACGCCCAAAGCGAGACACGCAATTAGAATTTTGAACCCGTATAAGCCTGCTCGTAATTCACGTTTTGCAATCCGAAGGGCAAGGGTCATTGCGTTGATCCATCGGTGTCAATTGCGCCGTCCCGCAGGCGGACAATACGATCGCATCTCTGAGCCAGCTCAGGGGCATGCGTGACCAAAATCAACGTTGAGCCAAATTCATCGCGCAAGTTGAACAAGAGATCCATGATAGCGGTGCCGTTGGGGCCATCTAGGTTGCCCGTCGGTTCATCGGCTAACAAGATTTGCGGTCGTGTCACAACCGCACGCGCCAAAGCGGTGCGCTGTTGTTCACCACCAGACATCTGTGCGGGCATATGATCTACGCGGTGTTCTAACCCAACAAGCCGCAACACATCGCGCGCCTTGTCAAAGGCATCAGGATCGCCTTTTAATTCTAGCGGCGTGGCGACGTTTTCAAGGGCCGTCATGGTGGGGATCAAGTGAAACGATTGAAACACAATCCCCATGTGATCGCGGCGAAATAGGGCGAGGTCATCTTCTGAGAGATGGGTTATGTTTTTGCCGCAGACTGTGATCTGACCTGAGGTGGCTTGCTCTAGTCCGCCTAATAGCATGAGAAGCGAGGATTTGCCCGACCCAGATGGCCCGATCAGGCCCACACTTTGTGATTTCTCGACATCTAGGGAGATGTTTTTCAAAATCGTGATTTGTCCTGCATTGCTTCTGAGCGATAAAGATACATCTTTAAGGGAAAGAATAGGATCAGACATGTCAATTAATCGCCTTTTAGGTCACTTCTTTAGAACATATGGGGTCTTGAAGCAGAGCAGCAAGGTGGCCTGCTTAGTATTTTTGGCAAGTACGTTTGCGGCTCATGCCCAAACAAAATCAGTGCTCATGTTGGGCGATAGTTTGACCCAAGGCTATGGATTGTTGGAACAAGACGGGCTTGTTCCACAAATGCGCGACTGGCTCAAAGAGCAAGGCCTCACTGTTCGGGTGATTAATGGGGGCGTTTCAGGCGATACAACTGCAGGAGGGTTGGAGCGATTTGAATGGTCTTTGACACCTGATGTTGGTGCCGTGGTTATCGCCTTAGGAAGCAATGATATGCTGAGAGGTATTGCCCCAGAGGTGACGCGGCAAAATTTGAAAAACCTTCTCGATATTGCGCGGGCCAAGGATTTGAAAGTGTTGTTGATTGGGGTCCTTGCCCCTTTGAACTACGGTCCTGCGTATAAAGAAGACTTTGATCGTATTTTCCCCGATCTCGCGCGTGATTATGGCACCCTCTATGTTGATACGTTTTTCACTCCTTTACTGGAGCAAAGTGATGATATTTCTCAAATGAAGGCGTTTATGCAATCAGACGGGCTTCACCCCAATGCGGCAGGTGTTGCTAATATTGTTGAGTATATCGGTCCAAAAGTGGCGCAGCTCGTAACTGAAATGGGTAAAAATCAAAATTAGTAAGCGCTGCGATACTTTTATGACGGTTTTTTGGTGCTCGGTTCAATACCATTACCCTTTTTCGGACGATTTCTGCCCCAATGCGCAAGAGAAAAACTTCTTGAATGGTGTTAATTTGCTGCATCATCAAAAGGGTTTTGACGGATGGGGCACGCAAAAAGACATGTATCACAACATCAAGCTGAGGCTTCTGAGCCTTGGATCTTGGTTCTGGGGGATACCTATCACGACTGGATCACATTCTGCCCAGAGGGGATGTCGGAGACCGCACGCGTGAGTTTCGCGCATTCTGCGAAGGATGCGATTGGAAAAATTCGTCAGGAACCAGTCGGGCCATCAGTGATTCTAATTGATGCAGATGATTTGGGTGGATTAGAGCAAGCCATGCAATGTCAGCGCCGCATTTCAAGCGCAGCCATATATGGCAAGTGTTTCATTAAATCGCGCTCCGTCGTGCTGTCGCAAGATTCTGATGCTGTGCCATTGATGTTGGCGTCGCCAAATGTCACACGCATCCAGTAATATAGACTAAAGTATATATTACTAACTCTTGTGGTTAAATTTTTATACCTAATCTACCACGCGTTATTTGCAACTTTATGCTTAAAGCAACCTCGGACGTTCGCGCCGCTTTCTGAATGTAACGAGTATGTTTTTTAACCGTAAGCAAGCTTGTATTTTTGTTTAATGAGTGATTTGGTTCACAGGGGAGGCATGTTGCCTCCCCTGTTTGTTTTGTGAATTTGTTTCTGAGGGTCCTATGAAAATAGCCACGTCCGCTTATCCCATTTCTTGGCTCGACTCTTGGGATGATTATGTCCAAAAATTATCCAGTTGGGTAAAAGACGCCCGTGACCACGGTGCTCAATTGCTTGTTTTTCCTGAATATGCAGCGATGGAGCTGGCAAGCTTGGATGGTCCAGAGAGTGCGGGCGATAGAGTGGCCTCGATGAAATCTGTGGCGTCATATTTTTCCGATTTCACAAAACTGCATCAGCAACTTGCCAAGCATTACGGCGTATATATCTTGTCTGGCTCCGCGCCAATCCAAGACCAAGGCGCATTGGTAAATCGGTGTGGGCTGTTCACTCCTGATGGGTCGATTGGTTGGCAAGACAAACAAATCATGACGCGGTTTGAGCGGGATGATTGGAAGGTGTCTGGCGGGGATGGATTGCAGGTCTTTGAAACTGCGCTGGGCCGCATCGGTGTTTTGATTTGCTACGACAGTGAATTTCCTCTCTTGGGGCGTGCACTTAGCAAAGTGGATGTGCTCTTGGTGCCCTCCTGTACCGAAGCTTTGTCTGGATATTGGCGTGTGCGCATTGGGTCCATGGCGCGGGCACTGGAAAATCAATGCGCGGTGGTGATGTCCTCATTGCTTAGCAAGGATGATCGATTTTACGGTGTCGATGAAGCGACGGGAGCGGGCGGCGTTTTCTGTCCACCCGATAAGGGCTTTCCAGAATCAGGCGTGTTAGCGCTTGGCACGATTGGTGATGCAGGTTGGACCTATGCGACGATTGATACAGCCCAGATAGCAGAAGTGCGCAAAGATGGCGCTGTTTTGAACAGAAAACACTGGAGCGAGCAGATTCCACGCGCAATGACACCCCCAAGTCTCAAGTTAACCTGAATTCCCCTTGATTAATTGGAAAAATAGATACATCTAGACCCACGCCCACCGTTGTGGGCACAATCGTTATGTGAAGGAGACAACATGGCCAAGGAAGAATTGCTCGAATTTCCCGGTGTCGTAAAGGAACTCCTGCCTAATGCGACGTTTCGGGTCGAGCTAGAAAACGGCCATGAAATCATTGCACATACGGCAGGCAAAATGCGCAAAAACCGCATTCGTGTTTTGGCAGGGGACAAAGTCCAAGTTGAAATGACGCCTTATGACCTTACCAAAGGTCGCATCAACTATCGTTTCAAATAAGCCTTGAAACTCGTTCTAGGATCAGGAAGTCCGCGCCGCAAGGAATTGCTGGCGCAAATTGGCGTTTCTGCATCAGACGTGCGACCCCCGAATGTGGATGAAACACCTTTGAAAGGTGAATTGCCGCGCGACTATTGCCGACGTGTCACACGATCCAAAGCCGATGCCGTTGTATTGCACGACGGCGAGGTCGCTTTGGTCGGGGATACAACGGTTGCTTTGGGACGGCGCATTCTGGGAAAACCTGAGGATCGCCGCGAAGCAGAGCAGTTTCTAAAGGCGCTTTCTGGTCGGCGTCATCGGGTTATTACGGCTATTGCGGTTCGCACAGCTGATCGTGTCTGGGAAAAAGATGTCGTGAGCCTCGTGCGGATGAAGAATTTGTCCCAAGCCGACATTGACGCCTATCTCGACACCAATGATTGGCAAGGGAAAGCAGGCGGTTACGGAATTCAGGGGCCAGCGGCCGCCTTTGTTCCGTGGATTAGCGGATCCTATAGCGCTATTATGGGTCTACCGGTTGCTGAGACAGCGGCACTTTTGCAGACGGCTGGGTTTACATTATTCAAGGAGCTTCCATGAAGGGGCGTCAGATATTCCTAGACCATTATCAGGGTCGTGAAGCCGCGGCACTTATGGTTGATGGCAAGCTAAGTGATTTCCTAATGGCCACGGATGGTCCTGCACCGGGTACGATTTATCGGGCCATCGCAGATCGACCAATCAAAGGTCAGGGGGGTATGTTCCTAAAGACTCCTGATGGCTCCGCGTTTTTGCGTCAGATCAAGGGCTTGTCCACGGGGCAGTCGCTCTTGGTTCAAGTGACAGGCTATGCCGAAGCAGGAAAAGCCATTCCCGTTACGAATAAGGTTCTGTTCAAAAGCCGCTATGTCATCGTGACGCCAAATGCGCCGGGATTGAATGTGTCGCGCTCTATTAAGGACGATGAACGTCGCGATGAGCTTGTTGGGGTTATCCGCAATGGGTTTGGCGAATTTGATCATGGAATGATTTTGCGATCCGCGTGTTGGAAGGCTGAGGATGACGATATTCTCGATGATGCCAATGAAATGTTGGCTCTGGCCAATTCTGTGATGGCAGATGACCAAGGCGACTCAGAGTTATTGGTTGAAGCTGATGGCCCCCACACCCAAGCATGGCGGGATTGGAGTGATCCTGCTGACGTTGACACGGCTGAAGGCTGTTTCGAATATGGCGGCGTTTTAGATCAGCTCGATTTACTCGCCTCTGACTATGTGTCTATGTCAGGCGGGCATTACTATATCGAACCAACGCGCGCTTGTATCACAGTGGATGTGAACACGGGCGCGGATACGTCCCCTGCCGCCGCGTTGAAGGCAAATATCGCCATGGCGAAGGATTTACCCCGTCAATTGCGCATGCGCGGATTAGGCGGACAAATCGTCATTGACCCCGCGCCTATGGCGAAGAAAGATCGCCGCCAATTGGAAACCGTGATCAAAGCCTCGCTTCGTCAGGATACAGTTGAAACCAATTTTGTCGGTTGGACCACGATGGGTTTGATCGAATTGCAACGCGCGCGCGTGCGGGCCCCTATCGATTTTTCATGAAAAAAGGGGGCAGTCTGCCCCCCTCTTGGCTCCGCCAATTCACCCCCTGAGGATATTTCTAAAAAGAAGAAACCAAGGGGTGATGAGTTAGTCGTGGCTTTTCCAGTTCACTTCGCGTTTGTCTTCGCCAATGCGGGCGCGACGGACATATAGGCGGTTCAAGGCGTTGATATAGGCCTTGGCACTTGCCACGACGGTATCCGTGTCCGAGCTTTGGCCTGTTGCGACATTGCCGTCTTGCTCCATGCGGACGGTGACCGTGGCTTGGGCATCTGTGCCTTCGGTAACAGCGTGAACTTGATAGAGTTGAAGGCGTGCACTGTGACCATAAAGAGATTTGACCGCGTTGAATGTTGCATCCACAGGGCCGTCACCTGTTGCTGTGACGCTGGTTTCTTGGCCATCGATTGACAGGGTCATGTCGGCCTCTTGGGGGCCATCTGTTCCACAGACGACCTTGAGCGATGACAATATGATGTGGTCGTTTTCAGTGTCTTGGCCCGCTTGCATCAAGGCAATGAGATCATCGTCGTAGACCTCTTTTTTGCGATCGGCCAATTCTTTGAAGCGCACGAAGACATCTTTGAGTTGGTTGTCTGCGAGTTGAAAGCCAAGATCATTAAGTTTCGCACGCAATGCGGCGCGACCAGAGTGTTTGCCCATAACAAGGTTGGTGTCGGACAAGCCAACATCAGAGGGCCGCATGATTTCAAAGGTCTCAGCATTTTTGAGCATCCCATCTTGGTGGATGCCGCTTTCATGCGCAAAGGCGTTTTTCCCAACGATGGCTTTGTTAAACTGAACAGGGAAGCCTGAAACAGTCGCAACACGGCGCGAAATATTCATGATCTTGGTCGTGTCGATATCCGTATAGTACGGCATGATATCGCTGCGAACCTTTAGGGCCATGACGACTTCTTCTAGGGCCGTATTGCCAGCACGTTCGCCAAGTCCGTTAATGGTGCATTCGATCTGACGTGCGCCGCCATCAACGGCCGCCAATGCGTTCGCTGTCGCCATGCCAAGGTCGTTATGGCAATGCGTGGCAAAGATGATGTTATCAGCGCCCGGGACACGGTTGATCAACATACGAATAAGGTCGGCTGATTCCACAGGGGCGGTATAGCCCACGGTATCAGGGATATTGATTGTTGTTGCGCCCGCTTTGATCGCGATTTCAACAACGCGGCAGAGGTAATCCGTTTCGGTGCGCGTCGCATCCATTGGCGACCATTGGACGTTGTCACAGAGATTGCGAGCATGGGTGACGGTTTCATGAATTTTGTCCGCCATTTGATCCATATCCAAATTCGGAATCGCGCGGTGAAGCGGTGATGTGCCGATAAAGGTATGGATCCGAGGTTTTTCTGCGTGTTTCACGGCCTCCCAACAGCGATCAATATCCGAGAAGTTGGCACGGGCGAGACCGCAGATAACGGATGATTTTGAACGCTGAGCGATTTCTGAAACGGCTTTGAAATCGCCCTCTGATGCGATCGGAAAACCAGCTTCGATGATATCAACGCCCATGTCGTCCAATAGACCGGCTATTTCAAGCTTTTCCGCATGGGTCATGGTGGCGCCGGGGGACTGTTCGCCGTCGCGAAGGGTTGTGTCAAAGATCACGACGCGGTCTTTGTTTGAATCTTGTGTCATGTTAGGGTCTCTTTTTGTTTCTACTTAGCTGTGCGGTGCGAAGCTTGTCCCCTCTGAGCGGTCGCACCATGAATGGCACGCTCAGAGGCAGCTTAGTAGAAGGAGGTCGAGCGAAAACACCGCAGGGGAGCGGTTCTGTAAACGTGCTATGTTCGCTTGTGTCATCATCTGAAGGTCAATATACAAATCTGGATTTAAATGAAAAGCAACAAAATGCGGAAAAGTGCACCATGTTGCCATAATTTGTGTTTAATCTGGATTTAAAGCTATTACGCAGAATAAAAGAGCCGTTCCGTTTTAGGGATGATTGACTAAGGATATTGGTGTGGCGCGGATTAGAGAAGTTGGAACCCTGTGGATCGGTGGTCCATTAAGTTGGATGGAACAGCTTTGCCTAAAGTCTTTTGTAGATAAAGGGCAAAAAATAACGCTGTTCAGTTATGAACCGATTCCTAACGTGCCTAAAGGTGTCATCCAGCGAGATGGGCGTGAAATCATTGATACGGAAGATTTCATAAAATACGAAAAGAAGGACAGCTTTGCCCTCTTTGCGGATTGGTTTCGCCTTCATATGATCCATCAAAATCCAAGCATGATTTGGGTTGATACGGATGTCTATTGTCACGTGCCTATGACCTATGACAGCGATTATGTCATGGGTTATGAGCTCCCCGGTGAATATAGCGTGAATAATGCGATCTTGGGATTGCCGGCTGACAGTGAGATTTTGGCGAAGATACTGGAATTTACTGAAGATCGATATTCCATTGCTCCCTTTTTGCCCAATCCCAAACAAAAAGAGCTACGAGCGGCCGCTCAGGCGGGCAATCCGGTGCATGTGTCACAACAGACATGGGGTGTATGGGGGCCATTGATGGTGACCCATTTTGTGCATGAGCTTGGCCTACAGGACCATGTGCTTCCGCTCGATGCCTTTTATCCAATTACGTTTCGCGATCGCACAAAATTTCTGAAGCGCGCTCAGTTGGCGGAAAAAGAAATTACTGATCAAACGACGGCCTTGCACCTTTGGGCGTCAAACAAACGGCAAATTGGTAATTTTCATAGTGGATTGCCGCCTGTGAATTCGTATCTGGAGCGCTTGGTCAAGCAACATGACATCAAGGCGTTCAAGGCTCCGATCAAGGGACGCGCGAAAGCCGTGTTTGATACGGCGCTCATGGATCATGTTCCTGAAGGGGATATTGAAACCGTTGCGGATTTAACCGGGAATGCGCGTGGATTTGCATTGGCGATGTACCACAAGTACGACTGTGAAATTCAGCTGTTTGACATCAATCCTCAAGGGGAATTCGGGGATGAGCCTCGCGATTGGATTCCCCCTTATATTGCATTTTTGAAATCAAATGATGTGCCGGAAAATAAAATTCGTGTAATCGGCTTTGAAAAGCAGGTTAAGCCTGTTGATGTTTTATGTAACCTCAAAGGGTTTGGAGATGAATATAAGGTCAAATTCCTAAAACCGTTTTTAGAAAATTGCCTTCATTCCGATAGCCGCGTGTTTATGGATGTCAAACAGGGCACCGGCGCCTTTCCGTTTTTAAAAGACTTCTGCACGAACGAGCAATTATCCGATTTGGAAAGCGAAGACAAAAAGCGCGTACGGATCATTGCCTTTCCCAAACCACCTGAGCCTGTTCGCGAAGAAGGGTGGGACGACATTGCCGAAACTCTCGCAGGTAAAGATGGTTTTTATCGGCCGGGACCAGAGGGGCATTCGTTTTTATTTATGCCGCGCTCCAAAGACACATTGGTCGTGACCTTTGACAATTTGGATGTCGCGATGAACAATCGGGATGATCGTCGCCCTTGGGGATTCTCGTTCATTGAAAAACAAGGTTGGTCAATGTTGGGTGTTATGGCCGGAGGGTGGACGTGGTATCGTAACCCTTGGGTCTCCGAGCAATTCGACGAATTACGCGATTCAGGATTTTTCTCACAATTCAAACATGTTGTCTTTTATGGTGCGTCCATGGGCGGGTATGCAGCTTGTGCCTTTAGTGCCGCAGCGCCAGGGTGCGATGTCGTTGCCATAAGTCCGCAAACCACATTAGATAAATCGATTGTGGATTGGGAAACGCGTTACAAAGTGGCGTGGGACCGTGATTTTTCTGGACCCTATGGGGACGCTACGAAAGCGATTAAAATGGCCCGCCGTGTGTCCATTCTTTATGATCCCTATGAGCCGCTCGACACAGGGCATGTGAAGCGGTTCAAGGGGAAGAACATTAACCTTTTGCGTGCGCCGTTGATGGGACATCGCTTAGGATCATCCTTGAACCAAATGGGAATACTAAGCCCTATTATTCTGGGTGCACTTTCCGGTGACTTGGAAAGAGATCAATATTATCAAATGCTGCGCAAGCGGCGTGATTTTCCGCGCTATCAGCGTGAGCTTTTTCAACGCACTGTGAAAAAGGGTCATATTGAGCTGGCAAAAATGCTTGGTCAGGCGATCCTGAAGCGAAACGACAATCGAGCGGTGCGCCTTGGGTTAAAAGAGCTTGAATAGCATCTCTTAGTGCTGCGTTTCTTTAACCTGATCTACAGTGTAAAAGAAGTTGCGCGGGAAGCTACCAAAGGCAACTTCGTCTGTGACGCTATCTGGTCCAGCCAAAAAGACATTTGCCCCAAAATGGTGGTGGAGACGGCTGAGGCGTTCCATGCGTTCACTGGTGATTTCTTTATAAAACTTCGTATAGTTTTCCGTTTTCCGCAGCTCTTTGATTTTTTCGGCATGCGCTTTGACACAGGCCTCATGTGCGGCTTTGATCTCGGGATCCGCAAGCATGGTGTTCATTTCTTCCTTGAGCTTTGGGAGCATCCGTTGAATGGAAAATTCACGTTCTGAGTTGTTGTTCATGCGGAACCAATAGGCCAAGCCTTGATCGCGATCGACGTGGTTCACACGTCCACGGTCCCGTTTAACCAAAAAGCTTTCTGCGGAACGCACGGCATAGTGATTGAGTTGGACCAAATCATAGCCATAGGTTTCCGTCGTGGAACGCCATGCATTGCGGAACATCTCCTTGGGGATTTCGGCGCCTGATCCGTTGATCCAGTTGATTTTGCTCCAATGCTGAGGGATCAAACCCTTGGGACGATGAACGCCGAGTTTTTTGAAAATACCGAGGTTCTTGAAAAGCGTTTTGAAACCCCATGCTTGGTGAGGTTTGCGCGTAAGCTCTTCGGCGCAGCGATTGAATTGTTCGATAATGGGGCTGTCTTTGAATTCATGCACATCTGCATTCCCAAAGAGCCGCCAGGTACAGGAAATCATATTCGCATCACCAACCGCCTTATAAAGAGCGTCCAAGGTGCCGTCACCTGTTTTTATGTTGATATATTCATCGACATCCATACAGATAGCCCATTCTGCATCGCGAATGAGCGGTTCTTCTTCTGCGGCTTGCAAGGCTGCGTGTTGAGGTTTGAGGTCTGTTCCTTTGAAGGGATTGTCCCTGTGTTGGACATATCCTTTATCCTGTAAAAGGTCCAAGAACGTATCAGTGCCATCGGTACAGTCATTCGTGTAAACAAGGAACCCTTTGACCCCGATCACGCGGTGATAAGCGAGCCATTCAAGGATAAAGGGTCCTTCGTTTTTCATTGTCGTGACGATCGACGTTAGCCCTTTTGACCCTTTGGGTGTTTGAGGCTCTTGAACGTCAGGCATCCGGACAGGTTTGTGATCAAAGGCATCGTTGGCCAATTTCACCAATTCGGGGTGCTCGATTAGGCTGGTTTTAGGAACGATTTTGCTGACTTTGTCGGACCGATAGCGGAGGGCCATAAATCGTCCAAACTGGCCAAAATCGCGAAGCGTCGCTGAGGTGCCTCGAATGCGGATAAACTTCCAAGTCGTGTCCATTGGAATTTTGTCAGGGGCCACACACCATCGACGGGCTGAAACGCCCTTGTCAAATTGAATACAGACGTGATCGCCGAATTTGGGGGGCATGTCGTTGCGAACGCGCCAAGGATAGCAGTGACGCCCCAGTAAGGTAATGACACCCGCTGGAGATTGGGCCGCACGATCAAAAACAGATCCTTGCTGGTCGTTAAAGACGAGATCAATCACGTCAATATTTGTCACAGCCCGCGCTTTGTTCAAAAATAAATGGCGGCTGATTTCAAAGAAATGCACCTCGCTCATGGCGGATCGCCACGGGTTCGACGGAGGTATGGTCATGCGATCTTTGCCAGGGGCACCAGGTGTCGAATAGGGATGCCATTCTGGTGGCATGTCTGGATTGCCAAATGGCGTATCGGCACTCAGGCAGATGATATTCAACTGCACGCCGCGCTGGGCAATTTCGCGTTTCAAATTAGCGGTGAAGGCAGGGACCTTTGCTGGGTCTGCACGATAAAATATGACCGCGGCTGTCAATCCCTGTTCCCGAATGTGGAACTCTAGCCAATCTGCGATATCTGGCGCCGTTTCCCCATTTTGAACAGAAAGGGCAACATTGTCACCCTTCAATAGGTCAAACTCGGGCACTTGCGGATCAATGTCGACATCATGACCATCAAGGGTGAGCCCAACTGGTCCATCGCTGTCGCTTGAAACGTCGATTTTCAACGCCCCATCCACAGTTGTAGAGGCGGCAATGTCCCACGGGCTTCGAACGATTACGTGGTTTACATCGGTTGTTTTGGAGAAAAACAAGGTAACGCGACGAAGGTGATCCTCTGAAGGTATCTCAACCGCCGCCAAAAGGGTCACATGTTCAGATTGATGTCCTTTGAGCGTCCGCTCAACAAACAGATTTTCAGTATTCGACGTCATAAAAGAGGTTCTCGTTACTCGTTAGTCAAAGCAATACAGTCAAAGCATGTCGTTTGACTAGAGGGGGAATTGGGCGATACTGTGACAATGCGCTTGTATATTCAGCGATTAATCGCCATTTCTGGTGTGAAAAACGAGATGGTGTTCAACGCATGTCAAAGCCTACAGATCAACGGTTAACCGATATCGAAATTCATCTTGCAGATGTTATTCGGGTCAATGATGATTTGTCTCTCATCGTTGCGAAGCAGCAAAAAGAATTGGACCGCTTGGGAAAACTCGTTCAATTGCTCGTCGAACGCGAAGCTGAACGTGAATCTGACGGGGGTGAATTCGTCGCCGATCAACGTCCACCGCATTGGTAAACAGGTTCACTCCACCATTGCCAGCCAAACGGGACTAGACTAGGTTTCTTGTAACACAGGGGAAAAGGCTCAGCTCGGATGAAGACTCGTAGTATTGCAAATGTCGTTTTCGCGGTCACGCTCGCCGTGGCGCCCATGGTGTCGGCCCAAGATGGCGTTCAAACCAAACAATATGATGATGGAGGTGTCTATGAGGGCACCTTTAAGAATGGTTTGCAGCATGGGACAGGGACTTACACCTTGCCCAATGGATACGAATATTCAGGTGATTGGGTGGACGGTGAAATCCGTGGCCAAGGCGAGGCGAAATTCCCCAATGGCTCAATATATGTCGGCACCTTTGTCAAAGGCAAACCAGAAGGCTTTGGCATAATAACCTTTGCTGATGGTGGCACATACGAAGGCAATTGGCTCGATGGTGCGATCACGGGCCAAGGGGTTGCTTTGTACTCTAACGGTGCGCGTTATGAGGGCGGATTTTTGAATGCAATGCACCATGGCCGTGGCATCGTGATAAACCCAGACGGATATATCTATGACGGGGATTGGGTGAATGGCGTCAAAGAAGGCACAGCCAAAGTTACCTATGCCGATGGGTCCGTTTACCAAGGTGAAATCATTCGCGGTGCTCGAGAGGGTCGCGGTCGGCTGGAAATGCAAGAAGGACTTGTCTTTGAAGGCATTTGGCGCAACGGCGAAATCAATGGCAAGGGTAAGCTCATCCAACCTAACGGTGATGTTTATGAGGGTATCTTGGTCAATGGCCGCCGTGAGGGCTCTGGCAAAGTGATCTATGCCAATGGTGATGTCTATGACGGTCTCTTCAAAGACGACCAAAGAAGTGGCCAGGGTACTTTCACTGGGGCGGATGGCTATAAATACGTCGGAAATTGGGAGAACGGTCAAATTCAGGGCGTGGGCGAAGTGACCTATCCCGATGGATCTTTTTACGCTGGCAATTTTGTCAATGGCATGTCGGATGGACAGGGCAAAATCACATATCCCGATGGATCCACGTACGAAGGAGGCTGGGTTGCAGGTGTCATTGAAGGACGCGGAACCGCAACCTATTCCAACGGCATCACTTATGTTGGCGATTTCAAAAATGCGCGAAATGATGGCAAAGGGGTGATGACCTATAGTGATGGATACGTCTACGATGGTGACTGGAAAAACGGGATGCGTCACGGCAAAGGTAAGGCGGTTTTTGCGGATGGGATGACCTATGAAGGTGACTATCTAGACGGGCGTCGTCATGGCCAAGGCACAATCGTTTTGCCAGATGGATTCACCTACACTGGCGAGTGGCAGTTCGGCGAAATCACGGGCACGGGTGTTGCGACCTATGCGAATGGCGATATCTACGAAGGCACCTTTGTCCAAGGCAAACGCCAAGGCGAGGGGACCATTCGCTTTGCGTCAGGGGAACAAGCCTCAGGTGAATGGCGCAACGGCGCTTTGGTTAAGGCGGATACGCCGGCAACCGAATAAGCGGGTTACCAGGGAACAGGTTTGCCCGCCCAATCAAAAAACTGACCCGTCTGGGTGGGGTTTAGAGATTGCATCACGTCAACCAAATTCTGTGCCGCGACATCAGGCGTGACCGTTGGATGCCGCCCTGCATATTTACGGGTAAACTCGGTTGCAACTGTTCCGGGATGCAAGGCCACACAAACAGACTGTTTATGCGTTCGGCTTAGTTCAATCGCTGTAGTTCGGACGATTTGGTTCAACGCGGATTTGGCTGCGCGATACGAATACCATCCACCTAATGAGTTGTCCCCGATAGACCCCACGCGCGCAGACAGCGAACAAATCAAAGACGGCCGATCACGTGGCAATAACCGCTTGGCATGCTTTAGAACCATCGCGGGACCAATTGCGTTGACCGTGAATTGATCGCTCATGGCTTGGGCATCCAGCGCCGTCATAGATTTTTCAGGTTGCGCTCCGTTAATGGTCAAAGCACCCGTTGCGATAATGATTTTATCAAATGGCCCCTTGAGAGTGTCCAAGAGTGGATCAATCGACTCAGGTTTCAGAAAATCAAACCCGTCATCGCGGCGGGATAATGTCCGAACTGAGCTGCCTCGTTCGTTAAATGCCTTGGACAAAGCAGATCCAATGCCGCCTGTCCCACCAATGAGTAAAACTTGTTCCATGGATCAGAGGTAGCAGTCATGCGGCAGGGATCAAGGTTTCTCTGATTGAAATGCTGCGCTTTACTTGCTCATCTTACGCCCGTGGGATAAACGTCGCCTAACACTGTTTCTGACGGATTGAGAATTATGGCCAAAGTCAAAAAAACACCGCGTCCCAAGGCCGAAACGCCCAAAGGGTTTCGTGACTATTTCGGTTCTGAGGTGACAGAACGTACAGAAATGCTCGAAAAAATCGCGGGTGTTTACCATCGGTATGGATTTGATGCCCTCGATAGCAGCGCCATCGAAACCGTTGAGGCCTTGGGTAAGTTTTTGCCAGATGTGGATCGCCCGAACGAAGGGGTCTTTGCATGGCAAGAAGAGGACAGCGATTGGGTCGCCCTTCGTTATGATCTGACGGCTCCTCTGGCGCGTGTTTATGCGCAATACCGCAATGATTTGCCAACGCCTTATCGTCGTTATGCGATGGGCCCAGTGTGGCGCAACGAAAAACCTGGCCCTGGCCGCTATCGCCAATTTTATCAATGCGATGCGGATACGGTTGGAACGGCTTCTGTCGCGGCGGATTCTGAAATTTGCGCGATGTTGTCGGATACATTGGAAACCGTGGGCATTCCACGCGGGGATTATTTGGTCCGCGTCAATAATCGCAAGGTTTTGAACGGCGTGCTTGAAACCATGGGCTTGGCTGATGATGCTCAGCGTGATGCTGTTCTCAGAACAATCGATAAATTCGACAAAGTTGGCGAACATGGAGTGCGCGAACTGCTTGGTAAAGGGCGGCTTGATGCCTCTGGCGCTTATATCGACGGTGTTGGCCTTAGCGATGATCAAGCGGCCCCTGTCGTTGCCTTCCTCACCTCAAAAGGCAGCGATGCCGCACAGACGTTGGCGAATTTGCGCGATGCTATTGGCACCTCAACGATTGGGGCCGAAGGTGTCGGCGAGCTAGATGCCATGGCCGATCTGTTATCAGCGGGCGGATATGGTGCGGATCGCATCGAAATTGATCCCTCTGTGGTGCGCGGTTTGGGCTATTACACTGGCCCAGTATTCGAAGCCGAACTCACCTTTGAAATTTTCGATGAAAAAGGACGCAAACGTCAATTCGGCTCTGTTGCAGGTGGCGGTCGCTATGATGATTTGGTCAAACGCTTTACAGGCCAAGAGGTTCCTGCAACGGGGGTTTCCATTGGTGTTGATCGCTTGCTCGCAGCCTTACGCGGAAAGGGACGGATAACGTCACAATCAATTGGACCTGTGGTCGTCACGGTCATGGATCGCGATCGCATGGCGGATTATCAAACGATTGTTGCAGAGCTTCGCAATGCGGGCATTCGCGCCGAGGTGTATCTAGGCAATCCAAAGAATTTCGGCAATCAGTTAAAATATGCAGATCGACGCAATTCGCCGATTGCTATCATCGAAGGTGGGGATGAAAAAGACCAAGGGATTGTCCAAATCAAAGATCTGATCCTTGGGGCAAAAATAGCCCAAAGCGCGACGCTAGAAGAATGGAAAGAGCGTCCCAGCCAATTTACTGTTGCGCGTGATCAACTCATCCCCAAAGTCCGCGAAATTCTGGATGCGCAAAGCTCATGACCCCAAGTGCCGATAGCCGTGCTGAAGCTCTTCGCCTAAAACAGCAATTCGAACAGGCAGGGGCTGTTTCATTAGAAGCCGATGTTCTTCAACCTGCGGCAACTTTGCTTGACCTCTATGGCGAAGATATCCGCGCCCGCGCTTTTGTGACCTCTGATCCTTTGCGGGGGGAACAGATGTTGCGCCCTGATTTTACCGTTCCTGTTGTTCAAATGCATATGGAACATGGTGCTGAACCTGCACGCTATACATATTCTGGCGTTGTTTTCAGACGCCAAGAAGACGACGCAAGCCGTCCGAGTGAATACCAACAAGTGGGCTATGAGGTGTTCGATAGAGAAGACCCAGCCGCGGCCGATGCCGAAGTTTTCAGCCTTTTGTCAGGTGCATTGGGGGATCTCAATTTACGGGCGGCAACAGGGGATATTGGAATTCTCATGGCGGCTGTTAATGGGTTGAACACCACGGATCGACGCAAGTCTGCTTTGATGCGCCACATTTGGCGGCCCAAGCGTTTTCGCGCGCTTTTAGATCGGTTTTCCGGAAAATCTGAGGTTCCAGCCACAAGACAGGCTCTTTTGGAGGCCGGTGATCCCTTTGCCAAATCGGGGCCACATATCGGTTTGCGCAGTGAGCACGAAATTCAAAGCCGCATCGAGGCGTTGAAAGAGGATGCGGCGATCCCACCTATCGCGCATAGCGAAGTTGATCTTTTGTCAGCCATCCTTCAGGTGCGGGATGTTTGTGCCTCGGCTTTGGAGCAATTGCGCGATATCGCCGTGGATATGCCTCAAATCGACACCGCAGTCGAAGGGCTTGCCCGTCGCATGAGCGCTCTTGATGACCGTGGCGTTGATGTCTATGCGTTGGAATTTGAAGCAAGCTATGGGCGCACGTCGATGGAATATTATGATGGTTTCGTCTTTGGACTGTATTCGACCAAACAGGCAGACATGCCGCCCGTTGCAACAGGAGGGCGCTATGATGCCCTGACGCGCCGCTTGGGAGGGGGGAATTCTATTCCTGCTGTTGGCGGCGTCATACGCCCCGATTTGGTCCTAGCGTTGAGGGGGCAGTCATGAGCATCAAGCTTGGCGTTCCGTCCAAAGGACGGTTGATGGAAAAGACATTTGATTGGTTTGGTGCACGCGGCATTCGTTTGTCACGCACGGGGTCAGATCGAGAATATGCTGCCAAGGTCGAGGGAATTGATGGCGTTGAATTGGTCCTTTTATCGGCAGGTGAAATTCCACGCGAACTTGCGGCAGGGCGCATCCATTTTGGTGTGACTGGCACAGACTTAGTTCGTGAAAAATTGAGCCCTTGGGATCAAAAGGTGACATCCATTTGCGAGCTTGGCTTTGGTCATGCTGATTTGATTATAGCGGTTCCTAAATGCTGGGCTGATGTCGATACGTTGGATGACCTGGACGCAGCTGCGGCGGCATTTCGTGAGCAACACGGCCACCGCCTAAGAATCGCAACGAAATACCATCGTCTTGTGCGGGACTATTTACGCAGAGCTGGGGTCGCAGATTATCAATTGGTGGATAGCCAAGGGGCCACTGAGGGGACGATCAAAAATCTAACTGCAGAAGCCATCGCTGATATCACATCAAGTGGGGAAACTCTGCGCGCCAATCACCTCAAAATTTTAAATGAGGTGCCTGTATTGAAATCTCAAGCCACCTTGTTCCAGTCGAACATGGTTAAGCTATCCAAGACGGACGTCAAAACGGTAAACGCTCTCCTAGATCGCGTCGAAGGTTAAAGAATTCCGATATCTGCCAAGGCACCCGCAAGCTCGGGCGGCAAAGCGTCATCGCCAGATTTGGTGCGAGTCATGTCTTGGGGTGCGTCTTCGGGTTTCAAATATCGCCATCCTTGAAATGGTCGCTTTGTTGCGGATGTTGTTCGAATCAATTCAGGATCCAATACAATAGCGCATCGGCGAATTCCGTCGGTGCCAAAGACCTCATCTAAGCGTATGATTCTCTGGCGGCATTGGATGACGCCTTTGATGACCCAATAGATAGAACCCCCGTTTAACAAAGGTTTTTCTTGCTTTGGCCACATGCGCGTCACGTGGCAGGGAAGACCGTCTGGTCCTTTAGCATGTGGCGTTTTTTGCCATGCCTCTAACCCCTCTGGAGTCTCTGTTCCAACGCTTAATTTAACTAAATGTATGGTGTTCGTCATATCTTACCCCCAAGGTATAGATATATTTATTGCAGAATCCGTGTTTGGCAAGTTGACCTTATATAAGGTAAGCTCTAGATAGCCAACTCTACAAACACACAATCATTTATGAATAGGGACTTCGACATGACTCGCTTTGCCGCTCCGATCGCCGAACAGATTTGGGACATGAAATACCGCTTCAAAGATGCCGATGGCAAAGCTTTGGATATCACCGTCGAAGATTCATGGCGCCGCATTGCGCGTGACCTCGCAAGCGTCGAGAAAGACGCGGAGACATGGGAAAACAAGTTCTACGGCGCGCTAGAGGATTTTAAATTCCTCCCCGCAGGGCGTATTACCGCGGGTGCAGGCACCGCGAGAAAAGTCACATTGTTCAACTGTTTCGTTATGGGCACGGTGCCAGATAGCATGGGTGGCATTTTCGACATGCTCAAAGAAGCGGCCCTCACAATGCAGCAGGGTGGCGGCATTGGATATGACTTTTCAACGATTCGTCCAAAGGGTGCCTTGGTCAAAGGTGTGGCGGCGGATGCCTCTGGCCCATTGTCCTTTATGGATGTTTGGGATTCCATGTGCCGCACAATCATGAGCGCCGGCTCACGCCGTGGTGCGATGATGGCGACGATGCGCTGTGATCACCCTGATATCGAGGACTTTATCACGGCGAAATCTGATGCCGCGCGTTTGCGGATGTTCAACGTCTCTGTTTTGGTCACTGATCCCTTCATGGAAGCGGTCAAAGCTGACAAAAGCTGGGATTTGAAATTCGACGGCGAGGTGTTCCGCACGGTGCAAGCGCGTGATTTGTGGAACAAGATCATGCAGTCCACATATGATTATGCGGAACCAGGTGTGATCTTTATTGACCGTATCAATAAGGCGAATAACCTGAACTACTGTGAAACGATTGCGGCAACAAACCCTTGCGGTGAACAGCCTTTGCCACCTTATGGCGCGTGTTTGCTTGGCTCCATTAACCTTGCCCGCCTCGTGCCAAACCCATTCGCCAAAGACGCAGAGCTGGATGAGGAGGCGTTGAACGATCTCGTCGCGACCGCGGTGCGCATGATGGACAATGTTGTTGATGCGTCCAAATTCCCGCTTGAAGCCCAAGCGCAAGAAGCCCGCAACAAACGCCGCATTGGTTTGGGCGTGACTGGCCTGGCGGATGCTTTGTTGATGGTTGGCTTGCGCTACGGCTCAGACGAAGCAGCGGCGCAAACAGATCGTTGGTTGAAAATGGTGGCACGCGCTTCTTATTTGGCCTCGGTTGAATTGGCCAAAGAAAAGGGCGCATTCCCTCTATTCGACGCAGAACCGTTCTTGTCCTCTGGCAACATGTTGCAAATGGATGATGATGTGCGCGACGCGATTCGTGAAAACGGCATTCGCAATGCCTTGCTCACCTCTATCGCACCGACTGGGACAATCAGCCTCTATGCGGGTAACGTAAGCTCAGGTATCGAGCCTGTGTTTGCCTATGCCTACACACGTAAAGTTTTGCAAAAAGATGGCTCACGCACAGAAGAAGAAGTGGTCGATTATGCAGTTCAAATGTGGCGTGATAAATTTGGTGACACAGAGCTCCCTGATTATTTCGTGAACGCTCAAACATTGGCGCCAAAAGATCACGTTAAAATGCAGGCAGCAGCGCAAAAATGGGTCGATAGCTCGATTTCAAAAACCATCAACTGTCCTGAGGACATTGGGTTTGATGAATTCAAAGATGTGTATATGCAAGCCTATGAAACAGGCTGTAAAGGCTGCACAACATACCGCCCGAATGCCGTAACTGGCTCTGTTCTGTCTGTTTCTGAAAGCAGTGACAAAACACCAGAAGCGGATCAAGGCGCAGATGTCATCTATATGTCCGAACCGCTTGATCGCCCAGAAACTTTAGAAGGCAACACCTACAAGCTAAAGTGGCCTGACAGTGAGCACGCGATCTATATCACGATCAATGATGTCGTGATGGCGGATCATCGCCGCCCATTTGAGGTGTTCATCAATTCCAAGAATATGGAACATTACGCATGGACCGTTGCTTTGACGCGCATGGTGTCCGCTGTGTTCCGTCGCGGAGGAGATGTGTCCTTTGTGGTCGAAGAGCTTAAGGCTGTGTTTGATCCACGTGGTGGCGCTTGGGTCCGTGGGAAATATATTCCTTCGATTTTGGCAGCGATTGGTGGTGTCATTGAACAGCACATGATCGAAACAGGGTTCCTTGCGGGTGAAGGTTTGGGATTAAAAGAAGATCCCCAAGCAAAGCAAGTTGTGAATCTTGACAACAACCGTGGCAAAGCCTGCCCGAGCTGTGGTCAATATGACATGCAGATGGTCGAAGGCTGCATGACATGTCGCAGCTGTGGCCATTCAAAATGTGGCTAAACAGGTAGGGCAGTTTTAGCCTTGCACTATATCAATCAGTTCCCCCAAAGTATCATGTGAAAACTCTGGGGGTTCTTGTTTTGAATGATCATTTTCCCGACCTAATGTCCTGTCAATTGTGTAAGGATCGGTTTGCCTTGACCAAGACGGGGCATGCGCCACGGCCCGTCATTCAGGGAAACCCGAAGGCGCGTATCTTGATTGCTGGGCAGGCTCCGGGGCTTCGTGTGCATCAAAGTGGGCGACCTTTTGATGATCCGTCCGGGGATCGTCTGCGTCTGTGGCTTGGCGTGGATAAAGCCACGTTTTATGATCCAGACATCTTTGCAATCGCTCCAATGGCTTTTTGTTTTCCAGGATATAATGACAAAGGGCATGACCTCGCCCCGCCTAAAATATGCACGAAAACATGGCGGTCCAAAGTGTTGGATCAGTTTGGCAATGTTGAGTTGACCTTGCTAGTTGGGACCTATGCTCAGGCATGGCATTTGAATGATAAGAAACACCTACAAGAGCGCATGACGCATTGGCGAGAGTATCTCCCGAGGTTTTTTGTCTTGCCTCACCCGTCATGGCGCAATACGGCTTGGCTGAATGAAAATCCGTGGTTTGATCAGGACGTGCTGCCTGAGTTGAGATGCCGAATGAGAAAGGTCCTGAGATGACGATTGAAACAGTAATCGACAATGCGCATGCCGCTATGGAGGCCAAACCAGACGATGACACTCTTCGGTTGCGGTTTTTTGAACGTTTGGCGGATGCGGAATTGTTTCTCTTGCTCACGGATGAGGTCGATGGGGACAATATTTCCCCCGAAGTGATCGAGGTCGAAGGGCAATCTTTTGTTCTGGTCTTTGATACAGAGGATCGACTGTCACAGTTCACACAAAAAGTTTCACCTCATATAGCGGTGTCTGGCCGTATTATTGTGTCGATGCTCGCAGGTCAGGATTTGGGTCTAGGACTTAATCTCGGGGTCGCCCCGTCCGAGACGCTTTTGCCAAATGATGCGGTTGATTGGTTGGCCCATACGCTCAGTGTTGCGCCAGATGAAATTGAAGCCCGACCAGAAAGCTTTGAACCCCCTGTTGGATTACCGCAGGAGGTCTTGACCTCTTTGGATGCCAAACTGGTGAGCGCCGCGGGATTAACATCTCAGGTCTGGTTGGTTGGGGTCACCTATGTTGGCGGCGCCAAGGGGCATTTGCTGGCCTTTATCGATGCGCGCGATGGGGCGGAAAATGCCTTGGCTAAGGCCGCTCATGAGGCATTAACCTTTTCGGGTATCGAAGCTGGTTCTATAGATGTAGCCTTTTTTGATTCTGATGAGCCTGCTGTTGAGGCGATTGCACGACAAGGCATGCAATTTGAATTGCCGCAGGTGCTAGAAGCCGAACCATGGCAAGCCAAAGCGCCCGGCATGGATCCAGATGCGCCGCCTAAGTTGAAATAAGCCTATTTCAGCCAGATGACATCGCCCAAGAAAATATAACCCGCCCCATAGATCGTCTTGATCAACTCAGGATTTTTGGGGTCTTCCTTCAGCTTGGTGCGAAGCCGTGAGATGCGGACATCCATGGCCCGATCAAAGCTTTCGCTCGCTGCGCCACCCAAGGTTTCTTGCATGAATGCGCGGCTGATCAACCTCTTTGGGCTTTCTAGAAAGAGGCGCAGAACCTCGCCTTCTGCGTGAGAAAACGGGGTTTCTTGACCAGTCATGTCCTCGAGCGAATAGCGGTCAAAATGAGCCGTCCATCCAGCAAATTGCGCCGTCTCGCTTGTGTCGGTCGTCGTTGATTTTCCTTTGCGCATTCTGGCGCGAATACGGGCGACGACTTCGGCTGGATCAAAGGGTTTGATGATGTAATCGTCTGCGCCTAATTCTAGTCCTGTCACGCGGTCCTGCACTTGTGCGCGACCCGAGATGATGATGACAATTGCCCCTTTTTCCAACGCCAAACGATGAACCAAGCTTAATCCATCGCGGTCAGGAAGGCTGAGATCCACCAAACAAACATCTGGTGTGTGGGACTGAAGAAAGGCTTCGAATTCCGTGGCGCGCCCAAAGCTTTGTGTCTTGAAGCCGGCCTCTGTGAGTGTTTCCGACAAAAGCGCGCGGATGTCTGGTTCATCATCGAGAATTGAAACCAATGTGCTGTTCATAATGCGGTGCCCTTTGCCAAAATGTTCCTCAGTATGCTGTCATCAATCGGCTTAGACAAGACATGCGCGTGTTGTGCTGCTTCAATTCTAAGCGGATGGGTGACAGGCAATGACGTCATGAACAATATGCCTTTGTTTTTGCCTGCCTCTAAAAGTGACAAACCTGTTTCCTCGCCTCTGAGTTGGAGGTCGGACAAAATGAAGGAAATTTCTGGTAATCCGCTGAGCAAGGCTGTCGCTTCTTCTGCTGAGGAGGCTTCGACGACGGAATGGCCAAGAGATGTCAATTCATCGCGTAGGCTTTCGCGGATCTCCGTGTTGTCTTCGACCAGCAAGGTTAATGCATTTTGCAGCGCGGGTGCCCCTTCGCGAATAGGGAGGCGTAGCGTGACTCGAGCACCTCCATAATTATTACCAAGCTTGAGTTCGCCGCCTGAGAGTTTGACCATGTCATAGACCATCGGCAACCCAAGGCCAGTGCCATGCTCGCCTTTTGTGGTGAAAAAAGGATCAAGAGCATGGCGCAAAGCCCGGTCCGAAAAGCCGGGACCAGAATCCGTTACGATGAATTCTAACCAAGTTTCTTGGACAATTGAGGCGGTTAGCTTGATTGATCCCTCTATTCCAATAGCATCTCGGGCATTGATGATCAGGTTCAACAAAGCGTCCTGTAACATCCCTTTGTCGAGCAAATAGGCAGTGTCAGGAATTGTGTTGCTTATTTGAAAAGTAATGTCACTCGGCAGGGTGCTGCGGACCAAAGTTTCAAGTCGCTCCAGCACCTCATGGACACGTACAGCCTCTGGTTTTAAAGCGCGCGTGCCCGTCATATCCGCAATGGTGTTGAGGAGGGCGCCACCGCGACTGGCGGCAGCTGTTGTCGCCGATATCAGGTCTAACGCTTTGGGGTCACTGACATGAGGCTTCAGCCTGCCTTGGGCACCTAAAATGATCGTCAGTAGGTTTGAGAAATCATGCGCAAGCCCACTGGTCAATTGCGCCGCGAGTTCCCGTTTTGAGGCCTGTTGTAACGCGGCGCGCGCTTGGGTTTCTTCAGTGACATCCATTGACAGAATGTAAACACCTTGGATCACATCCCCGTCTTTGTCAGGAGTAAATGCTGTTCTAATATGTCGGCTACTCAGATCGTCGATAAATTCAAAAACGCTTGGGTGACCGTTGAATGCAGAATTCAGGTTGGCTTCGATTTGGCTGTAGGCTTGTTTGCCCAAAGTCTCAGAAATTGGCCGTCCGATGATGTCATTGGGACGATGGGGCATCACGCTCGATAGGCGGCGGTTTGAATAGGTGTATCGTCGATCCCGATCCACATGTGCAATATGGGCTGGCATCATTTCGGACGTCAGACGCGTGCGCTGTTCGCTTTCAATCAGCTGCCTTTGAGTTTCCTCTAACGCCGCATTTGCAGCCTCTAAGGCGCGGTTTTTGCTTGCGAGTTCGGCGGCATAAGTGAACACTTGATCGCTCAGAACTTCGGAGCGGGATCTGAGTAGGTCTTCTTGATGTCGGATGCGGGTGATGTCTGTGTAAACCGTGACCCATCCCCCTTGCGGGAGGGGCGCACCTTCGACACTAATCACTTGGCCATTGGCGCGTTTCCGCTCCATGTAATGAGGTTCAAAGGCGCGTGCGACGCGGATACGTTCCTTGGTGAATTCCTCGATGTCATCCACAGGACCGTATTCACCCCGCTTTGCCAAATGTTCGATCGTTTCTCCGAAGGTTGCCCCTGTGGTCACTAAGGGCTCGGGGAGGTTAAACATTTCCTTAAAACGGTTGTTGCAAATAACGAGTTTGAGGTCTGTGTCGTAAATCGTCAAAGCTTGCTGGATTAAATTTAATCCAGCCTTGGTCATGAGATCTTTGGACTGCGTATTAAAAACCATTGGTTTACAATTCAGTAGGGGTTGCGCCCAACTCTAGGACCAATGGCGGCTCTATGGCAAGCAGAGTTGTCATTCGAGTTTGTAACAATTCGTTAGATTTCTGCAAACTTGGCGCAAAAGTCTAACTTGAACCATTGGGAAAATTGACTGCACTTTTAACGACAGTCAGATCATGGGAGGAACTACGTTGGGACTTTCGTCTGAAAGCCAAACCAGATTTGCGTCTGTGCCAGCTTTGCTGCGCCGTAACGCATCCGAGTTTGGCCATAAACCAGCCTATCGTGAAAAAGAGTTTGGAATTTGGCAGAGTTGGACATGGGCTGCTGCTGCTGAGGAAATTGAATCACTGGCTCTGGGTCTGCTCGAATTAGGCGTGAACCGTGGGGATTTTGTAGCAATTATTGGACGCAACCGTCCTCAGCTCTATTGGTCCATGGTCGCAACCCAGATGTGTGGGGCGATCCCTGTTCCGCTCTATCAAGACGCGGTTGCCGAAGAAATGGCCTATGTCCTTGATCATTGTGGTGCACGATTTGTTATTGCGGCGGACCAAGAACAGGTTGATAAAGTTTTAGAAATCCAAGACCAGCTCCCTAATTTTGAGCAGATGATTTACTTGGATACACGAGGTTTGCGCAAATACGATCACACGCGCCTCCACGAGTACAAGGCTTTGCAAGCCCGCGGTCGTGATGCGGCATCTGATATCACATCAGAGCTCTCAAAACGCGAAGCTGAGCTAAGTTATGATCATACCTGTGTGATGCTCTATACCTCGGGAACGACGGGCAAGCCCAAGGGTGTTGTTCTCTCAAATCGCAACATCATTGAAACGGCAAAAGCGTCGTCAGAGTTTGACGCCCTCGCTGCGGGTGAAGAAGTCTTGGCTTATCTTCCGATGGCTTGGGTAGGCGATTTTATCTTTTCCATTGGTCAGGCCTATTGGACGGGCTTCTGTGTGAATTGCCCAGAAAGCCAAGATACCATGGCCACGGACCTTCGCGAAATTGGGCCGACGTATTATTTTGCCCCTCCGCGGGTTTTTGAAACTCAGCTAACCAATGTAATGATCCGCATGGAAGATGCAGGTCGTTTGAAAAAGCGGCTCTTTGATTACTTTATGGCGCACGCCCGTGATGTGGGTGGCGCGATATTAGATGGGAAACCTGTTGGCGCCTTGGCACGTCTAAAATATGCGTTGGGTGAATTGATCATCTATGGTCCGCTCAAGAATACCTTGGGATTTTCTCGGGTGCGCGTTGGCTACACCGCTGGCGAGGCGATTGGTCCAGAGATTTTCGAATTCTATCGCTCGTTGGGGATCAACCTCAAACAGCTTTATGGTCAAACAGAGGCCTCGGTGTTTATCACCCAACAACCTGATGGCGAAGTGCGTGGGGACACCGTTGGCGTTCCTAGCCCCGGTGTTGAGGTGCGTATTGGCGACAATGGCGAAGTTTATTATCGTGGGGCGGGAACCTTTGTCGAATACTACAAAAATCCAGAAAGCACCGCGGATACCAAAGATCCCGAAGGCTGGGTTGCTACAGGGGATGCGGGGTTCTTTGAACCTGATACAGGCCACTTGCGGATCATTGATCGTGCAAAGGATGTCAGCAAACTGTCGACTGGTGGTATGTTCGCGCCCAAATACGTTGAAAACAAGCTCAAATTCTATCCCAATATCCTCGAAGCGGTGGTGTTCGGTGCGGGTCGCGACACCTGTGTGGCCTTTATCAATATCGATATGTCTGCTGTCGGAAATTGGGCGGAACGCAACAACATTGCCTATTCGTCCTATCAAGAATTGGCAGGACACCCCAAAGTTTTGGCCGCTATTCAGTCTCATGTCGAAGAGGTGAATGCCTCCGTTGCGCTGGACCCAATGTTATCAGGGTGCCAAGTGCATCGCTTTCTTGTGTTGCACAAAGAATTGGATGCCGATGATGGTGAATTGACGCGCACACGCAAAGTGCGCCGCAAGATCATCGGCGAGAAATTCGAAGATTTGGTGAATGCGCTTTATGACGGATCGCCTGAAATCTACACTGAGACCGAAGTGACCTATGAAGACGGGCGCAAAGGCAAGATTTCAGCAACGTTGAAACTGAAGGACGCAAAAGTCTTTGCCGGCCAAGCTGTCGCGGCAGAATAGGGGATCGTGAAATGTTAGATCAGACCGAAGGATATACCACTGCCGATGGTCGCCAGATTGGGGCGACGGTTATGGATATGCGCAATATCACGTTACGCTTTGGCGGCGTTGAGGCGATCAAAGACATCAGCTTTGACATCAAAGAAGGTGAAATTCGCGCCATTATCGGCCCGAACGGGGCTGGCAAGTCGTCAATGCTGAATGTGATTTCGGGTTTTTATGTCCCCCAACAAGGCGAAGTGTGGTTCCGTGGTGCAAAACGCAAACCCATGAAACCCTATGAGGTTGCGCGCCAAGGGATCGCGCGGACCTTCCAAAACATTGCTCTGTTTGAGGGCATGTCGGTTTTGGATAACGTGATGACGGGGCGTTTGACCCAGATGAAATCCAGCCTCTTGTCGCAAGCGATTTGGAAAGGCAAAGCTGAAAAAGAAGAAACCGAAAACCGCGAAATTTGTGAACGTGTTATCGATTTCTTGGAAATTCAAAGCATCCGTAAAACGCCAGTCTCTCGGCTTCCTTATGGATTGAAGAAGCGTGTGGAGTTAGCGCGCGCATTGGCCTCTGAACCAAAGCTATTGCTCTTGGATGAGCCAATGGCTGGCATGAATGTCGAAGAAAAAGAAGACATGAGCCGCTTTATCCTCTCCGTGAACGATGAGTTTGGGACAACGATTGCTTTGATCGAGCACGACATGGGCGTGGTTATGGATCTATCTGATCGCGTTGTTGTGATGGATTACGGCAAAAAGATTGGCGATGGCACCCCAGACGAGGTCCGCAATAATCAAGAAGTCATTGATGCATATTTGGGGGTGAGCAATGAATAATCTCTCGGTCCCATCCCTTATGAAAACAGGAGGCGCCTGCAATGCCTGAACAACTCGTATTTGCGATGGAAGTCTTTCTAAATGGGTTGATGGCGGGTGTTCTTTATGCCCTCGTCGCCCTTGGGTTTGTCCTGATTTACAAAGCATCGGGCATTTTCAACTATGCTCAGGGTGTGATGGCGCTCTTTGCGGCGATGACCTTGGTTGGTATCATGGAAGGGCAGGTTCCCTTTAGCCATTTGATCAATGCAACATTTGGCACTGAGGTGCATCATTTTGGATGGCACCTACCCGCAGTGTTTGGGATTTTGTTGACCATGGTTATCATGGTCGGATTGGCGATCATCGTTCAAAAAGTCATCTTTAAGCATTTGGTCGGACAAGAACCCATCATTCTCTTCATGGCGACCATTGGCTTGGCCTACTTTATGGAAGGCCTCGGTGACATCATGTGGGGCGCTGATATCAAAAAGCTTGATGTTGGTCTGCCGCAAGGGATCAACCTTTGGATTGATGAAACGACTTATGGGATTTTTGACTATGGGTTCTTTATCGATAACCTAGATATCGTGGCGACGATAATTGCGATCATCCTTGTTGCTGTCTTGGTGGCCTTTTCACAATACACGAAACAGGGACGCGCGATGCGCGCCGTTGCGGACGATCATCAGGCGGCTTTGTCTGTTGGTGTGTCGTTGAACTTTATCTGGATCATGGTGTGGTCTGTTGCAGGCTTTGTTGCCTTGGTTGCCGGAATTGTCTGGGGCACCAAATCGGGCGTTCAATTTTCCCTCTCTCTCATCGCGCTCAAGGCCTTGCCGGTTCTCATGCTTGGTGGGTTTACCTCGATCCCAGGCGCCATCGTTGGCGGATTGATCATTGGCGTCGGTGAAAAATTGTTTGAATTCGCCATTGGCCCATTAATCGGAGGCGCAACCGAAAACTGGTTCGCTTATGTCCTTGCTCTTATTTTCCTCGTTTTCCGTCCTCAAGGGCTGTTTGGCGAGAAGATCATTGAGAGGGTTTAAGGATGCAGATGACCTTTACTCAAAATACCGAAACACACATGTTTGGAGTATCTAACTAATGTTTTACCGTGAAGCAGGGGATTTCAAGACATCCTACGTTGAAGATAGCCAAACCTTTCCCATCAAATTTGATCGGTATCGCTATTACTTTGTGCTGTTCATAGCCTTCGCCCTTATTCCGTTCCTGATCAATTCATATTGGGTCAAGGCGATCTTCCTTCCCTTTTTGATCTATTCAATCGCGGCGATTGGGTTGAACATCTTGGTTGGATATTGCGGACAAGTCTCGCTTGGAACGGGTGGGTTTATGGCGGTGGGCGCCTATGCGGTTTACAAGCTGATGACTGCCTTCCCTGAAGTGAGCATTTTGTTCCACGTTCTTATCGCAGGGGCTATTACCTCGGTTGTCGGTGTGCTGTTCGGCTTGCCCTCTCTGAGGATCAAGGGGTTCTACCTCGCTGTTGCCACCTTGGCCGCGCAATTCTTTCTCGTGTGGTTGTTCAACCGTGTTCCATGGTTTTACAACTATTCCGCGTCAGGTCAGATTAGTTCGCCAGAGCGGACTGTGTTTGGGATTGCGGTGACCGGTCCAAATACAGAGTCATGGGCGACCTATATGTTCTGTCTCGTGTTGCTCACGTTCTGCGCAATCATTGCGCGCAATCTGACACGGGGGGCCGTGGGGCGGAAATGGATGGCGATCCGTGATATGGACATTGCCGCCGAAATTATCGGTGTGAATCCACTGAGTGCGAAAATGAGCGCCTTTGCTGTTAGCTCGTTTTTTATCGGAATTTCAGGCGCGCTATTCTTTGCCGTGTACCTTGGTGCAGTGGAAGTTGGCGAAGTCTTTGGGATCAACAAATCGTTCCTCGTGCTGTTTATGATTATCATCGGCGGGCTTGGATCGATCTTTGGAAGCTTTGCAGGAGCAGCGTTCCTTGTTTTGCTTCCTGTGTTTCTCAAGAACGTATTGGTTGGCGGCCTTGGATGGCCGACTGATTTGGCGGCGCATTTGGAATTCATGATTGTCGGTGGCCTCATTGTCGTCTTCTTGATTGCAGAACCACATGGGCTTGCCCAACTTTGGCGCGTTGCCAAAGAAAAATTACGCTTATGGCCGTTCCCTCATTAAGAGGCCATTGCGATTGATCGGGGAACAACCTCGGCACAGAAACCATCGGATCATTAACGGGAGGACCAAACCGATGAAAAAAACACTAATAACTGCAGCAGTCGCCTCAGTCATGGCGGCAGCCCCTGCACTGGCTGATTTGACGTTTACGGCACTCAGCTATCGCACTGGACCCTACGCGGCGAATGGTATTCCGTTTGCGGATGGGTATCAGGATTATTTCACGCTCTTGAATGAACGTGATGGCGGCATCGGTGGTGCTGCGATTAACCTTTTGGAATGTGAAACAGGATACAACACTGAAAAAGGTGTTGAATGCTACGAAGCCACCAAAGGCGAGGGCGCTCTTGTCTATCAACCTTTGTCCACAGGGATCACATATCAGCTGATCCCCAAAGCGACGGCTGATGGCATTCCTGTTCACTCAATGGGTTATGGCCGGACATCTGCAAAGAACGGTCAAGTATTCCGCAATATCTTTAACTATCCTGCCAACTATTGGGATGGTGCGTCAGTTGCGGTCAACCACTTGCTTGACGTGAATGGTGGTAGCCTTGAGGGTAAAAAGATCGCCCTTGTGTATCACAACTCTGCCTATGGCAAAGAGCCAATCCGGACGTTGGAAGAAGCAGCAAAGAAGCATGGCTTTGAGCTAAGCTTGTTGCCAGTGGATCACCCAGGCCAAGAGCAGAAATCTCAGTGGTTGCAAATTCGCCGTGAAAAACCCGATCATGTTCTGATGTGGGGTTGGGGCGTTATGAACCAAGTCGCGATCCAAGAAGCTGTGAACATCCGTTTCCCAATGGAAAACTTCATTGGTATTTGGTGGTCAGGGTCTGAGAACGATGTTTTGCCAGCTGGCGAAAAGGCGCATGGCTACAAAGCTTTGACGTTCCACAACGTTGGTGATGACTTCCCAGTCTTTGACGATATTCAGAAATATGTTGTCGATAGCGGCAAAGCGGCCGGTGCTGGTGATCAAATTGGAACCGCGCTTTATAACCGTGGTCTATACGCTGCGATGCTTGCAGCAGAAGCTGCTAAAACAGCGCAAGGTATCCATGGGGTCGCCGATATTTCAGCAGCGCAAATGCGCGACGGAATGGAAGCGCTTGTGATCAATGAAGAAAAAATGGCGGCTCTTGGGCTTCCTGGATTTGGTCCTAGCTTCAATGTGAGCTGTGAAAACCACGGTGGCGACGGCATGGTTGCGGTGTCTCAGTGGGATGCGAACAACAAGTCTTGGAGCTTGATTACTGAGTTCACGCAGTCAGATCAAAGCATCTTGAACCCGTTGATCGAAGCGGACGCTTCAGCATTCGCGGCTGAGAACAACATCACACCAGGATGTAACTAAGCGAAATGGACCGCCTCCTGTTGAGGGGGCGGTCACCTTGTTTTGAACGAAATTAGAAAGATGGCGGCGATGTTAGATACGGCTCAGGACCAAGACACTCTGTTGGAAGTGAACAATATCGAAGTGATCTATAACCACGTGATACTGGTTCTAAAAGGGGTCTCTCTGAAGGTGCCGAAAGGTGGTATTACCGCTTTGTTGGGGGGGAATGGAGCCGGCAAAACGACAACGTTAAAAGCCGTTTCCAATTTGCTCCATTCTGAACGGGGTGAAGTGACCAAGGGCCAGATCATCTATCGCGGCGATCAAGTGGCACATTCAGATCCCGCGGATATGGTCAAACGCGGTGTGATCCAAGTGATGGAAGGTCGCCACTGTTTTGAACACCTCACTGTTGAGGAAAACTTATTGACGGGTGCCTATACGCGAACCGATGGCAAAGCAGCGATCCAAGCCGATTTGGAAATGGTGTATGACTATTTTCCACGATTAAAAGAACGCCGCCGTAGCCAAGCCGGCTATACATCTGGTGGTGAACAACAAATGTGCGCCATTGGGCGAGCTTTGATGAGCCGGCCCGAGACGATTTTGCTTGATGAGCCTTCGATGGGTCTTGCCCCTCAGTTGGTAGAGCAAATTTTTCAAATTGTGAAATCTGTAAATGAGAACGAAGGCGTGACCTTTTTGTTGGCTGAGCAGAACACCAATGTTGCGCTTAAATATGCGCACTATGGCTATATTCTAGAATCTGGCCGTGTCGTTATGGATGGACTTGCAGCGGACTTGCGAGAAAACCCAGACGTGAAAGAATTTTATTTGGGCATGTCTGATGAAGGACGAAAGTCATTTCGCGATGTGCGCTCCTATCGCCGTCGCAAGCGTTGGTTGAGCTGACCTTATTGTGTCCTGCTGTGCAGGACGCTGGTTATCTCGTGGTCACATTGTGACCACTCGGATTGGGATTTCGCCGACATGGAAAGGCACCAATGATGACATATTTTGATGCATTAGAAACACGCAACGATGATCAACGTGCCGCTGACTTGGCTAAAGAGTTGCCAGAACAACTCGCGCGGGCAAAGGTGCTCGCTGGATACAGCAATAGTTTAAGAGACGTGGAGCCTGCTGACATAACGTCTGTCGATGCGCTTGCGACCCTTCCTGTTTTGCGTAAATCTGACTTGGTCGATCGTCAAAATAAAGGAAACATCTTGGGTGGATTTTCCACCTTAAATGTGTCCGAATTTTCGCATATTTTTCAATCACCTGGGCCGATATACGAGCCGGGTGGAACGAGCCATGATTGGTGGCGCATTGGTCGTTTCTTGCATGCTGTTGGGGTCGGCTCAAACGACATCGTTCAAAACTGTTTTGGATATCATCTGACTCCTGCGGGCATGATCTTTGAAAACGGCGCGCGTGCTGTTGGGGCATCCGTCATTCCTGCGGGCGTTGGTCAAACTGAATTACAGGTACGAGCGGCCGCCGACATTGGGGCGACGGCTTATGCAGGAACGCCCGACTACCTTAAAATCATTCTGGATAAAGCAGAGGACATGGGGGAAACCCTATCCATAACCAAGGCCGCTGTTGGAGGAGGGGCTTTGTTTCCATCTCTGAGGCAAGAATATCAGGATCGCGGTATCAAGTGTCTACAAAACTACGCAACGGCTGACCTTGGAAATATCGCCCATGAAAGTGACGCTATGGAAGGAATGATCGTTGATGAAGGTGTGATTGTTGAGATTGTCACTCCTGGCTCAAATGTTCCTGTTCCACATGGTGAGGTGGGTGAAGTTGTGGTCACGACGCTTAACCCTGACTATCCTCTGATCCGATTTGCGACGGGAGACCTGAGCGCGATCATGGCGGGCTCCTCTCCTTGTGGGCGCACCAATATGCGGATTAAGGGCTGGATGGGCCGCGCTGATCAAACTACCAAGATCAAAGGAATGTTTGTGCGCCCTGAGCAGGTGGCAACCTTGGTCGCTCAGCATTCAGACATTCTCAAAGCACGCGTTATTGCAAAACGCGATGGTGAGATGGATGTCATGACTGTTCAACTTGAAACAGAGGCGACGGATCAGGCTCGTTTTGAGGCGGCTGTCGTTGATGCTCTTAAGCTCAAGGGGCGCGTTGAATTGCATCCCATTGGGTCATTACCAAAGGATGGTCTCGTGATCGAAGATCAAAGGAAATATGACTAATCTTCAGCTTTGCGCAAATACTCTGGGGGTTTGGGGGCAAAGCCCCCATGATCAAACAGCGTAACGATTAGGATCAAATGGTTTTAGGTCTTGATTGCTTGGTTGATCTGAAATCATTTGGGCAATCAACCGCCCCGTTTTTGGCCCTGCGGTTAGACCAACGTGTTGATGTCCAAACCCCGTGTAAACCCCACTCTGCCCGAGTTCCCCAATAAGAGGCAAGCTATCAGGGGTTGAAGGTCTAAACCCCATCCATTCTTGCGTCCCGCTATAAGCGAGATCGGGGAAGGCTTCTTTTGCATATTTGTAGATCAGTTGAACAGGCGCCTTTGAAGCTGCTTTTTGGGTGCTGCCTAGTTCCACGGTTCCGGCACATCGCACTCCCATCTCCATAGGTGTCACACCGAATTTTCCAGTTGTCATCATCATTGGGTTGTTCGGCATGATCGACGGGTTTTCAAAAATCACATGATACCCGCGTTCTGTTTCTAGCGGCACAGACAGACCCAATTTGCGCATCACGTCTTTGGACCAAATCCCTGCGGTGATGACTGCCTTGGAACAGGGAAACGCACCTTGGGACGTTGAGACTTCGCTCACATGCCCGCCGACCTTCTTGAAATCTAGGAAATCGGCTTGGACAAATTTGCCGCCCTCTGCTTGGAAATACGCGACCATCTCTTGGATGTATTGTGCAGGATTCAGGATATGCCCTTGCCCCTCTAACACGGCGAGGCATTGGATAGCGCGACCGAGAATAGGTTCAGCATCCTGTACCTCGTGTCCCGTTAACAAAGTTGGAGTGAACCCAGCACCTTGTTTCAACGACCATCCGTAAGCATCTTTTTCAAAATCACTCTTCGATCGATAGGCGTAGCTCAGTTTGCTGTTCACGATCCAGTTTTCGAGAGGCGTTCCATGCACCAGTGATTTATGCTGTTCCACGGCATCGCCCAAGAGCGGGGTCAGCGCATCTACAATCTTGTGAGTTTTCGCATGAGTGGCATGGCTCAAGTAGCGTGCGAGCCATGGCAACATCTTTGGCAAATAGCTCCATTGTAAAAAGAGAGGGCTATTGGGGCTAAGTAGATATTTCGGTATTTGTTGCCAAAGGTCTGGCGTCGTTACAGGCACCACGGCCCATTGCGCCAATAACCCAGCATTTCCATAAGAGGCGCCCATGCCAGGAGTGTCGCGATCAATGAGGACGACGTCATGACCAAAGCGCCGCAGCCAAAGTGCGGTTGACACACCGCAGATGCCTGCGCCGATAACAACAATTGGGTGGTCAAGTTTTGGCATGGCAGTTGCCTCAAATTTCTGGTCTTTGTGACGCTATTGCGCATCTTACAAAGGGTCAATCAATCATCACTCTTGTTGTCCCATAAAGTTTACCGTATTGACGACGCTTTCGACAGAGTATGGCGTTTACGATGACACAGAGATTAGCAATCGATTTTGGAACATCTAACACAGCGGCGGCTTGTTGTTTGGATGGCGACGTTCGCCATATTCAACTTGAAACGAACCAAGCGACGATCCCGACGGCTGTGTTTTTCCCACAGTCTGTTGCGCAAATGGAGATTGGTACGCGCGCAAACTCTGCCCTCATTCAAGGAGAAGAAGGGCGATATATGCGCGCCCTCAAAAGTGTTCTTGGAACAAGCTTGATGCCAGAGCAAAGACTGCTTGGGCGCAAGAGGTTGGACTTTTATGATGTTATATCTGCGTTCTTGCGGGATATTAAACAGAGGTCTGAGGCTGCGACTGGATTGACGTTTGACGCGGTTCTTTCTGGTCGTCCTGTACGATTTCATTCCATTGACGAGGACCGCAATGCTCAAGCAGAGAAAGATTTGTTGGAATGTTATCGCCGCGCTGGATTTAGCGATATTCAATTTTGCCCGGAACCCGAAGCCGCTGCTTATAGTTTGGGCGGCAAGCTTGCGCCAAATAGTGTGGGGTTGGTCGTTGATATTGGTGGCGGAACATCGGATTTCACGGTGTTTAAGTCAGGGAGCCCTCTTGAGGTCATGGCCTCTTATGGTGTGCGGATCGGGGGGACTGATTTTGATCGCATTTTGAATTATACCCAAGTCATGCCGCACTTTGGGCGGGGCCATTCCGTTCAAAGCTCGATGGGGGGAAATGTTCTGTCCGCGCCCAATCAAATCTTTCATGACCTTAGCAGATGGGAGAAAATTCCCTTTGTTTACGATCCCGCGTCTCTAAAATTTGCCAAAGAGCTCCTGCGCGATAGCATTGATAAGACCCCGTTTACGAGATTAGTGGAACTCATCGAATATCAATATGGTCACGATCTGGCCTTCGGTGTTGAGGAGGCGAAAATTCAAAGCAACGCCACCCGAGGTTGCTTTGATGCGGACCTTGATTTTTTAGCGCAACCGATTTCTATCGAAATTTCATATAAGCAAATGATGCAGGATATCAGCGCCCTTCAAGATGATCTTATGACCGCCATGCGTGACACTGTCGCCAAGGCCGATCTAGACGTGCGCGATATTCAAGATATCGTCTTAGTTGGCGGGTCGAGCTTGATGGGGTTTGTCGTTGAGGCGATTAACCAAGTGTTCGACAAACCCGAAATTCACCAAGACACAATCTTTACGGCGATTGTTGACGGATTGGCAATCCAATCCGCCAATTAGGTCAGAGCATAAGTTGATAGCTTGTTGGTACGTATGTAAACCCATCTTCGCGGGTTTCGACATAGCCAACGCTCGGCCATGGCATGTGGTATCCAACGAATGGAATCTTGTCTGTTGCGAGCATAGACAGCAAGCGGCGACGTGTTTGGGCGGCCTTTTCACGATCTCTATCAAAGCGCAATTCCCAATCAGGATAGGCCAAAGACCAGATATAATGGTTGGCAAAATCACCACCCAAGAAGAGCTGTTTGCCTTTGCTTTCAATCATGAAACCCATATGCCCAACTGTGTGGCCCGACGCATCAACGGCCGTAATGCCTGATGCCACATCATCCTCAGGGTCAATGAAGTTCAATTCATCCTCAAGGGGGCGCACTTGGGCTTCAAAAGTGTTATCGCCTGAAAAATCCCAATCCTCGAATTCGGCATTTCCACAATAATAAGTCGCGTTTTTGAATGTGCGCTCGTCACCTGAATGAAGCCCGCCGACATGGTCGCCATGGAAATGGGTCAAGACAACTTTGTCGATTTGATCGGCGCTATAGCCCGCCGAATTCAACGCAGCCACGGTGCCTGATGCGTCTTGGCCCGTGTCAAACAACACAAGCTCTTTGCCTGTGTTGACGACGGTTGGTGTGTAGAACATCTGAAACTGGTCTGTTGGCAAATGCGCGGCTTCTGTGACCGCTACGAATTCTTCTTTTGACACGTTCAGACCAAAAATTCCCTGAGGGTCGTTCTTGATGGTCGTAGTGTTCGCTAGGATCGTTGTGACTTCAAAATCGCCAAGCTGAAATCGACGATGTGTCGCCATGGACGAGCCAAGCATTGGTGCGGCCGCTTGAACGCTTGATCCAGCAACAAGCGCGGCTGATCCTGCTAAAAAACTTCTGCGTTTTAAAATGTAAGGTGATTTCATAATATTATCCTCGACGTAGAACCCTGTGGGATGAACATAGCTTATAAAATATATAAATAAAGGAATATGAATATGAGCGAAAATAAAACGCAAGCAACGGACGTGGATGTAGACGAATTTCTGGCATCAATCGAGCATAAACAACGGCAAGCTGATGCACTTAAATTGAATGCGATTTTCAAGGATGCCACGGGATATGACCCTGTGATGTGGGGGCCAAGCATTATAGGCTATGGGCGTTATCATTATCGCTATGCCTCGGGTCGCGAAGGGGATTTTTTAGCGACGGGTTATTCCCCACGCAAAGCGAATTTATCCATCTACATCATGCCCGGATATGCGGATTATAGTGCCCTGCTAAAAGATTTGGGCAAGCATAAGCTTGGGAAATCCTGTCTCTATGTGAATAAGCTTGCCGATATTGATGTGGCGGTTTTAGAGCGCCTTATTAAACAGGGCGTGGCTGACTTGAATAAAATTTGGCCCGTGGATGCAACCTAGGCATTTACTGGACAAATCCTGTCTCTTGTGAGAGACGGTCCCCAACAGGAGATTCAGATGACAACCACACGTTTTGCCCCATCGCCGACAGGCTATCTTCATATTGGCAATCTACGCACAGCGTTGATGAACTATTTGATCGCCCGCAAGTCGGACGGTACGTTTATCTTGCGGATTGATGATACGGATCCTGAGCGGTCGAAACAAGAATACGTTGACGGGATTAAACGTGATTTGGAATGGCTTGGTCTACATTGGGACAAGGTTGAACAGCAATCTCATAGATTAGATCGCTATCATGCCGCGGCTGATAAGTTGCGCGACATGGGTCGGTTCTATGAATGCTTTGAGACGCCGACGGAATTGGACCTTAAGCGTAAAAAGCAACTCAACATGGGCAAGCCCCCTGTTTATGATCGTGCTGCTCTCTCTTTGTCGGATGCTGACAAAGAGGCCATGCGCTCCGAACGTGGTGCGGGGCACTGGCGCTTTTTGTTGGATCAAGAGCGCATCAATTGGAACGATGGCGTGTTGGGTGATATTTCTATCGATGCGGCCTCTGTGTCCGATCCCGTCCTGATCCGCGCAGATGGACAGTTTTTGTACACTTTGGCCTCTGTTGTGGATGATGTTGATATGGGCGTCACGCATGTTGTGCGCGGCTCAGATCACATCACGAACACGGCAACCCAAATTCAAATGATCCAAGCCATCGGTGGCGAAGTGCCCTCTTTTGCGCATCACTCATTGCTCACAGGTCCACAAGGCGAAGGGTTGTCCAAACGGCTTGGAACTCTTGCCCTACGTGATTTGCGAGAGCAGAGCGTTGAACCTGCGGCCTTGTTAAGCCTTCTTGCGCGTTTGGGATCAAGTCAGCCTGTTGAATTGCGCAGCAACCTTGATGACATCGCCGAAGGATTTGACATTTCGCAATTCGGATCTGCGCCAACAAAGTTTGACGTCAACGATCTGTTCCCTCTGACGCACAAGTGTCTTCAGGATTTAGACCTAGCTGCGGTGTCTGAGGATATTGCGGCGCTTGGTGTTCCAGCTGATATGGCCGAGCAATTCTGGAATGTGACACGTGAAAATATCACAACACGTGGTGATATGGCGTCATGGTGGGACTTGATGTCAAATGGTGTTGATCCTGTCATTGACGATGAAGACCGCGACTTTGTTGAGCAAGCGATGTCTCTCTTGCCAGACGCACCCTTTAATGCTGAGACGTGGAAGACATGGACCGCTGAGGTCAAAGAAGCCACAGGTCGAAAAGGCAAAGGATTGTTCATGCCACTGCGTAAGGCTTTGACGGGACAGTCGCACGGACCCGATATGTCCGCACTTATGCCGCTCTTGCAGGTTGTAAAAGCGCGGAAATAACATAAGTATGCGTCCTCTAAGGGGTGCATATAATGAGTCAAACAGCTAAATTTGTGACAGGCTCGCCAATGAAACATGTGGCGATCATGTCTTTTACCGCGTCTTTGGGATTGATGGCGATGTTCGCCGTCGATTTTGTGGACATGATTTTCATCTCAATGCTAGGTCAATCCGAATTGGCCGCCGCCATTGGGTATGCGGGATCAATTCTATTTTTTACAACCTCCTTTGGGATCGGCTTGGCCATCGCAGCAGGGGCCATTATCGCGCGCTCACTGGGTGAAGGGGATGATGTCACCGCACGGGAACAGGTCGTTTACAATTTACTCTACGGCTTGCTGTTCGGGGCGGCTTTCGCGGCGCTCATTTGGGTCAATATCCCCTTTTTGGTTGGCCTTGTTGGGGCCACGGGGGAAACTGCTGAGTTGGCCGCTGGCTATTTGCGCATCATCATTCCTAGCCTTCCGATAATGATCCTTGGGATCATTGGTGGTGCCATTCTGCGGGCGCATGGGGCGGCCGCGAGCGCGATGTATGCAACAATCTTTGGCGGCTTGGTGAATGCGATCCTTGATCCGATCCTTATCTTTGGGCTTGGCCTCGACCTAACAGGCGCAGCACTTGCAACAGTTGCCTCGCGCTTTGCATTAGCTGGTTATTCGCTCTATTCCGTAAACAAGGCCACTGGTGGTTTTGTCACGCCTCGCTTAGAGGGGTTCTTTCGTGACCTGCCTCCCGTGTTCTGGATCGCAGTGCCCGCAATTTTGACCCAACTGGCGACACCAATCGGCTCGGCCTATGTCACACGATCAATGGCAGAGTTTGGTGAGGATGCGGTTGCCGGTATGGCCGTTATCGGTCGCCTCACTCCATTGGCTTTTGGAGTAGTCTTTGCGCTGTCTGGAGCAGTTGGGCCGATAATTGGCCAAAACTACGGCGCGGGATTGAACGATCGGGTCAAGCGAACGTTTTGGGATGCCATCATTTTCGTCGGTGTCTTTGTCATTGTTATGGCGGGCATATTGTTTGTTGCGCGTGATCTGATTGTTATGGCCTTTAATGCGACAGGGGATGCGCAGCTTTTGATCTACGCATTTTGTGGACCTTTGGCCTTGTTGTTCTTTTTCAACGGTTTGCTTTTTGTTGCGAACGCGAGCTTTAACAATCTCGGACACCCCTATTATTCGACTTGGACGAATTGGGGGCGTCATACGATTGGGACTATTCCATTCGTTTGGCTCGGTGGACAGTGGTACGGGCCTGTCGGCGTGATGTCGGGCCAATTCGTCGGTGGATTGTTCTTTGGAGTTATTGCAGCCTTGCTCGCGCTTCGTGTGATGAACAATCCTGAGGGCAAAGAGGCCGAGCCGCATCACGTCAACGTAACGCGACCCACCCAATTGTTCCACGGGCGTCGCTAATTATTTAGGTTTGCCAACATTTTCAGCAAAGGCCGTGTCAAAGGCCTTTTGCTGATCTTGGTTAGCATCCGATTGGTAATTGGCTTTCCACTCGTCCATGCTCATTCCATAAAACTGCTCACGCGCTTGGGTTTTGTCCATGTCGATCCCGCGCGCGTTTGCCGCCTCTTGGTACCAGCGGGATAAGCAATTCCTGCAAAAGCCCGCGAGGTTCATCATATCAATGTTCTGCACGTCCGTGCGCTTTTCCATGAGGTGTTCACGAAGGGCGCGAAAGGCTGCGGCTTCTAGTTCTAATTGTGTTTGTGCGTCCATGTTACGGGTCCATATCGTTTAAGGTTGCCGATAGAATTGGGGCCAAGCGTCTGGCCCATGTGATTTGGTTTAGCTCTGTTTCAATAAGATCGTTGCGTATTTCAATCAAAGTATTCAAGCGCCCATGCTGCAAGGCATGTTGATCTATGCTGTCACCCGGGAGGTCCCCATTATAAGGCTCATTATCCCCAACGCATAGGTCATCCTCGTCGTTAAGGCGGGCAAGAAAGGCATCATTGAACCGTCGATCTTGGGCTGAGAGGATCCCAATGTGCCACGGGCGCGGAGCACGACCCTTGAGCTGAGGCGTGAAAGAATGGAGGGATACCAAAACTGCGTTATCTCTTTGCGCCGCAAGTTCAGCAACCGCGCGATGATAGGGGCGGTGACAGAGATCCAAGCGGCGCTGTTTTTCGGTCTCATCTGCAAATCGGTTTCCCTCGATGATGGTTCCATCATAGAGCTTCATGAGAAGCGTCGGGTCATCTTCGCCACGATTGGGGTCTATGACGAGGCGCGAAAAATTGGAACAGATGACAGGGGCGTTTAGCAATTTGCCCAGCTCAACAGCCACACCTTTTGCACCGACATCATAGGCAATATGACGGTTCATATCGCTTTCTGAGATACCCAAACTTCCGTTGTTCACAGCAGTAGGAACGGTATTTGCGGCATGATCACAGGTCACGATCCAACGCGCTGTTCTGTTTGCTCCGTAAATCGTGTAGGGTTCGTATGTCATGTCACTGTTACTTTTTTACACAATACATATGGCAGTTGCGCTATAAAAGGAAATAGGCCATAACGCGAAAAAGTGTTAACGCTAACATTCGGTGAAAATGGTCCGCTTAATAGACTGCATTTTCGCAAGTTGGTCTAACAGAGACGCAAGATGCCAGAGGATAAGATATGAGACGCCACCGTAATGTAAAAATTGTTGCCACTTTGGGACCAGCCTCAAGTGACTATGCCATGATCAAGGCGCTCCACGAAGCGGGCGCAGACGTCTTTCGTTTGAACATGAGCCACGGTGAGCATTCTGAAATTGCACAACGTCATAAAATCATCCGCGACATTGAAAAAGAATTGAACAGCCCGATTGCCATCCTCGCTGATTTGCAGGGTCCAAAATTGCGGGTTGGTGTGTTTGCAAATGATGCCGAAGAATTGGCTAATGGCGCACAATTTCGCATGGACTTGGACGACACTCCTGGGGATGTGTCGCGTGTTCAACTCCCACATCCTGAAATTTTTGCGGCTCTCGAGGCTGGCGCGCACCTCTTGGTGAACGATGGAAAAATCCGTCTTCATGTGGATGAGTGCGGTGCAGATTTTGCCAATTGTACAGTGATCAATGGCGGCACGATTTCGAACCGCAAGGGTGTAAATGTTCCCGACGTTGTTTTGCCGCTTGCTGCTTTGTCGGACAAAGACAAAAAGGACTTGGAATTTGTGTGCGAGCTTGGTGTTGATTGGCTCGCGCTGTCGTTTGTTCAACGCCCAGAAGATTTACTCGAAGCCCGTGAACTCACACGAGGTCGTGCTGCGATCTTATCAAAAATTGAAAAGCCCTCTGCCGTGACAAGCTTTGATGATATTTTGGCCGTCTCAGACGGTATCATGGTGGCGCGCGGTGATTTGGGTGTCGAACTACCTGTTCAAAATGTTCCGCCCATTCAAAAGCAATTGGTTCGCAAATGTCGTGCGGCTGCCAAGCCCGTCATCGTTGCGACGCAAATGCTCGAATCCATGATCGAAAGCCCAATGCCAACTCGTGCCGAAGTTTCTGATGTGGCAACAGCCATTTATGAGGGCGCAGATGCGATCATGCTGTCGGCTGAATCTGCGGCGGGGTCCTTCCCTGTTGAAGCGGTCACAACAATGAACAATGTTGCGATCGAAGTTGAAAATGATCCGACCTACACCGAAGTTGTCGAAGCCTCCCGTAGTGCTGATCGTAAATCTATCGCAGATGGTATCGTTGCCGCGGCTCGTGAGATTGCTGAAACAACTGAGATTAAGGCGATTTGTTGTTATACTCAATCTGGGACAACGGCTTTGTTGACCGCACGTGAACGCCCACGCGTTCCAATTATTGCAATGACGTCCCAAACAGGTACAGCGCGTCGCTTGGCTCTGACATGGGGCACAAATTGTGTGATCTCTGGCGAAAAAGATCGCTTTAAAGAGGCCGTTGTTAGTGCGGTGCGCGCCGCTATTTCTGAGGGCTACGCGACCCAAGATGATCAGGTTGTTATTACTGCGGGTGTTCCCTTTAACATTCCCGGGACCACAAATATTCTGCGTGTTGCGCCCTGTAATGAGCGTATGATCTATGCGATGGATCCTGAATAGGCTTCACTTTTGCCAAAATACTCTCGCCGAAGGCGTTTGTTGCGTAACTGCGATGTGATTAGCCTATATTTATAGCGCGTGACACGATTATCTCTTGCGAAACCAGACTTACCCAATTATACGGCGACTCTATCCGTGAGACCGGCCAAGAGGCATGCCGAGTCGCGCGTAAACCGACCCTAACCTGTAAGGAGACGGAAATGCCTAAGATGAAGACGAAATCGAGCTGCAAAAAGCGGTTCAAGATGACAGCAAGCGGCCGCGTAAAAGCAGGTCAAGCTGGCAAAAGCCACGGTATGATTAAGCGTACTAACAAATTCATCCGCACAGCACGCGGCACCACAACATTGTCTACCCCTGATGAACGTATCATCAAGGGCATGATGCCATACGCACGCTAAGGAGGGTTTGATATATGTCACGCGTTAAAGGGGGTGTCGTCACCCACCGCCGTCACAAGAAAATTGTTGATCAAGCCAAAGGTTACTATGGACGTCGCAAGAACACGTTCAAAGTTGCAGCACAGGCCGTTGATAAAGCAAACCAATATGCAACACGCGACCGTCACAATCGCAAGCGCAATTTCCGCTCTTTGTGGATCCAGCGTATCAATGCGGGTGTTCGTGCGTATGATGAGGCGCTTACATATAGCCGCTTTATCAATGGTTTGAACCTCGCTGGTATCGAAGTTGACCGCAAAGTCCTTGCTGACCTTGCTGTTCACGAACCAGATGCGTTCAACGCAATTGTTGCACAAGCAAAAGCTGCACTTGCATAAACCGCAAGTGAATTGATTGGAAAGGCCGCGCATTCAGTTGTGTGGCCTTTTTTGTTGCGTTGCAGATCAATCTCAAGTTCACGAATTCTGCGCTCAAACCTGTGCAAAGTCTTGATTGCCCTGAATGCCTCTTTAAGCTTGGCAGAGGTAAATTTGAGGATGCTCT
>CBFHNR010000013.1:64459-67267 GCA_965657215.1 uncultured Paracoccaceae bacterium
TGCGCTCAAACCTGTGCAAAGTCTTGATTGCCCTGAATGCCTCTTTAAGCTTGGCAGAGGTAAATTTGAGGATGCTCTGGTGAAATATTTTAGAAATTTTCTTAAGAAAACAGACGATCGTATGTTGATGAAGATGGACCATTATTTGGACATCTATGATCGCATTCTCAAGCCATGGCGCGGCCGAGATGTGTCTTTTCTTGAAATTGGGGTCTATAAAGGCGGATCCCTCAGGATGTGGCGTGATTTCTTTGGGCCTAAGTCCACAGTGACATTTTTGGACATTGATCCCGATTGCAAATCCTTGGCGATAGATGGCGTTACCATTGAAATAGGCGATCAAACAGATGCTGAATTTCTCGCACGTATTGCCAAAGATTACGGTCCCTTTGACATCATTGTCGATGACGGGGGTCATAAAATGGATCAGCAGAAAATATCATTTCGCACGCTTTGGCCCCATCTAGCAGATGAGGGTCTCTATATCGTTGAGGATACCCACACCAGTTATTGGCCCGGCTTTGGCGGAGGGTACCGCGCCAAAGGAAGCTTTATTGAAACCTGTAAATCGCTCATCGACCAGATGCACAGTTGGTACACCGATCAGGATGATATTTTTCCGTTTCATGCGGCTGCAAAGCAGGTCCATTCGGTTCAGTTCTATGACTCGCTCGTCGTTGTTGAAAAACAGCTCAAAGAAGCGCCCTTTTCAATTACCTCGCGGAATGGTGAAGTGACGCGTTCGGATAAAATTCTGAAAGTTCGCAATAGAACATCAATATTTTAGAGATTTGACAAAACAACTCAGGCTTCCACACCTTGTTCACAACGTGAAATGTGCTAACAGAGTGCAAAGTTTTTTGGAGGCTGAGAATGAGCGACTTGCGCGAAAAATATATTCAGGCGATTTCGAACGCAGCAGATGAAGCAACCTTAGAAGAGGTGCGCTTGGCGGCTGTTGGGAAAAAGGGCGAAGTCAGCTTGAAAATGCGTGAATTGGGGAAGATGACCCCAGAAGAACGCCAAGTGGCGGGTCCCGCGCTCAACGCTCTTAAGGATGAACTGAACTCGGCCTTAGCTGCGAAAAAAGCGGCGCTTGCAGATGCCGCTCTGGACGAACGTCTGCGCGGGGAATGGTTGGATGTGACCCTCCCCTCACGCGGGCGGGGTCAAGGCACTATTCACCCGATTTCGCAGGTGACTGAAGAAGTCAGCGCGATCTTTGCGGATATGGGGTTTGCTGTTGCTGAAGGGCCGCGCATTGATAGCGATTGGTATAACTTTGACGCGTTGAACATTCCATCGCATCACCCCGCACGCGCGGAGATGGATACGTTTTATATGCATCGTGCCGAGGGCGACAATCGTCCACCGCATGTGTTGCGCACGCACACGTCGCCGGTCCAAATTCGCACGATGGAAAAAACAGGCGCACCAGTGCGCGTGATCTGTCCGGGCGGTGTGTATCGTGCTGATTATGACCAGACCCACACACCGATGTTCCATCAGGTTGAGGGCTTGGCGATTGACAAAGACATTTCAATGGCAAACCTGAAATGGGTTCTTGAAGAATTCGTTAAGGCCTATTTCGAAGTTGACGATGTCGAACTACGCTTCCGCGCCTCGCATTTCCCGTTCACTGAACCTTCTGCCGAGGTGGATATCCGCTGTTCTTGGGCCGGCGGTCAACTTAAGGTTGGCGAAGGGGATGATTGGCTGGAAATCCTAGGATCAGGGATGGTCCATCCCAAGGTTCTGGCAGCTGGTGGAATTGATCCCAATGAATGGCAGGGCTTTGCCTTTGGAATGGGGATCGATCGCATTGCGATGCTAAAATACGGCATTCCTGATTTGCGCGCTTTCTTTGATAGTGACCTACGTTGGTTGCGCCACTATGGGTTCCAATCCCTTGATGTGCCCACACTTCATGGGGGTCTAAGCCGCTAAGGCTTGCCACAGTTGACACAAAGCAGATGACCCATCTTTTGATCATAGAGGCCAATACGCCAGACATGCCCCCTGCGGCCGCAGGGTTCATTGAGGCGTTCGCGCGTCTGGATCATACTGTAACAATTGCGCAGCACGCCCCCTATGTTGATCTGTTAGCCGCGGATCACTTGGCGGCTGTTGACGGCGTTGTGTTCACGGGTTCAGGTGTTGCGTGGTCCACTGATGCGACCGAGGCAAAGCCCCAGCGCGATGCAATGGAACAGGTGTTTAAACACGGTCTTCCCAGTTGGGGAAGCTGTAACGGAATGCAACTGGCCACTGTTGTGCTAGGCGGGGCTGTCGGGGCATCGCCAAAAGGGATCGAAGTTGGCGTTGCGCAAAACCTTGAGCGCGCAGACACAGCCCATACGATGTTTGCCGGGCGCGCCAACACATGGGAAACGCCCTGTATCCACCGCGATGAAACACAGCGCCTGCCCGTTGGGGCGGTGTTGAGCGCAACGAATGATCATAGCCCCGTTCAGGCCTTTGCTTATGAACAGGGTGGAGTGGATTTTTGGGGCACGCAATATCACCCAGAACTAAGCACAACGCGCATCGCGGATTACATGCGCAACCGTGACAGCATCTTTCAAGATCATGACGACATGATTGCCGATCTGGATCTCGCAGAAACAAATGAACAGGCCGCCGCGCGTTTGGGGACAACCCCAGACATGCTTGCCTTTGACACACGTACACTTGAACTGGCCAATTGGTTGGCCCATGTGAAAGACAGGAAAACAACATGAAATTCACGCTCTCATGGCTAAAAGAACACCTTGATACCAATGCCACATTGGATGAGATCGAATTCGC